>NZ_DATJWR010000310.1:0-42290 GCF_035501035.1 Paraburkholderia sp.
TCGCAGGCCGGCAAGCTCATGCTGCGCCGTCTGAAGCTCGAGGCAGGCTCGCTATCCGATGCGAACATCCTCAACCACTCCGACTTGTCGTGGTACTTCGGGCAATTCGTGTACGGGAAGATGAAGCAGCTTGCCGTGCAGTGAGCGTCGGTGAATACGCTCGGCAGCTGTAGAGGATGTGGGCGTATTCGATGACCTTCACCGTGTGCCCGGAATGGCGTGCGCGTTGCTGCTGTGCCGCATGCCGTCCCACACCAGAAAAGATCTGCTGGATCAACGGGTTGGGGTAGTCGTTCCAGTGTTCTCCACAAGCTTGCCAACAAAAACTGTGGAGAACTTCAACACCGTCAACGCCCCTTTGCCAACTCGCGAAGCAATAAAAAAAGGGGAAGGCCGGAGCCTTCCCCTTCTTCGCAGCGTGGCGATGACGCGTTACTTCTTCCCGTCGTTCAGCTGCGGCAGCGTGTAAGCCTCGCCCGGTGCGAGCAGACCGACCTTCGAGTACACGCGCAGCTTCTCGCGCGTGTCGGTGATGTCGAGGTTACGCATCGTCAGCTGGCCGATGCGGTCGCGCGGCGAGAACGTCGAAGCGACCTTCTCCATCGAGAGACGCTCCGGCTGATACGTGAGGTTCTCCGACTTCGTGCTGAGGATCGAGTAGTCGTTGCCACGGCGCAGCTCGACCGTCACTTCGCCGGTGATCGCGCGCGCGACCCAGCGCTGGGCGGTTTCGCGCAGCATGATCGCCTGCGGGTCGAACCAGCGGCCCTGATAGAGCAGGCGGCCAAGGCGACGGCCGTTCTCGCGGTACTGCTCGATCGTGTCTTCGTTATGGATGCCCGTCACGAGGCGCTCATACGCGATATGAAGCAGCGCCAGACCCGGGGCTTCGTAGATGCCGCGGCTCTTCGCCTCGATGATGCGGTTCTCGATCTGGTCGCTCATGCCAAGACCGTGACGGCCGCCAATGCGGTTCGCTTCGAGCATCAGCTCGACGGCGTTCGGGAAGGTCTTGCCGTTCAGGGCAACCGGCTGGCCTTCTTCGAAGCGGATCGTCACTTCTTCCTTGTCGATCTTGACGTCGTCGCGCCAGAACGCCACGCCCATGATCGGGTTCACGATCTTGATGCCGCTTTCCAGGCTCTCGAGGTCCTTCGCTTCGTGCGTCGCGCCGAGCAGGTTCGAGTCGGTCGAATAGGCCTTCTCAGCCGACATCTTGTATTCGAAACCCGACTGGCGCATGAACTCGGACATTTCCGAGCGGCCGCCCAGTTCGTCGATGAACTGCTGGTCGAGCCACGGCTTGTAGATCTTCAGGTCCGGATTGACGAGCAGGCCATAGCGGTAGAAGCGCTCGATGTCGTTGCCCTTGTAGGTGCTGCCGTCGCCCCAGATGTTGACGCCATCTTCCTTCATTGCGGCCACGAGCATGGTGCCCGTTACGGCGCGGCCAATCGGGGTCGTATTGAAGTACGTGACGCCGGCTGTAGAGATGTGGAACGCGCCGCACTGCAGGGCCGCGATGCCTTCCGCCACGAGCTGCGCGCGGCAGTCGATCAGACGCGCGCCTTCGGCGCCGTATTCGGTCGCGCGACGCGGGATCGAATCGTAATCGTCTTCGTCGGGCTGGCCGAGATTGGCTGTGTAGGCGTACGGCACGGCGCCTTTCAGGCGCATCCAGTGCAGCGCGGCGCTCGTGTCGAGACCGCCGGAGAACGCGATACCGACCTTTTGGCCGGTCGGAAGGCTTTCGAGAATTGTGCTCATGAGAAAGAACCCGGTAGAACGAGAATGCGGTGGGAATTCGGTCGAATCGTCAAGTATCTGGCATCCCTGGCCTTTCGGCAAGTTTGGCGGGCAGGGCTCGACGCCTCATACGACGCGATATCCGCGCCCATAAAAGGGGCATGGGCCGCTTGCCCCCAAGCTGATTCGCCGCCTGCTCAGCGCTGGCTGTCCCAGGCTGCCTCGATGGCGTGCAGCGCGCCCATCACGATCGAGCGGTTCAGCGCGGCGGCCAGCACGCCATCGCGCTCGGCGTACGCTTCGCACAGCCGCTGGTGATCCGTGCACGAACGCTGCAAACGCCCCGGCAGCGAGGTGCTCAGGTGGCGCAGCCGGTTCGTGCGCATGCGCATGGAGTCCAGCACCTCCTTGAAGATGCCGTTGTGGCTCACGCGCAGTTCCTCGTCACGAAACGCGACGTTGGCCCAGAAGTAGCCGTCCACGTCGCCCTTCGCCGCCACCTCGGCCAACTTGCGATGCGCGCGCCACAGCGCTTCGATGTCTTCGTCCGTGGCGTGCTCGACGATCGCGAGCGATACCTGGGCATAGAGCAGGGCGCGCAACTCGTAGATCTCGCGCACTTCCTTGAGGTTCATGGTGGCCACGCGCGGCCGGCGGCGCGGCGACCAGTCGACAAGGCCCTCACGCGTGAGCGCGAAGAGCGCTTCGCGCACCGGCGTGCGGCTCACGCCGAAGCGTTTCGCGAGATCGACCGAATTGAGGTCGTCGCCGGGATGCAGCCGCCCTTCGATGATGCCGCGCGCCACCCAGTCGACGATCTCGGCCACGGGCGTTTGCTCGCCCGCTTCCGAAGCGGCCATCACGCCGACGTCTTCATCCATACGCTTTCCCCCGAGGCGCCGCAGCCGGGCGCAGCGCCGCCGATTGTAACAAATCGCTCACTGGCTATGCCCTCGAGCGCGCAGGCAGTTCGCTTGAGTGTATACACAAGGGCAATTCGTTCCGGGAGTGCGATCGGCATTCTTCATGCACGGGGGTATAACTGTCGACACTAAAAGCATGGCTGCCCGGATCTTGAAGGAGATGAGGCGCTTGTTCATCGACGTTGCGGGCACAACGATCAGCGCATGCATGCGTGTGTCCGTGCGTGGCGCGTCGCGAGGTCGGCGTGTCCGCCCGCGCCGGGCGTACCGACGTGCACTTCGCCGCGCTGGCGTTGCGCGCAACCATGGGTTCGAGCATGTCGCAAACGTTGCAGAGCTGCGGCCATCATGGATGACGTGAGGGTTCCTGAATCACTCGATCGTGGTGGCGCCTCTACCGCAACGCCACACCAAGCGACAAAACAAGAAGGAATGCGAAGTAATCTCGTGACCAAACGATGTATCGGGTAGCCCATCGCTCATACCCATATTCCGACCGATCGGTCGTTGCAACAGGGGCGCGCGCTATTCAGGGGTCGCCACAAAAGCCGCCGCGAATTCGGCTAATTCCCCCCTAACTTTGCGCGCCGAGAATGCGTGCCGTGGTGAGCGTCGCGCGCAAGCCGGATTCCGAAATCACCTCGAACCACCCGGCGCGCCCGTTCGATCCACGCACTGGCCGAGGAGCCGTGAGTACAGCTACGCATGCGCCGCATGCGTTCGCAAACGTCGATTGAACGGACGCAGTGGCACCCGAAACGGGTCCGCAGCCGCAACGAAAAGAGTGAGACCATGAAGATTCCCCACAGGATCGTAGACGCCCATTTACACCTCTACGATTACCGCCAGAACCGGCACGCCTTCCTCGAACAGGCTGATCCCGGCTACGAGGCCTTCATCGGCAACGACGAGCGCTTGCCGCGCCGCTATTTGCTGAACGACTATCTCGCCGATATCCGCGACCACAATGTCGATGCGGTCGTCTGGCACGAATTCCTGTCATCGGACCCGCGCCGCGAAGCGGAGTGGGCCCAGCGCCTCGCGGCGGCGAGCGGTCTGCGTCACGCGCTCGTCGCTCAGGTCGATTTCCTCGATCCCAACCTCGAACAGGTGCTGGAGCGCTATGCCGCGCTGCCGCGCGTGACGGCCGTGCGCGAGCACCTCGTGTGGGACCAGGCCAACCCGCTGCGACGTTTCGCCAAGCGGCCCGACCTGATGCGCGACCCCGCGTGGCGCAGCAAACTCCGGCTGTTGAACGGCCACCGCTTCAAGTGCGGCCTCGAAGTGTTCGCGCCGCAGCTTCCCGACTTGATCCGCGTGATTCGCTCGTATCCCGACATGGGCTTCACCGTCGCGCTCATGGGCTGGCCGCTCGATCTGGGCCGCGACGGCTACGCGAACTGGAAACGCAGCCTCGCCGATCTCGCCGCCTGCGAAAACATCTGCGTGGACATTTCGGCGCTGGAGTGCATCTTCGGCATGCGCTGGTCGGTCGATCAGGTCTATCCGTGGGTGGCGGCCACGCTCGAGACCGTCGGCGTGTCGCGCTGCATGTTCGGCAGCCACATGCCGATCAGCGGGCTCGCCACGGGGTTTCCCGAACTGTACGAGCGCTACGGGCGCTTGATCGATACCTGTTCGGACGCGGAAATCGACGAGCTCTTTTTCGGCGTCGCGAATCGCTGGTTCAAGCCGGCATGAGATTCGGGCCGCGTGGTGATTTCAATGCGACTCCGGCGCGGCTGCGCCGGCAACGACCGTGTGCAACGGGCAGACGCGCTCTTGGCCGGCATCGCGGCGTGGATGCTGGCACCGGCGGCGCTGTCTTCGCACGCGAAGCCCGCGCAGGCGGCCCTGAGCGTGTCTGCCGCGCCGCCGGCGGACCGCGCCACCCTTGCTGCGCATGGTGCCGTGCGGGCCGCGTTGCGCCGCACCGTATGACGGAATGCGCGAGGGGTCAGCCCGCCGCCGGGCAGCCCGAGTCGCCCGCGGCCGGCGGCGGATTCGCCCCATCGCGCGAAGGCAGGTCGATGGTCCAGCCAAAGCCCCGAATATTGCGGATCACCTCGTGCCCGAACTTCTTGCGCACCGCATGAATGAGCACCGCGACCGCGTTGCTTTCGACCTCCTCGCCCCACCCGTAGAGGCGGTCTTCGAGCTGCGAGCGCGAGAGGATCACACCCGGGCGCTCGAGCAGCGCGGCCACGAGCGCGAACTCGCGCGCGGGCAGCACTTCGCGATGGCCGCGAAACGAAAGCTCGCGCTTTTCGAGGTTCAGGCACAGCGTTTCGTCGCCGAGCGTGGAAACGGCGGCGCCCGCATGGCGGCGCACGATCGCCCGGATGCGCGCGAGCAGCTCCGAGGTGTTGAACGGCTTGAGCAGGTAGTCGTCGGCGCCGATGTCGAGACCGCGGATGCGCGTGTCGATGTCGTCGCGCGCCGTCACGATCAGCACCGGCGTGGTACAGCCCCGGCTGCGCGTCCAGGAGAGCACGTCGATGCCGTCGGAACCGGGCAGGCCGAGATCGAGCAGGATGATGGAGTAGGCGTTGCCGAGCATGGCTTCCTTCGCGCTCGCGCCGTCGCGGATCCAGTCGACGCTGTAGCCGGTGTCCTTGAGCGCACGCAGCAGGCCCTGGCCGATATCGATGTCGTCTTCGACTACGAGGATACGCATGGTGATGGGCCCACTCAGAAGGGGTCAAATCTGGAGTGCGAAACCCCTGGGGTTCCGAAACGTTCGCAGCGCCTGTGGCCGGCGGCCGCCAACGAAAAAGTATAGATCACGCGCAGGCCCTTGCCGGCCACAAGCAGCCCAGAAGCAGCCCAGAAGCAGCTCACAAGCGGGCCACGCCCGCGCCAGGGACCGCGGGCGCCGCGCGGCGGGCATTCTGCTATCGTTACGCAGGCTCGGCCGCCGATCCAAAGCGCCACCGCTACCGCAACGTCGACCATCATGCTCGTCAAGGCCAGGTCTCTCGGCACGCAACTGATCGTCTCGCTCGGCATCCTGCTTTCGATCTTCGGCATCGTGCAGGGCGTGAGTTCATATCGCCTCGCGCTCGTCGGCGTGAACGCGCTGCTCGACGACCGCCTTTCCGATGTCGCCGTGCGTATCCGCGACGTGTTCGAAGCCGCCATTCCCCACAGCTCGTCTGGCTCGGGCAACGCGGACGATCTCGTCGTGCTGGTCTGGACCGATCACCACAAAACGCCCACGCGCACGACCGATAGCACGGTCGTGTTCAACCGCGATTCGCCGGGCGGCTTTTCCGACCAGGTGGTCAATCGCGAGGCCTGGCGCGTCTACACGCTGGTCACCTACGACGAGGTCATTCAGGTCGCGCAGCGCGTGTCGGTGCGCCAGCACATTGCCGAGCGCAGCGCGGTGCGGGCGCTGTTGCCCATTTTCGTGCTGATTCCGGCGGTCTGGGTCACCGTCTACCTGTGCGTGCGGCGCGCCTTCGGCCCGCTGAAGCGGCTCGGCCGGCGCGCGCAGGCCATCGACTCCGCGCACCTCACGCCGCTGCCGGCCGATGGTTTGCCGGTGGAGCTGGACCCGTTCGTGAGCTCGATCAACCGGATGATCGAGCGGCTCGACGAATCGATGCAGCTCGAACGCCACTTCATTTCCGATGCCGCGCACGAACTGCGCACGCCGCTGACCGCGCTGAAGCTGCAGGCCGACAATCTCCGGCCCGACATCGCGCCGGGCAATCGCGAGCGCTTCCTCGCGCTGCATCGCGGCATCGAGCGCACGAGCGCGATGGTTTCGCAATTGCTGCAGATGGCGCGCGCCGAAGCGCAGGTTTCGACCTCGGAGCCGGTCGAGCTCGACGTGACAGAAGTCGTGACTTCGGTGGTTTCCGAACTGCTGCCCATCGCGACGCAAAAGCGCATCGACATCGGCGCGGACGAATTGATGCCTGCCCGCGTGCGCGCGACGGAATCGGACATGCGTGCCGTGGTCAAGAACATCGTGGGCAACGCGCTGCGCTACACGCCCGAAGGCGGCGCCGTCGATCTGCGCGTGCACCCGGGCGAGGGCGTCGCGCACATCGTGGTGCAGGACACCGGGCCGGGCATTCCCGAGGCGCTGCTGCCGCGCGTGTTCGACCGCTTCTTTCGCGTGAGCCAGAGTGCGGAGGGCAGCGGGCTGGGTCTCGCGATCGTGCGGGCCATCGTTACGCGCTATGGCGGGACCGTCACGCTGCGTAACCGCGACGACGGTCAGTCGGGGCTGCGGGCCGAGGTGACGTTTCCGTTGATTTGATCTGCCGGTATGATCCGCAGCGGTCCTCGTCGTTCCTATCGCAAAGTCCATTCATGGCTTCCATCTCCTACGCTCACAAACCGCTCACGCCGTTTCGCCGCGCACTGGCACGGTTTTCCCTTTCCGAACTCGCGAAATATACGAAGCTCACGCTCGGCTTGTGGATCGGCTTTGGCGTTCCCTACGCGTGCGGCTTTCCCGAGGCGGCGGTCGCGCTTTCCGGCTCGGCCATGCTTACCCTTGCGCTCGGCAGCTCTATCTCGGCGGCGCGCGGGTACTTCTACAAACGCGTGATGTCGAATCTGGTCGCGATGCCCATTGGCACGCTGCTGATATGGGCGACTGCGCCGCACCTGTGGCTGGGCGTGATCCTGCTGCCGCTCGTGATCTTCACGATTGTGCGCATCCGCCCTTCGGTGTTCCAGATGACGAGCATCACGGTGCCGATGACGCTCGTGCTGTACACGGGCGAGCACATACCGTTGCTGGAGCAACGGTTGATCGGCGTGGTGCTCGGCATGCTGCTCGGCTTCATCATTCAGCAGATTGCCTTTCCGCCCGATCACGGCTTTTGGGCGAACACGCTCGTCAACGACGGCAACGAACAAGCCACGGCTTTGCTCGACGAGGTCGCCACGCAAACGGTGGACCGCGCGAAGCTGAAGTCGGCCACTGCCGCACTGCGTCTGTCGAGCAGCAATCTGAAGCAGGCCCACGATCTGCTCAAGTCGGATCTCGAGCAGTCCTGGGTCTCGCCCCACCTGGAGCGCAATCGCGACCGCCTGCCGCTTTTCTCGTGCTATCACGAGCTTTTCGATTCGATCGTCGGATTCCTCGAAACGCTCGATACCTTCAACGCCCAATTCGAAGCGCTCGACGCGCAATGGAAGGACGCCTACCGGCGCGGCTTCGCGCGCCTCGTCGACGTGCACAGGCAACTGGCTTCGCAAGCCGACCTTCGGATCGAACGCCCTGGCCTCGCCGCGAAGCCGCTCACGCTAGAGGAACTGCACGCGCTCGTCGAAGCGTTGCCTGCAACCGGCGTGTACACGAGCGTGTATCTCGGGCACCTGACGGGCTATGGCATCCTGCTCAGCCGCCTGAGCGACATGCACACCGAGCACCTCGGCAAAGCATGATCGCTGCGCTCAGTCTTCGCGTATCTTCCCGGCGATCCGGGCGGCAGCGGCCTGCAGATCGCCCAGATGGCGCGCGGCCATCTCCTCCACCTTGAAGAGCCGCTCGATCCACACAATGTTGATGCACGCGGCAACGGAGCCGTCGGGCGCGGCGATCGGCACCGCGAGCGCGGACAAGCCGTCGTTGTACTGCGCACGCGATTTATCGTACGCGCCGCCAAAGGTCCTTTCGCGCGCGCCATAGCCGAGGCGCCGCGTTTCGTTCAGCAGTTGCCGGACGTAGCGGCGATCGTGCGCACGCTCGTCGCCCGGGCGCGCGCCGGTGCGCAAGGCTTCGAGTATCGCCTCGCGCTCGTCGTCGGGGCAGAACGCCAGGTACGCGCGTCCGACCGCCGAGCGCAGCATGTTGATCTCGTAGCCGAGCTTGTCGCGGTTGACGACGAAGTACGAGCGCGTGCGGTTCGACTCGCACAGCGCCATCGTCGTGCCGCGCCGCACGGCGAGATCCGACGGCCAGAGGATGCGGCCCTGCAACTGGTCCAGTTCCGTCACCGCGCATTCGATCAGATGGTCCACGCGATCGAGGCGCCGCGCGCGTGCCTGCAGCGTATAGCTCGGTCGAAAGAGTCCGTCGGCCAGCCGCTGCCAGATCAAGCCCTGGCGCTCCAACGTCAGAAGAATGCGCAGCAGCGTGGCCTTCGGAATGCCCGTATGCAGATGCAGATCGTGCAGGCTCGCGGCCTGAAGCTCCTGCAGCGTCCTGAGCGTGATGAGCCCCCGTTCGAGGGCGTCGATGGTCTTGACTTTGGGGGACCACATGGCGGGATCCGTAGCGTTTCACTGGGTGAAATCTTCTCAGAAATCGCTGGGGCACGCATCTGGGCTGAACTACGCTCTCTTCATCCGAAGGAGAGAAAGATGGAGACAGTCAAGAATATTCTGTTCGTGATGTGCGATCAGCTACGTTGGGACTACCTGTCCTGCTATGGCCATCCCACGCTGCACACGCCTCATATCGATGCGCTCGCGCGTCGCGGCGTGCGCTTCGAGCGCGCGTACGTGCAGAGTCCCGTTTGCGGACCATCGCGCATGTCGTACTACACGGGCCGCTATGTGGCGAGCCATCGCGCGTACTGGAACTTCGTGCCGCTGCCCGTGGGCGAACTCACGCTCGGCGACTATCTGCGCGCGCGCGGCATGCGCGTCGCGCTAGCGGGCAAGACGCACATGGTCGCGGACAAGGCGGGCATGCAGCGCCTCGGCATGACGCACGAATCGCCGGGCGCGGTGCTGGTCGAGGAGTGCGGCTTCGAGCCGTTCGATCGCGACGACGGCATTCACCCGGGTCTCTTCGGCGCTCGCGTGGAAACGCCGTACTGCGACTACCTGAGGAGCCGGGGCTACGAGGGCGACAATCCCTGGCATGACTACGCAAATTCGGCAGAAGGGCCAAACGGCGAAATCCTGAGCGGCTGGAAGATGCGCCACGCGGCGAAGCCCGCGCGCGTCAGTGAGGAGCACTCGGAAACGCCGTACATGATCGAGCGCGCGATGGCGTTCATTCGCGAGCAGGGCGACGCGCCCTGGTGCCTGCACCTGAGCCTCATCAAGCCGCACTGGCCGTACATGGCGCCCGCGCCCTACAACGACATGTATGGCGCCGAAGACGTGAAGCCCGCCGTGCGCACGCTCGATGAGCGTGAGCGGCCGCACCCCGTCCATAGCGCGTTCATGAAGCACGACGAGAGCGTGAGCTTTTCGCGCGACGAGGTGCGCAACACGGTCATCCCCACCTACATGGGGCTCGTGAAGCAGATCGACGATCACCTGGGCCGGTTGTTCGCCTTCCTGCGCGAGACGGGCCGCGAGCAGGACACAATGATCGTGTTCACGAGCGACCACGGCGACTATCTGGGCGACCATTGGCTTGGCGAAAAGGAGCTCTTTCACGACGCCGCTGCGCGCGTGCCCCTCATCGTGGTCGATCCGCGCGCCGAAGCCGATGCCACGCGCGGCACGGTCGAGCGGCGGCTCGTCGAGGCGATCGATCTGTTGCCCACCTTCCTCGACGCCGCTGGCGTGGAGATTCCCGGCCATATCGTCGAGGGCCGCTCGCTGCAGCCGCTGTTGCATGGCGCGAGCAGCGTGGCGTGGCGCGACGCCGTGTTCAGCGAGTTCGACTATTCGTTCCGCTCGCGCACGCGCACGCGGCTTGGCCGCGAGCTCGACGGCTGCCGCTGCTTCATGGTGTTCGACGGCCGCTGGAAATACATCCATTACGACGGCTTCGCGCCGCAACTGTTCGATCTCGCGGCCGACCCCGACGAGTTGCACGACCTTGGCCACGACGCCGCGCACGCGGCCGTGCGTGCCGGGCTGCACGAGCGTCTGTTCGACTGGCTGCGCCACCGCACCTTGCGGCAGACGGCGCCCGCGCGCTTCGTCGAGCGTTGGACGGAGGTCTCGGAGAAAGGCGGCATCCTGCTGGGCGACTGGTAGCGGCCGCACGGGGCGCCGGCCCCCGCTGCGGTTACGCCGGCCCAACTCATTCTTATAAGCAGGAGACAACATGGTTCGCCTCATCACAGCCCTCGTTGCGGCGCTGTGGATGGCGTTACCGGCCATGGCGCACGCCGCCACGACGCTGGTCGTCAACGCCTTCTTGCCGCCGCAGCACATCTTCAACGTCGAGGTCATGAAGCCGTGGGCCGAGGACGTCGAGCGCGCCACGCAGGGGCGCGTCAAGATTGTCTTTCCGCCCACGAGCATCGGCTCGCCCCAGCAACAGTGGGATGTGGTGCGCAAGCGCATCGTGGACGGCGCGTACATCTTCAACGGCCTTATCCAGAACAAGGCGAGCCTCGAGCAGCTCGCGCATCTGCCGCTAGGCTCCGCTTCGTCCGAGGGCATGTCGGTCGCGCTCTGGCGCACCCATGAAAAGTACTTCAGGCAGGCCGACGAATATCGCGACGTCCATCTGCTCGCGCTCGTCGTGTTTCCGGCGGGCGAGATATACAGCCTCAAGGAACCTGTCACGTCGCTTCAGGCCATACGCGGCGTGAAGTACTGGGCGTTGCCCGGCGTTGCCTCGACGCTGATGGACCGTGGCGGCGCGGGCGTGGTCGCCACGCCCGCCGCGAAGATGAGCGAGCTGGTGGCGGGCGGCACCGTGGACGGTTTTGCCGGCATTCCCGAGATGGATGCCGCGCGCTTCAACGTGGTCCGCTATGCGCGCTTCGAGACCAGCGTGCCGGGCGGCATCACCGCCCCGAGCTTCTCGCTCTTCGTGAACAAAGAGGTGTGGGCCTCGATTGCACCGGCCGATCGCGCGGCCATAACCGCGCTTTCGGGTGAAGCGTTCGCGCACCGCATGGCCGTGATCGACGCGGCAAACGAGCACGCACGCGAAGAAGCCGTGGCGAGGGGGCTCAAGCTCATCGATCCATCGCCCGCGTTCGTCGATGCACTGCGCGCGCTGGCGAAACCGATGGACGCGCAATGGCTGGCGCGCGCGGAGCAATTGCATGTGGATGGCGCGGCAGCCCTTGCGTACTACCGCGACGAAGCGAAACAGGAGGCGAAATGAGCCACGCAAGTCCTTCGGCTGCATTGCACCCACCCGGCGTCCTTGCCGATGGTGCCAGCATTCCTCGAGAAAGCGCCGTCTCGCGCTGGCTCAGGCGCGCACTCGGCGCTGTCGTTGCGCTCGTGCTGCTTTCGATCATGGGCCTTACCTTCTGCGACGTCTTCATGCGCTACTGGTTCGCCGCGCCCATACGCGGCGCTTCCGAGATCGTGCGTTTTGCCATGGCGATCCTCATTTTCTCGGCGTTTCCGCTCGTCACGCTCGGCCAGCAGCACATCACCGTGAACCTGCTGCAGGGGCGCTTCGGGCGCCTCGGCCGCTGGCTGCAACACCTGTTCGTGCTGCTCGTGAGCCTCGTTGCCGTAGGCATCATGACGTGGCAGCTCGCAAGCGACGGTGCGGACCTCGCGCACAACCGCATCACCACGACGGTGCTGGAGTGGCCGCTCGCGCCGCTCAGCTACGCCATGAGCGCGCTGTCGGGCGTCACGCTGCTCGTACTGCTCGCGCTCACCTTCGATCATCTCGCTGCCCTCGGCCGCAAGGAGACGCCATGACGCTCGCACTCTCCGGCTTCGTCGCCGTTCTGCTGTTCGCATTCGTCGGCGTGCCGCTCGGCTTTGCGATGCTCGGTATCGGCGTGGGCTGCTTTGCGCTGATTCGCGGCTGGGAGCCCGCGCTCGCCATGGCCGGCATGACGATCGCGGATCTCGCGGCCAACGAGAATCTCTCCGTGCTGCCGATGTTCATCCTGATGGGCACGTTCATCTACAAGGCCGATCTGGCCGAGGAGCTCTACGACGCGGCCAACGCCTGGATTGGCCACTTCAAGGGCGGTCTCGCGCACGCCACGGTGCTCGCCTGCGCGGGGTTTGCCTCGATGTCGGGCAGTTCGATCGCCACGGCTGCCACGATGACGAAGGTCGCGATGCCACCCATGCGCCGGCATCGCTATGCGGACAGCCTCGCGGCCGGCTGTGTGAGCTCGGGCGGCACGCTTGGCGCGTTGATTCCACCAAGCTTTCCACTGCTCATATATGGAGTCCTGACTGATCAGGACATCGGCAAGCTTTTCATCGCGGGCATTGGCCCGGGCCTGTTGCTCGGCGCGCTGTTCCTGCTCTCGATCTGGTGGACCGTGCGGCGCGATCCCGCCAAAGGCCCGCGCGGCGAGCGGGTGGACTGGCCCACCCGCTTTCGCAAGCTCGGCAAGATCTGGGGCGTGCTCGCTTTGTTCCTGCTCGTGGTGGGCGGCCTGTACGGCGGCGTCTTCACGGCGACGGAGGCGTCGAGCGTCGGCGCGACCGGCGCGCTCTTGTTCGCGGGGCTGCGCCGCAAGCTGACCTGGGCGTTGTTGTTCGAGTCGCTCGTGGAGGCGGGCAAGACGACCGCAATGATCTTCGCGATTGCTTTCGGCGGCATGGTGTTCGCAAACTTCATCACGCTCTCCGGCCTGACCGCCACCCTGGTTGCCTGGATTCACGCGCTGCATTTGCCGCTGCTCGGCGTGATCGCCGTCATCACCTGCATCTACATCGTGCTCGGCTCGCTCATGGAAGCACTCGCGATGATGCTGCTCACCATTCCCGTGTTTGCCGCGGTCGTGCAGCCTCTCGGCGCAGACATGATCTGGTTCGGCATCTACGTGGCGATGATGATGGAGATCGGCATGATTCATCCGCCCGTCGGCATGAATGTGTTCATGGTGAAGACCATATTGCCCGAGTTGTCGATACGCACCATTTTCCGCGGGACCGTGCCGTTCCTGTGCGCGAACATCGTCGCGCTCGTGGTGGTGGTCCTCGTGCCGGGCGTCGCGCTCGAACTGGTCAAGCTCATGCGCTGAACCTTGCCTATTCACCGTGCCGGCATACCGCCCGGCGAGCGTGAGTGCGTCTACCGGTAATTGTCCTGGGATGGGCGGCGCGCGGCAAAGCGCGCGCGGCGCACATGGCGCAGCGTCCCGGCTGCATTGCCCGCCCGCGGCGCGAAGCCCATTGTTTGCGATTCGCGAATGACGTATTCGGGCGTTATCCGGTTCCGATTACGCGGTGCTTGCGACTATCCTGGTGGCGTCGATGTCGATGGCGTCCTGCGAATCCGCAGCGTCGCACACCGCTTTCGAACGTACAGGATGGCGCGACTTGCGCCGGCAAAGGGCGGGCGGCCCGCAACGTCAAACGCTGCGGCAGGCGACTGGCCCAAGGAGACAGAGATGAAACCGAACACATGGGACGTGGCCTACGAGTGGAAGGCCGTGGCACTGCTGGCGCTGGGCTTCGGCCTCGTGGGCCTCGACCGCTGGCTGATCGCCCCGCTGTTCCCATCCATCATGAAGGACCTGAACCTGAACGCGCAGGATGTGGGCAACTGCATCGGCATATTGGGCCTTTCGTGGGGTGTGTTCGCGGCGGTGATGGGCGGCATGTCCGACAAGGTCGGCCGGCGCAAGGTGCTGATTCCGGCGATCGTCGCGTTCTCGCTGCTCTCGGGCTTTTCCGGCCTCGCGGGCGGCTTCGCGAGCCTGCTCGCCGTGCGCGCGCTGATGGGCGTGGCCGAAGGCTCGTTCTGCCCAACGAGCTTCGCGGCCACGGCCGATGCCTCGCACCCGAAGCGCCGCGGCTTCAATCTCGGACTCCAGCAAAGCGGGTTCGCGCTGTTCGGACTCGCCCTCGCGCCGATCATCGCCACGCAACTGCTGGGTGTGATGAGCTGGCGCTGGGTGTTCGCGCTCGTTTCGGTGCCGGGGCTCATTCTCGGCTTGCTGATGTACCGCGTGATTCGCGAGCCCCGGGACGTGGCCGCGCGCGACGTTGGCGCGCACGCGGCCGTGGCTGAACGCGGCCACTGGCGCGACGTGCTGCGCAGCCGCAATATTCCCGTTGCGATGGTGGCGCTCTTTTGCGCCATGACCGGCGTGTTCGTGCTCGGGGCCATGCTGCCGCTCTACCTCACGCAATATCTCGCACTCGATACGCAGCGCATGGGCATCGTGGCGTCTGCCATCGGTTTCGGTGGTTTCGTCGGACAGTTCGGCTTGCCGGGGCTCTCGGATCTGCTGGGCCGGCGCGTGGCGAGCGTCATCGGCTTCGTGGGCACCGCCGTCATGCTGCTGGTGTTTCGCGGCCTGGGCGCGCAGCCGCTCGAACTCTTCGCCGTGCTGTTCGCGGCGTCGTTCTTCACACTCGGCCTCGTTTCGCTGCTCTCGGGACCGGTCGCGACCGAGGCCGCGCCGGCCGGCATGGTCTCGACCTCCATCGGGCTCGTGGTGGGCGCGGGCGAAATCTTTGGCGGTGGCGTGGCGCCCGCGCTCGCCGGATTCGTTGCCGCTCACTTCGGTATCCAGAACATTCTGTGGCTGCCGATCGGCGCCGTCGTGCTCGGCGTGCTGGTGAGTGTCCTGCTCAAGGAAACCGCGCCTGCGAAGCTGCGGCGCCGCGACGCGGCTGCCCCCGCCGCGCCATTGCCCGCAGCCGGGCAGCCCGAATAAGGAGCGTGCGCTGTCCAGGTCGTCCTCTCTTGCCATGCCGCCCGTGCTTCAGCGGTACAGGGGCGTAGAGTCGAGCCATATACTTGGATGGCCCGAACCCATGAAGAAGAGAGGAGCATGGACCGATTCTTGAGTATCGAAGCCTTTGTGCGCGTGGCGGAGACCAGCAGTTTCGCGGAGGCGGCCCGGCAGCTCAATGTGACCAGCTCGGTCGTCACGAACCGCATCCAGCAGCTCGAAAAATTCGTCAACGCGCCGCTCTTTCACCGCAGCACGCGACACGTGCGCCTTTCCGAAGTCGGCGAGGCGTTTTATCGCGAATGCGCGGAGGTCGTGGGCCGCGTGAACGAGCTGACCGACCAGATGCGCGAGCTGCGCGCCACGCCCACGGGACGATTGCGCATCCAGATGCTGCCGGGCTTCGCGCTCGGCCATTTCGGCGCGCCGCTCGCCGAGTTCAACCGGCGCTATCCGGGCATCCAGCTCGATGTGATCGTCAACGACCGCGTGGTCGATCCGATCGAAGAAGGCTTTGACGTGGCCTTCCAGATATTTCCACCCATCTCCGACTCGCTGATCGAGCGGCGGCTCTTTTCGGTGAGGCGGCTCTTTTGCGCAGCGCCTGCCTACGTGGAGCAGCATGGCGCGCCGCAGCATCCGCGCGATTTGCTGCAGCACACCACGGCGCTTTATTCGGGCTACCCCTCGCGCAACCGCTGGGTGATGACGCGCGGCGACGAAGTCGTCGAGATGGAGCTGCCCGGCATGATTCGCTCGAATTCGGTCCACTTGCTGCGCGACTACGCGCTCACGGGCGGCGGCGTGGTTTGCCTGCCCACGCTCGTGGCGAGTGCGGCGCTGCTCGACGGTTCGCTCGTGCCGATCCTCACCGATTACGAGCTTTCGTCATTGAGCTTTGCGGCCGTTTATCCGTCCACGCAGCGCCAGGCCCTCAAGGTGAAGGCGCTCGTGGAGTTTCTGGCCGAGTACCTGGGCCCAGAGCCCGCGTGGGACGTGCCGCTGATCGAACGCGGCTGGGTGCGCTAGCGCTCGGCGCGATTGTTTGCGAAACGCGAATGCCGTAGTCGCGTCACCGCCGGTTGTAGCCGCCCCGTGGCGCTCCTAAAGTTGAATCCAACGACACCTTCCAAAAAAGGAGACAACCATGACCGATTCGTCATTCCATACCGTCTTCGGTTCGCTCGGGCAGTACCGCAAGGGCGAGATCGAAATCACGAGCGGCGACGCCCGCCACTATGTTTTCTCGAACGTTTTCGAAGTTGCCGCACAATCGGCGCCTTATGAGAAGGTCGTGGTCGGCAAGAACCTCGAATACGTGATCGAGGTGCTGCGCACCGAAGGGCAGTCGCGCTGGCTCGCCTGCGCACACGACGAGTTCGTAGTCCTGATGGATGGCGAAGTGCGCATCGACTTCATCAAGCTCGATGCGCCGCCCACGGGCAGCACGGGCACGGTCGACGCGGGCGCACAACCCGCGGGCCGGACGATGGGTCATGTGGTGCTGCGCCGGGGCCACCAGGCGTTGCTGCCGGCCGGCTGCGCGTATCGCTTCACCGCGCAAAAGGCCGGCGTGGCGCTCGTGCAGACCATGATTGGCGAGCTTTCCGTGCAGAAGTGGGCAGACATCTGCCTGCACTGATCGCGTAAGCCCGATCCGCTCATTCCGACTATTTCGCCCTTAAGGGCATGGGACCGGAGTCAGTGCTGAAGCACTGACTCCGGTCGACAGGAGACACCACATGGCCACCCTCGAAACCCTCGATCACTCCGCAGGCTTCGCCGCCGACACCGTGCGCGCGAGCGAACCCGACGCCGTGACCGGCTATCGCCGCTTCACGCTCGGCGCCTTCGAATTCACGCGCGACGAATACTTCGTCAAGGTGCTGTGGCCCGCGAAAGGCCAGACCCGCACGCACGCCATTCCCGCCGACGCATTCCTGCGCGCGATGATGCGCGACGTCGCGTGGGGCTTCTTCTACGGCTGGGTGAACTTCGACCACGTGTTCGGCACGCGCAATCACTACGGCAAGGTGGACGTGTATGCGGGCTCGTTCAACGGCATCATGAAGGAAGCTGGCGTGGACTATATCGAAACCTTCGAAACGCCCGCCATCATGGCGACCTTCAAGGCGATCCTGCACGACTGGACCAACGAAGGCTTCGACCCGTTCGCCGCGCCCGAGGAAACGGGCACCGCATTCGGCCGCAAGCATGGCGAGAACGACGCCGCGATCGAGCGCACGCGCATCGCTACGCGCCGCATGCCGGGCCTCGAAGGCGACTCGCCGCTGCGCGACGACCTGCCCGTGAACCGCGCATTCGCCGACGTGCCCCAGGACGACCCCGAGGTGCACGCCGAGCCGGGCTTCGAAGGCGAGCTGCACGCGTTCAACCTGTTCAAGTACCTCTCGCGTTCGGACGTGACGTGGAACCCCTCGGTCACCTCGGTATGCGGCCAGAGCCTGTTCTGTCCGACCACGGAGGAGTACATCCTGCCGGTTTTCCACGGCAATGACCGCGTCGAATGGTTCCTG
Organism: Paraburkholderia sp.; assembly: GCF_035501035.1. GTDB lineage: Bacteria > Pseudomonadota > Gammaproteobacteria > Burkholderiales > Burkholderiaceae > Paraburkholderia. The sequence goes on from NZ_DATJWR010000310.1 coordinate 17,713, forward strand.
CAGCTCTCCGACGAGATCGTCTGGGACATCGGCGACAAGAACACCGGTGCGCCACGCGCACGCATCACGATGCGCGCGGGCGACATTTGCGCAATGCCTGCCGATATCCGCCACCAGGGCTATTCGACCAAGCGCTCGATGCTGCTCGTGTGGGAGAACGCGACCCCCGATCTGCCCAAGCGCTACGAGCGCGGCGATCTCAAGCCCTATCCGGTCGAGTTCTGATAGCGGCAAGCATTCCTGAGCATCAACCGAGGATTACACATGCAAACGCAATTGTTCATCGACGGCCGTTTCACCGACGCCGTCGAGGGCGGCACGATCGACGTGCTCAATCCGCACGACGGCTCGCTGATCACGAAGATCGCCGCGGCCACCGCCGCCGACGTCGACCTGGCCGTTGCGGCCGCCACGCGCGCGTTCCCGCAGTGGGCGGCGATGCCGGCCGCCGAGCGCGGGCGCCTGCTGCTGCGTCTGGCCGACGCCATCGAAGCGAACGGAGAAGAACTCGCGCAACTGGAGTCGCTCGACACGGGCCACCCGATCCGCGATTCGCGCGCGCTCGACGTGCCGCGCACGGCCGCATGCTTCCGCTATTTCGGCGGCATGGCCGACAAGCTACAGGGCTCGGTCATTCCCGTGGAGGCGGGCTTCCTGAATTACGTGCAGCGCGCGCCGATCGGCGTGGTCGGGCAGATCGTGCCGTGGAATTTCCCGCTCATGTTCACGAGCTGGAAAATGGGTCCGGCGCTGGCGGCAGGCAACACGGTCGTGCTGAAGCCCTCGGAAATCACGCCGCTTTCCACGCTGCGCATCGTCGAGCTGATGGCGGAAGTGGGCTTTCCCGCAGGCGTGGTCAACATCGTGCCTGGCTACGGGCACACGGCGGGGCAGCGCCTCGCGGAGCATCAGGGCGTCGGCAAGATCGCGTTCACGGGATCGACGGCAACGGGGCGGCGCATCGTGGAGGCCTCGCAGGGCAACCTCAAGCGCGTGCAACTCGAACTGGGCGGCAAGGGCGCCAATATCGTATTCGACGACGCCAATCTCGACGCCGCCATCAACGGCGCGGCCTGGGCGATCTTCCACAACCAGGGGCAGGCCTGCATCGCGGGTTCGCGTCTCGTGCTGCACGAGCGCATTGCCGATGCATTTCTCGAGCGCTTCGTCGCGCTCGCGGCTTCGATTCGCGTGGGCAATCCGCTGGACCCCGAAACGGAAATGGGCCCGCTCACGTCGCTGCAGCACCTGGAGCGTGTGAAGGCATACGTCGACGTGGCGCGCGAGCAGGGCGGCCGCGTGCTCACGGGCGGCAGCGCGCCGCAGGACCCTGCGCTCGCGAACGGCTACTACGTGCGGCCCACGGTGGTCGAGGCGAAGACGCCAGACGACCGCATCGCGCAGGAAGAGGTGTTCGGCCCGTTCGTCACAGTGCTGCGTTTCAGCACCGACGAAGAGGCGCTCGCGATTGCCAACAGCACGGCCTACGGTCTCGGCAGCGGCTTATGGACGCGCGATCTGTCACGCGCCCACAGCATGGCGGCGAAGATTCACGCGGGCATGTGCTGGGTCAACTGCTACAAGCGCGTGAACCCGGGCAGCCCGTTCGGCGGCGTGGGGCAGTCGGGCTACGGGCGCGAGATGGGCTTCGAGGCGATGCACGACTACACGGAGGCCCGCTCGGTGTGGGTCAACGTGGACGCCCAGGTGCCGCCGCACTTCAAGCGCTGAGGCCAACATGGATCGCTTCGTCTATCAGGGTTTGCCGTCGCGTGTCGTGTTCGAGTGGGGCGGGCTTGCACGGCTGCCCGAGGAAGTCGACCGTCTCGGCGCGCGCCGCGCGTTGATCCTCTCGACGCCCGAGCAGCGCGCGCTCGCCGAAGAGGTGGCGCGCCTGCTCGGGGAACGGGCCGCGGGCATTCACGCGGAGGCGGTCATGCACGTGCCCGTGGAAGTGGCGCGGGCCGCGCGCGAAAAGGCGGCGGCGCTCGACGCGCAGTGCTGCGTGGCCGTGGGCGGCGGCTCGACCATCGGCCTCGGTAAGGCGATCGCGCTCGAGTCGTCGTTGCCGATCGTCGCCGTGCCCACCACTTACGCGGGCTCGGAGATGACGCCGATCTACGGCCTCACCGAAGGGCGCCTGAAGAAGACCGGCCGCGACTTGCGCGTGCTGCCGCGCACGGTGATCTACGACCCTTCGCTCACGGTCTCGCTGCCCGCTGGCATTTCGGCGGCCTCGGGTGTCAACGCGATGGCGCACGCGGTGGAGGCGCTCTATGCCGAAGACGCAAATCCAGTGATCAGCCTGATGGCCGAAGAATCGATTCGCGCGTTGGGCGAGGCACTCCCAGCCATCGTTCGTAGTCCAGACGACGCGGCGATGCGCAGCCGTGCGCTCTACGGCGCGTGGCTGGCCGGCACCTGCCTCGGCGCGGTGGGCATGGCGCTGCATCACAAGCTTTGCCACACGCTGGGCGGCACGTTCAACCTGCCGCACGCGCAAACGCACGCGGTCATGCTGGCGCATACTGCGCACTACAACCACGCCGCCGCGCCGCAGGCGCTCGAACGCGTGGCGCGTGCGCTCGGCGGCGAGCATGCGCAGGAGGCCGGGCCACTGCTGTACGCGCTGAACCAGTCGCTCGGAATTCCGCTGTCGCTCGAGGAAATCGGCATGCCCGAATCGGGCCTCGACGAAGCGGCCGATCTTGCGTGCACGAATGCGTACCCCAATCCACGTCCGCTAGAGCGCGAGGCGATCCGCGCGTTGCTGCAGCGAGCGTGGGAAGGCGCCGCGCCGCGCTAGTCTGCTCCGTGCGGGCAACACACAAGACATAGGAAAGGAGACACCATGTCGATGCATGGCACCGAGGCCGAACGGGCCTTGACGGAACAGGTCGTGGCGCGCTTCGCGAATACGCCCGATGCGCGCTTGCGCACGCTGATGCAAAGCCTCGTGCGGCATCTGCATGCGTTCGTGCGCGAAGTGGAGCCGACCGAGGCGGAATGGTTCGCTGCGATCCGCTTTCTCACCGAGACGGGCCAGATGTGCGACGACGTCGTGCGGCAGGAGTTCATCCTGCTTTCCGACACGCTGGGCGTGTCGATGCTCGTCGACGCGATCAATCACCGCTACGCAACGGGCGCGACCGATACGACCGTGTTCGGGCCGTTCTACATTGAAGGCATGCCCGAGCGCGCCTATGGCGAGAACATGGCGTTCACGCCGGGCACGCCTGCGCTCGTGCACGGCCGCGTGCTCTCGACAGAGGGCAAGCCCGTGGCGAACGCGCTGCTCGACGTGTGGCAAACGGCGGACAACGGCATGTACTCGGGGCAGGACACCGCGCAGCCGCACGGCAACCTGCGCGGGCGCTATCGCACCGACGCTGAAGGTCGCTACGCAATCCGAACCATCGTGCCCGTTTGCTATCCGATTCCGACCGACGGGCCGGTGGGCCGCATGCTCGAAGCGACGGGGCGGCATCCCTGGCGGCCCGCGCATCTGCACTTCATGATCACGGCGCCTCGCCACAGCACGCTCGTGACGCATCTGTTCAACCACAACGACCCGTATCTCGACTCGGACGCCGTGTTCGGCGTGAAGCCTTCGCTGATGGTGGACTATCGCGAGCACGCGGCGGGCGCAGCGCTCGCTGAGCAGTTCGGCTTCGACGGCGGCTTTCGCGAGGCGTGCTACGACTTCGTGCTGGAGCGCGCATGAGACCCTTGACGCGCTACTACGCGGTGTTCGCCACCGATAAGCCCGGCATGCGCGAAGTGCGTGATCGCGTGCGGGCGGTGCATCGCACTTATCTGCGCTCGGCGTCGCAGCGCGGCGTGTTCGTGAGGCTGGGCGGCTCCACGCTCGCGCCGCATTGCGACGCGCTGAACGGCACGCTGCTCGTGATCGAGGCGGAAGCCTACGACGACGTGATGCGCTTCGTGCGCGACGATCCGTATACGCTGGCGGGCGTATTCGAGCGCGTCGAGATTCGTCCTTGGGACTGGAACCTTGGCAATCCTGAGCAACGGGTGTGAACCATGGACATCGTGAGCCTGTGTTGCCTCGCAGATGTGCCCGACGGCGGCGCGCGCGTGATCGATGCCGCGCTGGCGGGGCGGCCCGTCGTCGTCGTGCGGCGTGCGGGGCAGGTGTGGGCGTATGAGAATCGCTGCCCGCACTTCTCGGTGCCACTCGACTACGAGCCAGGCCGTGTGCCGACGTACAGGGCGCAAGTCATCATGTGCGCGCATCACAGCGCGTTGTTTCGCTTCGAAGACGGGCAGTGCATCGACGGGCCGTGCACCGGCGCGAAGCTCGACGCCGTACCCGTATGGGTCGACGCGCAGGCGAATGTCATGGTGCATCGGGACAGTGCGTAGTCATCCTGATCAATAACTCGCGTACGCGCGTTGTGCTGCACGTGGACCCGTGCGTGCGGTGTGAGTCCACGTGTTCGCGTGCGAGCCGCGCAGCGCCCGCCGCCGCGGTCAAGCCCGCTTGATGAGCCCCAGTTGCGTGAGCGCCGTCACGCCATCGTCGAGTCCCAGTTCTTCCACGATCATTCCGTCCTTCAATCGCAGCACCGTGGTGCCGGTGAAGTGCATCTTGCGGCCGCTCGCGGCCGGCAAGGTTCCGGCGAGAAGGTCGCCGAACGCCGGCCCGGTATGGGTGCCGCCGCCTTCCCACTGACCCACGACATAGTCGCCTTCGGCGATGAGGTCGGCGGTGCCCCAGAAGTTCAGATCGGGGAACGCCGCGCGGAAATCCGTCATGAACGCCACGATGTCTTCGCGGCCGCGGCGCGGTTCGTGCAGCGAATATTTGAGCAGCATGTCCGGCGCGGCGATTGCGTCGACGACGCCGAGGTCGCATGTTTCGCCCCAGAAGCTCGTGAACCAGCGGCCAACGATCGCCTTGTTGCCCTCTTGCATCGACATATTCGACTCCTTGCTGATAGTCGGTGACGGTGAAGCAGGATTGCTCCGCCTCGAACCCACGATATCGATCGGCATTGCGGGCAGATACCCGTTTCTTGCCGTGAAATTCGCGCAATAGTGTGCGTCGAGTTAGATAGCAAGATCCGGATCGGAACGCGCCGCGCGCTAGCGTAATGTTGTCGCCGAGGCGGTGGTGATACGCTGTCTCGCGGCTGGTGGCGCGGGATTTGCGCGCGCTGCGGGCACAATTCAAGCAAAAATGCGGGTTGCCAACGGAGGAGCAAATGCCATGAGAGCCGCAGCCATGAGGGCCGAGAAGGCGGATTCCGGAACATACGATTGGGCCGAGATCGAGCGATCGCTCGATGCGCGCGGCAACGCCGTGCTGCCTCGCGTGCTTAGGCCCGAGCAATGTGAAAAGCTCGCGGCCCTGTATGCGAAAGAAGACGGCTTCCGCTCGCGCATCGTCATGGCGCGCCACAATTTCGGGCGTGGCGAATACAAGTACTTCGCGTATCCGCTGCCGCCGTTGCTGCATCGGCTACGGCATGCGCTGTATCCGTATCTCGCGCCGATCGCCAATCGCTGGAACCGGCAAATGGGCGTCGACATGCAGTACCCGGACGAACTGGACGCGTTTCTCGAGCAATGCCGCCGGGCGGGGCAGACGCGCCCGACACCGCTCATCCTCGAGTACGGTCCGGGCGACTACAACTGCCTGCATCAGGACCTCTACGGCGAGCATGTGTTTCCGCTACAGGTGGCGATTCTGCTTTCCCGACCCGGCACCGACTTCGAAGGCGGCGAGTTCGTGATGACGGAGAGCGCGCCGAACGGCCAGCGCGCAGAAGTGATTCCGCTGGAGCAGGGCGACGCCGTGCTGTTCACCGTCAATCAGCGGCCTGCGCTGAACCGGCGCGGGGGCACGCGCAAGGTGGCCATGCGGCACGGCGTCAGCGTGGTGCGCAGCGGGAAACGTCACACGGTGGGCCTTATTTTTCACGATTCGCGCTAGTGCCCGAACATCGCGCAATTCAGGCGGGTTCGACGAGGGAGGACTGCATCATGCAACTGTTTTCAAGCCATATCGAGTCGCCGCTGGGCGACATCACGCTCGTGAGCGACGCACAGCAAAATATTCGCGCGCTCGAATTCTCCGATCATCGCGCTCGCCTGCATCGCGGCCTGCGCGAGCGCTACGGCAGCACCGCGCTGACCGAGGTCCCCGCGCCAGCCACGATCGCCAGCGCTTTGGCTCGCTATTTTGCAGGCGAGCTGAATGCACTCGATTGTCTCGCCGTCGTCATGCCGGGTTCCGAGCTTCAACAGCAGGTTTGGGCTGCGCTGCGGCGCATTCCTGCCGGCAGCACCACGAGCTACGGCGAGCTTGCGAGGGAACTCGGATTCGGCGACCCGCGCGCGGCCATCGACATCGGCGCGGCCAACGGGGCGAATCCCATCGCCATCGTCGTGCCGTGCCATCGCGTGATTGCGCGTAACGGCGAGCTCAAGGGCTACGCCTGGGGCTTGCATCGAAAGCGCTGGCTGCTCGAACACGAGAAGGCGATCGCGGCCAGCCCCGATGTGCCGCAAACGGCGACGTTGCCTGGCTTCTAACGCGAACGGATCTGCGCTCATGACTTCACCCGCCACCCCGCTCGACACGTTGGACTGGACCGCGATCGCCGCGCAACTGGACAGCGAAGGCTACGCGCTGGTGCCTCGCGCCGTGGCGCCGGACCACGCCCGTGCGCTTGCGCGCGAGGCCGGTGCGTCGGGCGCATTGCACCGTGTCGCGCTGGATTCCGTCGATCTCGGGCGCGGCGATCTGTTCTACTTCGGCGCCAGCCTGCCGCAGCCGTTGCCGCAATGGCGCGCGGCCTTCTATCGCAGGTTGGCGCATGTCGCCAATCGCTGGAACGAGACGCTGAACATTGCGTATCGCTACCCCGCGGAACTGGATGAATTTCTGGAGCACAACCGGCAGGCAGGGCAAACGCAGGCGCAGTCACATCTGAACCGGCTGCGCGCCGACGACTATCTGGGCTTGCATCAACGCAGCCACGGCGAGCATGTGTTTCCGCTACAGGTCGTCGCGTTGCTCTCGGAGCCGGGGCAAGACTTCACGGGCGGCGAACTGGTGCTGACCGAGCAGCGCCCGCGCATGCAATCGCGGCCGATGGTCGTGCCGCTCGCGCGCGGCGACGCGGCCATCATCGCCACGGGCCAGCGGCCGTTCAAGGGAAGCAGCGGCTACTACCGGGTGAACCTCAGGCATGCGATCAGCCGAGTGCGCGAAGGCGAACGGATCGGCATGGAATTGTCGTTTCACGACGCGCCTGAAGCGAGCCGGAATCAGCACAAATTCGCTCAGGATGCCTGAATAATTTCCACTACGTGGACGCTGCGTGCCTTCACGCCTGAGCGTCGAAACGCCCTTGCGCGAGCCCGCGCTCTTAACGCAACTAACTGCCGATCCAGCCCACCCCGGGCAAACGCCGCTTCGCGGCGCGCTGAATTCGTGTCAAACGGGCCTGCAGAAGCGGGAGCCCGGCCCAGGGACTTCCCTTAAGAACACTTTATCAACTATTTATCGATAAATTCTCGTGATAGATTCCCGGGCTGCATCGAGCGCCATGGGGAAGGACGGGTACGCACGTTCGGCCTCGTGAGTCCGACGCCATACACGCAGCAACAGGAAACAAACGAAGCGGAGGAGAAATGCTGGTTCTGATAGGGGTGCCGATCGTCGTGATCGGCTTCGCGTTGCGCCTGAACGCGCTGCTCGTCGTGACCGCGGCGGGAATCGCGACCGGCGTGGCCGGCGGCCTGCACACGGTCGAGATCGTCAGCGCGTTCGGCAAGGCTTTCGCCGACAACCGCTATATGGGCCTCGTCTGGCTTACGCTGCCCGTGATCGCGCTGCTCGAGCGCAACGGCCTGCGCGAACAGGCGAAACAACTCATTTCGCGCGTGCATGCCGCCACCACCGGCCGCGTGCTGATGCTCTACTTCGTGATCCGCCAGATCACGGCCGCGCTCGGGCTGACTTCGCTCGGCGGCCACGCGCAGATGGTGCGCCCGCTGATCGCGCCGATGGCCGAAGCCGCCGCCACGAAGCGCCACGGCGAGCTGCCCGACGCCGTGCGCCAGCAGATTCGCGCCAACGCTTCGGCCGTCGACAACATCGCCGTCTTCTTCGGCGAGGACATCTTCATTGCGATCCAGTCGATCCTGCTCATCAAGGGGTTCCTCGAGCAGAACGGCATCGTCGTCGAGCCGTTGCAGGTGTCCGTCTGGGCGATACCCACGGCCCTCGCGGCGCTCGTCATCCATTGCGTGCGCCTCAAGCTGCTCGATCACCGTCTCTCTCGCAGCCTCTACGTGCCGGGCACGGCGCGCCGCCAGGGGGCTGCATCGTGATCCGCCTCGAATCGCTTTATGTCGTCGCGGGCCTGATGTTCGCGTCGTTTGCCGTCTTCAATCTGCTCGATCGCGCGAACCCGCGGCGCGTCATCAACTTCGTGTTTTGGGGCGTCTATGCCGTGACGTTCCTGTTCGGCGGCGTGCTGCCGCATTTCGTCATGGGCTGTCTCGCCATCGCGCTCGCCTTGATCGCGGGCACCGGCAAGCTTGGTCGCAGCCCGTCGGCCGGCGAAAGCGGCGAGGCCGCGATGCGCCGCGAGCAGGGCGCGCGCCGCTTCGGCAACCGGCTCTTCATTCCCGCGCTGTTGATCCCCGCCGTCACGCTGGTCGGCACGCTCACGCTCAAATACGTGCCCTTCATCGAAACGAAGAACGTCACGCTCATCTCGCTCGTGCTCGCGACGCTCGTCGCATTCGCCGTCGCGCTCGCGATGCTGCGTGATTCGCCCACGCACGCGCTCAAAGGGGCGCGGCACACCATGGATGCCGTCGGCTGGGCCGCGATCCTGCCGCAGATGCTCGCGGCGCTCGGCGCGCTATTCGCCGCTGCTGGTGTGGGCCATGTCGTGTCCGAACTCGTGACGAACTGGATTCCGCAAAATTCGGCATTTGCCGTCGTGGCCGCCTACACTTTCGGCATGGCGCTGTTCACGATGATCATGGGCAACGCGTTCGCCGCCTTTCCGGTGATGACCGCGGGCATCGGCCTGCCGTTGATCGTGCATCAGTTCCACGGCAATCCGGCGATCCTCGGTGCGATCGGCATGCTTTCGGGTTTCTGCGGCACGCTCATGACGCCAATGGCCGCGAACTTCAACATCGTCCCGGCAGCGCTGCTCGAACTGAGCGACAAGAACGGCGTGATCAAGGCGCAATGGCCTACCGCCGTGCTGCTGCTGATCGTCAACACGCTGCTGATGTATTGCTTCGTTTTCCGGTTCTGATGAGCTCACGATGACCACACACCTCACCGCCGCCCATGCCTCGAAGTTCGCGACGCTTGCGCTCGCCCACCTCACGCGCGAGTACCCGAACAAGCTGACTCACTCGCTCGCAGGTCCGCAGGACGTCCAGAGTCCGCGCGCGCTGCACCCGGTCTTTTATGGCAGCTACGACTGGCACTCGTGCGTGCACGGCTACTGGCTCGTGCTGCATCTGCTGGAACGTTTTCCCGACCTGCCCGAGGCGCGGCAAATCATCGCCGTGGTCGAAGAACATTTCACCGAGGCGAAGATGGCCGGCGAGCTGGCCTACCTCGATCTGCCGCACAACCGCGGCTTCGAGCGGCCCTATGGCTGGGCGTGGCTGCTCGCGCTGGCGGCACAGGTGGACGCGCTGAAGTTGCCGCACGCCGCGCGCTGGAAGGCAGCGCTTGCGCCGCTGACCGAATTGTTCGTCGAGCGCTTCGAGGAATTCCTGCCGAAGGCGACCTATCCGCTGCGAGTGGGCACTCACTTCAATACGGCTTTCGCGCTCACGCTTGCGTACGATTTCGCGAAAGCGACCTCGCGTCCGGCGTTGGTCACGCTGATCGAGGAGACCGCCACGCGCTGGCACGCGAACGATGCAGGCTGCCAGGCGTGGGAGCCAGGCGGCGACGAGTTCCTTTCGCCCGCGCTGTGCGTGGCCTTGCTGATGAGCCGCGTGCTGCCGGCGCAGGATTTCGAGCCGTGGTTCACGCGCTTCTTGCCCAACCTCGCGGCGCGCGAGCCCGCCACGCTGTTTGTGCCGGCCACCGTGACCGACCGCAGCGACGGCAAGATCGCCCACCTCGACGGGCTCAATCTGAGCCGCGCCTGGTGCCAGCGCACGCTCGCGCGCGCACTGCCGGCAGGAGACGCGCGCGTGGCGGTGCTCAACGACGCCGCGCAAACGCATCTGGCCGGCGCGCTCGAACATGTGGCAGGCGACTATATGGGCGAGCACTGGCTCGCGAGCTTCGCGACGCTCGCACTCGAAGCTTGAAACGTGGGGGCGCGTGCCATTGCATGCGCCCCTGGCCTCCTATCCGGACTGAAGATTTGCGCGCCAGCGGTCGATATAACGGACTTGCGCCCGCGCCGCGGCCGCGATTCGGTGTGCCTACGCCGGCGCGGGGCTTCGAATCAACCCAACTCCTGAAAGGCCATGCAAGTCGAGAAATTCATGACGAGCCGCGTCGTCACCATCGGTTTCGACGACACGCTCGCGACGGTTCGCGAGATCTTCGAGAAGGCGGGCTTTCACCATCTGCTCGTGGTGGAAGAGGGCAAGCTGCAAGGCGTCGTTTCGGACCGCGACCTGCTGCGCGCGATCAGTCCGTTCATCGACAGCGTGGTCGAATCCGCGCGCGATCTGGGCACGCTGAACAAGCGCGCGCACCAGATCATGAGCCGCAAGCCGCTCACGCTGCGGCCCGACTCGAGCCTTTCCGAGGCCGTGGCCCTCTTTCTCTCCAACAACATTTCGTGCATCCCGATCGTCGACGCCGAGTTCCGTCCGGTCGGCATCGTGAGCTGGCGCGACGTGCTGCGCTATCTCGCGCCAGCGGACGAGGCCGCCGCCGGCACACAGCAGGAAGGCCGCGTGTAAGCGCCCACTTCGCTGCCGGGCTCACGCGTATGCAACGCGCATTCGGCCAGCTGCTAACGCTCGTACTTCTTTTGCGCGAACCATAAAGTTCGCGTCCTCTCCTGCCGTTGTTATGAACTGGGCGCTTAATCAGCCTGATTGCCTCGGTCGCACCGAGGCAGACGCACCCGAACCAACGATGGAACTAGACCGGGACGCCTACCGCCTCCAGAGCCATGCGTCCCACGGAGAGAGACCAGGAATGTTTCACAAGCTGTCAATACGCGCGAGCCTGACCCTGATGATCGCCTTCTTCGGGATCGTCCTGATTATCGGGGCTGCCACCGGGCTCCTGTCGATGCAGGCGGGCAACGCCTCGCTGCGCACCATGTACACCGTCGATACGCCGGCCGTCGCGGACCTCGAAGGCAGCGCCGGCCAGCTGCTGCGTCTGCGCCTCGCGCTCGCCACCTATGCGTCGCTTGCCGAGCTCGGCGACCAGGACGCCGCAAACGCGGTGCTCAAGCGCTTCGACCAGTATCTGAAGACCTCGAACGATCGTCTGGATCACTATCTGTCGATCGCGGGCGGCGAAGGCGAGCAGCAGGACCTCATCGCCGACATGCAGGGCAAGCGCAACAGCTTCCTGCAGGATGGCGTCGACCCGGCGCTCGCGGCGCTCAAGGCCGGTGACAAGGCGGCGTTCCAGGAACTGCAGGGCCACAAGATGCCCGCGCTCTACAACAACTACGAAAAAGCGATGCTCGTGCTCGAGAAGCGCCAGATCGATCTCGGCGCGCAGCGCTACCAGGATGCGCAAGACCGCTTCAAGGTCGTGAGCATCGTGGTGGCCGTGGGCATGGCGCTGTCGCTCTTGTGCGCGTGGATTGGCCGCGTTGCGCTCATGCGGGCGATCGTGCATCCCGTCGATGCGGCCATCGCGCAGTTCCAGCGCATCGCCGCCGGCGACCTGAGCGGCAGGGTCGCGGCGACGAGCAACAACGAAATGGGCCGCCTGCAGGCGGCGCTGCGCCAGATGCAGGACGCGCTCATCAAGATGGTCAGCACCGTGCGCGAAGGCGCGGAGTCGATCGACAAGGGCGTGAGCGAGATCGCCGCGGGCAACACGGATTTGTCGCAACGCACCGAGCAGCAGGCTGCGTCGCTCGAAGAAACGGCCGCGAGCATCGAAGAACTCACCTCCACCGTCAAGCAGACCGCCGAGAACGCCCTCCAGGCCAGCACGCTCGCCGAGGGCGCATCGGGCCTCGCGGCGCAGGGCGGCGCGCTCTCGCGCGAAGTGGTGGGCACCATGCAGGACATCGTGGGCGATTCGCGCCGCGTGGGCGAGATCGTGGGCGTGATCGAGGCCATCGCGTTCCAGACCAACATCCTCGCGCTCAACGCCGCAGTGGAAGCGGCGCGTGCGGGCGAGGAAGGGCGCGGCTTCGCCGTGGTCGCGAGCGAAGTGCGCTCGCTCGCGCAGCGCAGCGCCGCGGCGGCGAAGGAGATCAAGGAGCTGATCGAGTCGTCGACCTCGCGCGTCGAAACCGGCGCGAGCCTCGTCGAGCGCTCGGGTTCGACCATGGGCGAGATCGTCCAGGCCATCGCGCGCGTGAGCGCGATCATGAACGAGATCGCTTCGGCGGCTTCGGAGCAGAGCACGGGCATCGATCAGGTCAACGTCGCCGTTGGCCAGATGGACCTCGTCACGCAGCAGAACGCCGCGCTGGTGGAGCAGGCTTCGGCCGCGGCTTCCTCGCTCGAAAATGAAGCGCACCGGCTGAGCGCCGCAGTTTCGGTGTTCCGCACCGGGCGGGCCGGCTAACACAGCCAACGCGCATGCTGCAAGGCGCAAACGGCTCGCTGCCGTTTGCCGGTTATAGTCGTGATTTCCCGATTCCCGAGTGGAGACACGATGCAGCTTCTCGATCATGTGTCGATCGGCGTTCCCGATATCGACGCAGCGCGGCCTTTCTACGATGCGATCATGAGCACGCTGGGCGCGGTCAAGGTCTATGACCGCCCCAACGCGCTCGGCTATGGCGAGCGCTGCAGCGCTGCCGATACGCAGTCGTCGTTTCTCGCCGTCTATCTCGATGCGAGCGCCATCGAATCGAACAAGCGGCACTGGTGCTTCAAGGCGGCCTCGCACGCGCAGGTCGATGCGTTCCATGCAGCCGGACTTGCGGCTGGCGGGCGCTCGGACGGCGATCCCGGCCTGCGGCCGCATTATCACGCGAGCTATTACGCCGCGTTCCTCGTCGACCCAGCCGGCAATCGGGTCGAGGCCGTGTGCCATTCGGCGTCGGCCTGAAGCTTCGCTTCGAGCGCACGGCGCGCCATTGCGCGCCGTCCTCCCTGTAGTCGATGCGTTGCCGCTCGCCGTGCTCGCGCATGGCGAGCGGCGCGCCTTTCCCACGCTTGCGCGGCGGCCTCTCTCTCGACGGAGGAGGCGAAGCGCGCTTCGTCCACGTCGAATTCCGGGCCGGCCGTTCTCACGAGTGCCGTGAGCCCGTCAATCCCAATGCGCAATAAATATTCGCACATCGATGTGGTCGCGCCCACATACAACGTGCAGTGGCTGGTATTAGCTAGTTCCAGGGCGCAATGTCGAACTGCCGCTGCGGCACTCAGCGCTATCGAGTCCGTCTTCATCGCGCAGCTCCCGACCCGGGCGGGCGAGTCCAACGCGTTCTTGCCGCTGGTCTTCATCGTCGAGACAGGTTCATGCGAGTGAAGGGTCGTTCCGGGCGTGAGCAAGGGAGGCACCATTGGACACAGACGATCACGGGCCGTATGACGCGCTGACCGACAAGATCCGCAAAGAAGAATGCGCGATGCTCGAAGAAGAATTCCGGCTTCTGCATCCGGAGGCCGGCGCCGAGTGGATCGATCGCGCGGCGAGTATCGAGGCTCGCGAGCGTGCGTTGCGGCGTCATATCCACGAGCTACACGGCGAGGAAAGCCGCATGGCATTGTGCTTCTCCGGCGGCGGCATTCGCAGCGCCACGTTCTGCCTCGGCGTGCTGCAGGGGCTCGCGAAGCGCGGCATGCTGCGCAAGTTCCACTATCTCTCGACGGTGTCGGGAGGCGGATATATCGGCAGCTGGCTCACGAGCTGGATCCAGCGCACCTCGCTCGACACCGTGCTCATTGCTCTCGGCCATCCTCCGCCGCCCACGAACGGGCCGCCCAATGCGCCCCATGAGCCCGAGCCCGCTGCGATTCGCAACCTGCGCGCGTATAGCAACTATCTGAGCCCGGTGTGGGGCGTTTCGGCCGACCTGTTCACGCTGCTCATGACCTTCGCGCGCAACCTGTTGCTCAACTGGCTCGTATTCGTGCCGCTGCTGGTGGCGGCGGTGATGGTGCCGCGATTGCTGCTGCTCGGGGCGCTGCAACCATGCACGAATACGTGCACGATCTCGCTCCTGATCGCCGCGGCGGCGCTCATCGCGCTCAGCCACGGCTACATGATCGCCGATATGACCAGCGAGCCCGCCAGGTCGGCATCGGAAATACCAGACTGGTTCCTCGGTGCCAGCTTCGCCCCGCTCGCGCTCGCCGCCGTGCTGTTAAGCCGGGTGGCCATTCACGCGAGTGGTCTGACATTGAATGTCGCCAGCTTGCTGTGGTTTGCGCTCGCGGGCGCCGTCGTGCAGATCGCCGCGATTGCGCTCAGCTACTGCTGGCGGCGCTGGCGCGGGATCGCGCCGTACTGGCATCTGCCGCGGCCATGGGTGCTGCTTGCCATAGTGGGCAGCGGGGTGGCCTTCGCGCCGTGCTACCTGGCGCTCGTCATCTATTTCGCTCACCTTGCAACGCATGCCAACCCGAAGCCGCCTGTTGTCCTCGACTACGTAGCCTGGTCGTTTCCGGTCGTGATGCTTGGCCTGTGGGTCGCGACGACACTGCAGGCGGGCGTGACAGGGCACCTGAACCGGGGCATCGTCGAGGAGCGGCGCAATCGTACCGGCAACGACAAACCACCGGGCATGGAGGCTTACCGTGAATGGTGGGCGCGCGCGAGCGCATATTCGCTCTTCGCCGTGCTCGTCTGGATCGGCATGTTCTCGATCATGATCTACGCTGTCCCCTGGTTGCTCGCAGGGGGCGGCGCAGCCAATGCCGACGAATCGGGCCACGGCACGCTGCGCCACCTCGGGATCGGCGGCGGGCTGATGGGCATTGCCGTGAGTCTCGCAGGATACTGGAGCAAGACGACGGCGACACTCAAGAAGCGCGCGCCCTCGCTCGCCGCGGTTGCGGGAACGCGAGTGCTTCAGATAGCGGCCGCGGCGTTCATCGTAGTACTGCTTATCGTATTGAGCTACGCGGTGAATGCCGCAGTGGGCGCTGCCAACGCGCAGGCGTGGAATACGAAATTGGACTATCTGGAGAACCTCACGCAGGGTTCCTGTGTGCTTCTCTTCGTCAGTTGCGTGGGCATCGTGGCGTTTGCGTGCCTTGCTTCCACCGCGATCGGGGCGAATACATTTTCGCTGCACGGCCTCTATGGAAACCGGCTCGTGCGCGCTTATCTGGGGGCCACCAATCCGCACCGCAACCCGCAATGGTTCACCAATTTCGACGACAAAGACAACTGGCCGATGACCGAATCGCCTCCGCCGTCACGGCTCTACCACGTCGTCAATACGGCGCTGAACCTCGCGAAGCCTTCGAAGCGGCGTCTGGCGTGGCAGCAGCGCAAGGCCACATCCTTCATCGTGTCGCCCGGATATACCGGCAGCAGTACGATCGGATACGTGCCGACGAGTCGCTACGCCGACATCACGCTCGGCCGCGCGATGACGATATCGGGCGCCGCCGCTTCGCCCAACATGGGCTATCACACATCCACGCTCGTGGCGTTCGTGATGGCGCTCTTCAATGTCCGGCTCGGCTGGTGGCTGCCTTCCCCACGCTTCGACACTTCGGAGAACCTCGGGCGTCGTGGGCCCGTCATCGGCATCGGTCCGCTGCTGCGCGAGGCGTTCGCCGCTTCGAGCGACAACAATCCTTTTGTCTACCTCTCCGACGGTGGTCACTTCGAAAATCTCGGCCTCTACGAAATGGTGCGTCGCCGTTGCCGGCGCATCGTGGTCGTCGACGCCGCGGCCGATCCGCAGTACGCGTACGGCGACCTGGAAAACGCGATTCGCAAGATTCGCATCGATTTCGGCATTTCGATTTCGCTTCCTGTGCCGCTCGTGGCGCCGCGCGCCGCTGCGAGCCGGATCCGCATCGGCACGATAGGCTATTCCGCGGTGGATCGCGGGCAGACGGACGGCGAAATCATCCTGATCAAACCGGTCCTGCGCGGCGACGAACCACTGGACGTATGCCGCTACGCCGCAACGAGCAAGCTGCCGGGCGGTGCTTTTCCGCAGGAATCCACCGCGGATCAGTTCTTCACCGAGGCGCAGTTCGAAAGCTACCGCATGCTCGGCGAGCATACTGTTCTGGAGTCCTTCCCGATCTTCGGAGAATGGCCACGAGCGCAACGCGTGACAAGCGGGAACGAGCAAGCGCTCACCGGGCGCGCGGAAGATCGTCCGGCCGCACCGGACGGGGAGGACAAAGCCGATGAGGCGCGTGACAGTTCATTCGCGCAATGGCTGCAGTCGATCGGCCACAACGCGGTCCTCGCCTCCGCGCTCACCATAGGCGGCGCGGTGGGCATCACGCTGCATATCGTGACGCAGGACGTCAAGATCGCCCCTGAGGACAAGAAGCTCATGCAAGCGGGCATTCAGCTGGATGCCACCGACCGCGAGCTGTTGAGCAAGGGTGTGACAATCGATTTCGATCGATCGGGTTTGCCGACGCTGGTCGACGAGCTGAAGCGTTCGGCCGATGACCTGTCTGCTTCGGTCGACCGGTTGGCCAGCACGTTGCAGGCTCAAACGGACGGCACGAATTCCAGTCTATCGGCGCATATTGGCGTGCTTGCGGCCAGCGTGGAGGACCTGAAGAAGTCGATCGAGGGTTTGCCGCCTCCGGCATGGCAGAAGACGGACGTCACCTCGATCTCGCAGTCGCTTGCCCAACTGATTGCGCATGTCGACAACGTCAGCACCACTTTGAATACACGCGATCAGGCCGGCAATGTCGTCTCGACGGGTGCCGAACTCCAGGCGATCAAGGCGCAACTCGAGAGGTTGACGCGCAGTGTCGATGCCATCAACCCGCAACGCAACGTCCGCGGCATTCCGGCGGGTTCGACGCCATGAAACGCCGGGCCTGGATTGCGTGCACAGCGCTATGCGCGGCCGGCTGTGCCTCGGCGCCGGATCTGCAGTCCGGCTGGTACCTGCAGCGGCCGGCCGAGGTTCGGCAAGCCGCGCAAAGCCCAGCGAGCGCTGCAACGCCGGGCGATGATGCCAACCCGCTCGAACTGTACGTCGCCGTATTGAATCGCGGCACCGTTTCCCATAAATTGCGGTGCGTCGTCGTGAATCGCACGGACGCGACGGGCAGCTGGGTCTATTCCGCCGATAACGAATCACTGGAGCCGGGCCAGCTCCGGGTGATCGCCGAGAAGCAATTCAAGCACGCAGCGGGTGCTCCGGCCTCGGCGCAGGCGTGCCCCGCGCCCGACGGTGACGAAGGCACGATGCTCTCACGTTGCGTTGTGCCCGTTTCCGTCAACGTGGTCGTCGATGAATTCGTCACGGTGCGTTCCGACTTTGCCAGTGCGTTGCCGAGCATGCTGCCGGAGAACTGGCAGACGTGTCCCAAGCCGTTGCCGCCGTCGACCGAATAACCCGCGCGAGATGTGTGCCGCAGCGAGCGTCGCAAAAGGGGTCTATTGTGTCGAATGACTCTGCCGTTTGCGGCTATTCATCGGCGCCGGAGTCTACGATGCATCCGACTTGGGGGACCAGGAAATGTCACGGCCTGAACGATACTGGTTTCCAGCCAAGCGCTTTGGCTGGGGCTGGGGGTTTCCCGTCACATGGCAAGGATGGGTGGCGCTGCTCGTGTATGTCGTGCTGCTCTGTCTGGTCATGGTGATTTTCGAACCCCATCAGCATCCATTCGTTTTCACGGTACGGGTGGCCCTCCTGACGCTGGCACTTTGGGCAGTGTGCTGGGTCAAGGGCGAGCCGCCTCGCTGGCACTGGGACAAGGATCGCCGGTGAACGCTTTGCCCCCGCCATCGTGGCGTGCTGCCGCACTTTTTCCTGAAAGGGGGACGTCATGGCACAAGAGCAACCGGACTGCAGCGCTGCGCTGCTGGGCACGTGGAAGCTGCAAGCCTTCACGACCGAAGATCTCGCAACTGGTCAGAAGTCCGAATTGTTCGGCGCGCACCCCAGCGGCTATCTCAGCTATGGTCCCGACTTCCGGATGTACGCGATTTTGCTGGAGGAAGGGCGCAAGGCGCCCGCCGACCTGGTTCCAACCGACGCCGAGCGTATCGACCTCTACAACGGATTCAGCGCATACGCGGGGACCTACAGCATCGAGGGCGACAAGGTGAGCCATTACGTCGACGCATCGTGGAACCAGTCGTGGACGGGGACGACCCAGGTGCGCCAATTCAGAATCGACGGCAAGACGCTGCACATCAGGACACTGCCCGCCCGCAACCCGGTGACGGGCAAGGCATGCATTTCCGAACTGGTATGGGTGAAAGTCGAATAGGCGGGCGCACGGGCGCGCAGGGCACGACATCGCATTGCACGGACTGGCGACTCCGGCGGTGCTTCATGGCTCGTGCAAACGGCGGCTGGAATTTTGCCGCTGCGCACCATGAAATCCCCGCGATTCCGGTAATCGTTTGTACCGATTGAGCGTTTGAAAACTAGTGATACTGTTGTCGCCGCACCCTTAAATGCTGCAATGTGGCGGGCAAATTCTGCTCAACGATCATACTGAATCGGAGACGCATGATGTCCAGGAACAGAGTGTGGCGGAACCTGAGTCGCGTCTTCGCGACGGGGATGGCGGCAGCGGGGCTCGGGCTGGCGGCCGGCGCCCATGCGGCAGGGGAGCCGATCAAGATCGGTGTGATCAGCGAGGAGTCGGCGGTAGCGGGCGCCTCGATCAGCAAGGCGGCGCAACTCGCCGCGGACGAAATCAACGCGAGCGGCGGCGTGGACGGGCGCCCCATCCAGATCATCGCGTATGACGATCACTCGTCCGCGTCGGACGGCGTGCGCGCATTCCAGCGCGCCGCGACGCAGGACAAGGTGGTTGCCGTGATCGGCAGCTACATCAGCGAAGTGGCGCTTGCGATGGAGCCGTGGTCGGCCCGGCTGAAGATGCCCTTCATCACGCCCGGCGCGGCGAGCAACGACATTTCGAAGCACGTTCACGACGACTACGACCACTACAAGTACACGTTTCATGGCTGGATGACGTCGGCGTTCATCGCGCAGTCGATCTGCGATTTTTCGCACGACATACTTGTCGGCCAGTTCAAGATGAAGACGACGGTCGTGATGAGCGAGGACGCGGCGTGGACCAAGCCGCTCGACGAGCGTTATCTGGAATGCCTGCCCAAGGCCGGCCTTCAGGTGCTCGACCATATCCGCTTCAATCCGGATACCTCCGACTTCACGCCGATCTTCAATCAGATCGAGGCGAAGCATCCCGATACGATCACGACGGGCATCAGCCATGTCGGCGTGCAGCCCACGGTGCAATGGCACGACCAGCAGGTGCCGATCCCCTTGTCCGGTCAGAGCTCGCAGGCCACGACCACGAGCTTCTGGAAGGATACGAACGGCGCGACGGAAGGTGTGATCACGGCTTCCGCTGCTGCGCCGGGCGTGGCGATCACGCCGAAGACCGTGCCCTTCACGGATGCGTACCAGAAGAAGTTCGGCGTCTCGCCGGCCTATTGCGGCTTCACGAGCTACGACCTCGTCTACATCCTCGCGGACGCGATCAAACGCAGCAGGGGTTCGACCGATCCCGACCAGCTCGTCGACGCGCTCGAAAAGACCGACTACGTCGGCACGATCGGACGCTGGGCGTTCTATGGCAAGAACGACCAGTTCACGCATGCGCTGAAATATGGGCCCGGCTATATCACGGGCATCGACCTGCAATGGCAAAACGGCAAGCAGGTCGCGCTCTGGCCCAAGTCCATTGCAAACGGCACGGCGAAGTTTCCGGCCTTCGTCAAGCTGCAGCAGGCGAGCGCGAACTAGCCGGCAGGCACCTGGTTGCCTTGCGCGCTCCGGCTCCTCGCGTAGCGAAGGGCCGGAGCGCGCATACCTCGATCCCCCAACCCACATGAAAGGCCGGACATGCTGCTGCTGCAGATACTCGTCGACGGCTTTGCTATCAGCTCCCTGTACGCGCTGGGCGCCATCGGCTTCACGCTGATTTTTGGCGTCTCCGGCATATTGAATCTCGCGCACGGCGGCGTGATGCTGGTCGCCGCGCTGATCGGCTGGATGCTGGCTGGCGAAGCCGGTCTCGGCACCTACCTCGGCACGCTGCTCGGCGTGGTGGCCGGCCTCGTGACCGCCTTCGTTACCTACCTGATGGTGGTGCGGCCCATCCAGCGTTCCGCCGCCATTCCCCGCGAAGAGAAGGAAATCTTCGTGCTCACGGGCACGCTGCTGTGGGGCATCATGATCCAGCAGGGCATGGCGTGGCTCTTCACCGACAACCCGGTGACGATGCGTCCGCTGATCAGCGGCGTGGCGACGGTTGGCAGCGTGCGCGTGCCGTTCAACGAAATCATGATCGCCGTGGTCTGCTGGGCCGTGATCGGCCTGCTGTGGCTGTTCGTGAACCGCACGCGCGCAGGCAAGGCGCTGCTCGCGGCGTCAATGAACCCGCGCGGCCTTACGCTGCTCGGTTTCGAGCTCTCGCGCATCTATCTGCTCGCGTGGACCCTATACGGCGTGCTGGCGGGTATCGCGGGCGTGCTGCTCGCCTCGTTTCTCGGCGTGAGCACGAACAACGCCGGCCAGCTCACGGCGAGCGCGTTCTCGATCGTCGTGCTGGGCGGCCTTGGCAGCGTATCCGGCTCGTTGATGGCCGCGTATGTCGTGGGCTATCTGGAGACCGTCACCGCCTATCTCGTCGCGCCCACCCTGCGGCCGTTGCCCGCGCTGCTGTTGCTGGTGCTTGTCGTGTACGTGCGGCCTCAGGGCTTCCTTGGACGGCGTTAGCGGAGCGAAATGCCATGTCCAATCTTCTTCGTTCGCGTGCGGTATGGGTTGCCGTCGTGCTCGCCGTAGCGGCGGCGACGTTGCCGTGGTGGCTGTCGGGCTACATCTTGGGAGTGCTTACGGTTGCGTACTACTTCGGCGTCTTTGCCATGTCGTGGGACTTGCTGTTCGGCTTCGCGGGTGAGGTCAACTTCGGGCCGACGTTCCTGATCGGACTCGGCGCCTATTCGGCGGCGATACTCGATGCCAGGTGGGGCCTGCCCATACCCGTTTGCGTGATCGCGGGCGGCCTCGTCGCGCTGCTGGGCGGGCTGCTGCTCGCGGTGCCGGCGCTGCGGTTGCGCGGTCCCTATTTCGGTCTCGTCACGCTCGTGGCCGTGCTGCTGCTTCAGAACGCCATCGTGATTTTCGCGGGTGTGACGGGCGGCGAGATCGGCATGATGGTGCCCGACGTGATGTCGGTCGATGCGAGCCACAACTACTGGATCGCGCTCGCGTTCCTGATCGTTTGTGCGATCCTCCTGTTCGGCCTGTCGCGCTCGGCAATCGGCCTGATTCTGCAGGCGAGCGGCCAGGACGCGATCGGCGCGCAGGCGCTGGGCTTCAACGTCACGCGGCACAAGCTCGTGGCCTTCTGCGTGAGCGCCGTCTTCTCGGGCGTGGCCGGGGCGATGCTGGTGTTCTATCAGGGCACGGCTTCGGTCAGCACGGTGGTGGATATCAGCGTAGGCGTGCAAATCATCATCGCGGCCGTGCTCGGCGGGCGCCGCACGATACTCGGCGCTGTGCTCGGTTCGATCTTCTTGATCGTCGCCGGCGAATTCCTGCGCCCGCTAGGCCAGCTCAATACGTTCGTCGTCGCCGCCGTTGCGCTTGCCGCGATCCTGTTCTTTCCGGACGGTCTGCTCGGCAATCTGCTGCGCGTGAGGGAGCGCCAATGAACGACACGCCATTTCTGTCGGTACGCGGGCTGACCAAGCGTTTTGGTGGTCTCGTCGCCGTGAAGGACATTGGCTTCGATATCCGGCCCGGCGAGATTCTCGGCCTGATCGGACCGAATGGGTCCGGCAAGTCGACGGTCATGAAGCTGATCATGGGCATCGAGCGGCCCAACGCGGGGTCGGTAAAAGTCGACGGCGTGGAGATGGCGGGCTGGGCGCCGCACCGCATCGCGCGTGCGGGCGTGGGCATCGTGTTCCAGCATTCGCGGCCGCTGCATCGACAAACGGTGCTGGAGCACATCAAGCTTGCGCTGCTTCCGGATTCGCTCGTCAAGCTCGCTGCCGAGCCGCACGTGCACCAGCGCGCGCAGGAGATCGCGGCACGTGTGGGGCTCGCTGCCGTCATGCATCGTCATCCGGCGACGCTGCCGTTCGCGGACCTGCGGCGCATGGAAATGGCGAAGGCGATCGCGCGCGACCCGAAGGTGGTGCTCGTCGACGAGCCCTTTGCGGGGCTGACCGTAGCGGAATCGGAGGCGTTTTCCGAGCTGATTCGCGGCTTTCGCGCGGAGGGCCGCGCGGTGCTGCTGGTTGATCACAACGTGAAGAGTCTCTCCGCGCTCGCCGATCGCGTGCTCGCAATGTACTTGGGCGAACATGTCGCGGAAGGCACGGCAGAAGAGGTGATGCAGAACGAGACGGTGCGCCGCGTCTATCTGGGCGGCAAGCTCGAACTGCGCCAGCGCACCGGCGGCGCCGGAAATGCGAAGCCGACGATTCTCGAGGTAG
This sequence comes from Paraburkholderia sp., assembly GCF_035501035.1. Taxonomy (GTDB): domain Bacteria; phylum Pseudomonadota; class Gammaproteobacteria; order Burkholderiales; family Burkholderiaceae; genus Paraburkholderia. Next base: position 40,505 of record NZ_DATJWR010000310.1, read on the forward strand.
CCGACTTACGCGTGCTCTATGACAAGGCGTGCGCGCTCGACGGCGTGAGTCTGCAGGTTCGCGAGGGCGAGTTCGTCTCGGTTGTCGGGCTCAATGGCGCGGGCAAAACGACGCTTTTCAACGCGCTCTCGGGCCTCGTGCCCTACAAGGGCACGATCCGCTTCGACGGGCGGGATCTGCGAGGCATGAGCGGCGCGGCCATCGCGCGCGCGGGTCTCGTGCAATGCCCGGAAACGCGCGAGCTATTCGGCGACATGACGGTTCGCGAGAATCTCGAACTGGGCGGCTATCATCTCGCCGACACCTTCCGCGCGACACAGCTTGCGTGGTTGTTCGACCTCTTTCCCATACTCAAGTCGCGCCAGCGCCAGACCGCGCGCACGCTCTCCGGCGGCGAGCAGCAGATGCTCGCCATCGCGCGTGCGTTGATGACCAAGCCGAAGCTGCTGATTCTCGACGAGCCCACGCTCGGGCTTGCGCCCGTCATCCTCGAGCAGCTTTCGAAGGCGCTGGATGCGCTGCAGAAGTCTACGCCCATCACCGTGCTGCTGGGCGAGCAGAACGTGAGATTCGCGCTGCCGCATGCGGACCGCGTCTATGTGCTCGAGCACGCCCGCATCATCTGGGAAGGCAGCGCGCCGCGCTTCGAAGTGGAAATGGGGCGCGGCTTTCTTGAAGCCGTGCCCTCATGCGACGCGCAGACAACGACCGCCGGCGAGACAGGCGTCAAGGGTCAACTGAACAAGGCTCAGCAGCGCCACGCAAGCCTGTAGCACTACTGAGCGAATTGCGCTTACGCGTCGTGGTATGCCCCTGTACTCACGCCCCGCTGCTGCGGGGCCACCGCGCTTTTCAGCGACGGTATCGACCGGATGACGAGCTTCTCGATTTCCACGACGAGGAAGAACACGATCGCGCCGGCTATGAGCCAGACCCAGGCCGAGAGGGGCAGGGCGTCGGTGGCGAAGATGACATGGAACGGCGCGGCGTAGGTGAACAGGAGCTGCAGCACGATGACACCGGCAATGCCATACCAGAGGTACGGATTGCCCGTGTGGGCGCGCACCGAGAGCGATGAGTTGATCAGGGACCGGCTGTTGAGCAGATAGAAGACCTGACCCATCGTGATCGCGTTGACGGCGGCCGTGCGCGCCATCGGGTCCGAGGCGCCCTGCGATTTCATCCAGAAGAAGGCCGCAAGCGTATAGATGACGAGCGCCGCGCCCACGAAGAGGATGCGCCAGATCCCGAAGCGGGTGACGATCGGCCTGTCGACTGAGCGCGGTGGCCGCTGCATCACGTCCGCTTCGTGAGGCTCGAACGAAATGACGAGGCCGAGCGCAACGGAGGTGACCATGTTCACCCACAGGACCTGCGGCGCGGTGATGGGCAACGTGAAGGCGAACAGGATCGCCACCGCGATCACCGTGCCCTGGGCGACATTCGTTGGCAGCAGGAAGAGCATGGCCTTTTCGATGTTGTTGTAGACCGTGCGTCCCTCCTTCACCGCTGCGGAGATCGAGGCGAAGTTGTCGTCGGCGAGGATCATGCCCGCGGCCTCCTTCGTTACCTCCGTGCCCTTGATGCCCATCGCCACGCCGATGTCGGCCTTCTTGAGCGCCGGCGCATCGTTGACACCGTCGCCCGTCATCGCGACGACCTGCCGGTTGGCCTGGATCGCCTTCACGAGGCGCAGCTTGTGCTCAGGGCTCGCGCGCGCGAACACATCCACGCTGCGAACGCATTCCTGCAGCTCCGCGTCGTTCATCGCCTCGATCTCGGTGCC
>NZ_DATJWR010000311.1:0-24870 GCF_035501035.1 Paraburkholderia sp.
TGTCGCAGCACAGACGGGCGCTAGCAAGGCACAAACCGGCGAGACGCTGGACACGCTCCTCGAGGTGATCAAGAAGTCCGTGTCGAAGGGCGACGCGGTTCAGCTGATCGGCTTCGGCAGCTTCGGTTCGGGCAAGCGCGCGGCACGTACGGGCCGCAACCCGAAGACCGGCGAAACCATCAAGATTCCCGCTGCCAAGACCGTCAAGTTCACGGCTGGCAAGGCGTTCAAGGACGCCGTCAACAAGCGCTAAAGCATTGCCGCTTTAAGTTGACACCCGCCCCTGGCGGGTTTTTTTCGCCTGCGCGGCCCAACGCGCGAAGCGTGCCGGGCGCGCGTTGCCCGGGCGTAAAGACAGACGGCGCCGCAGGTTTGCGGCGCCGTCGTTGGCTGGTTGCTTGTTGACCGTTCGTTGGTCGCGTCGTTTCGCTCAGTCTGGACGGTGCACGATTTCGCCGTGCGCGCCGCCGTGATCGTGGTCGTGATCGTGGTCTTCGTCGTCGAGCTCCCACGAGGGGAACGGGTCCGCGTAACCCTGCCAGACATCGGGGCCTGCCGCATATTCCGCATCGGTGAGCAGGCACGCGTCGAGCTTCGAGCGCCACGCGTCCCGCTCGAGGTCCACGCCGATCATCACCAGTTCCTGCCGGCGGTCGCCGATGCTCGGATCGTCGAGGTCGCCGAACCAGTCGGCGGCGATTTCGCTTTCGAGCTCGGCGTCTTGCGGCCACTGCGCGCGCGGCAGCGCGGCCCACCAGGTGCCGGCAGGACCGTGACGGCACACGCCGCCCGCCTGCGAGAGCGCGCCCGTCACGTCGTTGCGCGTGGCGAGCCAGAAAAAGCCCTTGGAGCGCAACACGCCCTTCCACTCCTGGTTCAGCAGCGTCCAGAAACGCTCGGGATGAAACGGCCGGCGCGAGCGATAAACGAAGTTGCTGATGCCGTACGCGTCCGCTTCATTGCGCGGCGCGTGGGCATGCGCCGGATCGTGGCAGTGCGAAGGGTCGTCGCACGCGTCATGGTCATGCTCGTGCAGCGATGCGAGCCAGCCCGGTGCGCTCGATGCCGCGTCGAAATCAAAGCGGCCTGTGTTGATCACCTCTTCGAGCGGCACGGCGCCGAAGCGGCTCACCACCTGCACCGCCCGTGGATTGATGCGCGCGAGAATGTGCTGCAGGCGCGCGAGCTCGTCCTCGCTCACGAGGTCGGCCTTGTTCAGCACCAGCACGTCGCAGAACTCCACCTGCTCGACCAGCAGTTCGACGATCGTGCGGTCGTCTTCTTCGCTCGCCGCGACGCCGCGTTCCGCAAGCTGCTCGGCGCTCGCGTAGTCGCGCAGGAAGTTGAACGCGTCGACCACGGTCACCATCGTGTCGAGGCGAGCGAACTCGCCGGGCGCGGCCCCATCGTCGCCGGCGAACGTGAAGGTTTCGGCGATCGGCATGGGTTCAGCGACGCCCGTCGATTCGATCACGATGGCGTCGAAGCGCTGCCCGGCGCGCGCCGGGTCGGCGAGCTGCCGGATCTCGGTGAGCAGGTCGTCGCGCAGCGTGCAGCAGATGCAGCCGTTCGACATCTCGACGAGACGCTCCTCGACATGCGAGAGCGCCGAGGCGTCGCGCACCAGCGCGGCGTCGATATTCACGGAGGCGAGGTCGTTGACGATGACCGCCACGCGCAGGCCGGCGCGGTTCGAGAGAATGTGGTTGAGCAACGTGGTCTTGCCCGCGCCCAGAAAACCGGAGAGCACGGTGACGGGCAGTGGCGGCTGGTTCATCGCAGTGAGGTGCAGAAAGTGAAAACGGGGAGTGGAGTGGCGAACGCCGCGCGCATGGGCGCGGCGCCAGCCGACATTTTGCACCATGCACGCGCGCCGCGCAGAGCCCGTGCCGCTTTGGGGTGCGAGCGCGCTGCGCTCACCGCGCTACTACACCACTACTGCATCAGCTTCCACTTGCGCAGGATAGCGGCGATCTGCTGTGCGTACTGGTCGCGCAGCGCGGGCGTTTCGGAATGGTAGGCGCCCACCGCGGCCCACGTGTTGCCGTACTTGTTCATCTTCTGACGCAGATGCCACGCGGCGATATAGACGTTCTTGCAGGGCTCCATCAGCGTGCTGGTCGAAATGCCGTATTGCGAGAGCGACGGCAGATGGACGGAATTGATCTGCATCACGCCGTAGTCGGTCGAACCGTTCGCATTCCTGTGTACCGCGTCGGGCTGGTTGTGCGATTCCTGCCAGGCGATCGCGCGCAGGATCAACGGATTGACCTTTTGGTAGCGCGCGGCCTCGTCGAAGCAGTCCGCGTGCGCGAGCGTGCTGGCGCACGCGATGGCGAGCATCACGGCGGCGCTGAGCGTTGCGGACCAGGTGGCTTTCATTGGCGTTCGCGCGAGAGAGGCAGATGGAAGATAAAGGGTTGAAACGGGCGGCGCAACCGTTGCGCGGCCAACGAACGGGCCCGTGCAGCTTCAAGAATGGCGAAATCTCTCGCTGCCTGACGTGAATTCCGACAAATTCTGCGGCAATTCCTGTCAGCGTGAAAGCCGCGCGGCAGCGGCGTTCGGCGGTGCTTCGGGCCGCAGGTATGATACCGGTCGTCGATCGCGCGTCAAGCTGGCTGGCCGGGCAAGCCGAGGCGCCGCAAGCGAAGGAAAATTCGCGCGACGAGGCTCGCGAGGCGCCCGAATGCTTACAAATAGCTTGAGAATGGCGGCTGAAGCGGCTTTGGGATTAGAAGATTTCCCCAGTGAGCCCTTTTTTGTGACAAATTGGACACGAAAAACTGCTACTGTTCCAACTTTTGTTGACCAACGGATGTCCGGGTTGGGGAGTACCGGCGCCGGGACCGGTCGGGAAAGCACAGGCGAGGCGGCCCTTCGGCCGTACGTCGAGGACGAATGGCCGCGCGCGTCTGCCGCCGGCTTCGATATGACACCCATGAGAAGAACTCGTATGGCTTTGCGTCGCGTCGCCACGGCGCTGCTCGTGAGCGGACTGATTTCGGCGCAGCTTGCGCACGCACAAGTCACGCTCAATTTCGTCAACGCCGATATCGACCAGGTGGCGAAGGCGATTGGCGCCGCCACCGGCAAAACGATCATCGTCGATCCGCGCGTGAAGGGGCAGCTCAATCTCGTCTCCGAGAACCCCGTGCCCGAGGACCAGGCGCTCAAGACCTTGCAGTCGGCGCTGCGCATGCAGGGCTTCTCGCTCGTACAGGACCACGGCGTGCTGAAGGTCGTGCCCGAGGCCGACGCCAAGCTGCAGGGCGTGCCGACCTACGTCGGCAACGCGCCCACCGCGCGCGGCGACCAGGTGGTGACGCAGGTCTTCACGCTCAGGAACGAGTCGGCGAACAACCTGCTGCCCGTGCTGCGCCCGCTCATCTCGCCGAACAACACGATTGCCGCCTATCCGGCCAACAACTCGCTCGTCGTGACCGACTACGCGGACAACGTGCGCCGCATCGCCGCGATCATCGCGGGCGTCGACACGGCGGCGGGCCAGCAGGTGGTCGTGGTGCCGCTCAGGAACGCGAACGCGCTCGACATCGCGCCCACGCTGCAAAAGATGCTCGACCCGGGCGCGATCGGCGGCTCGGACCCGACGCTCAAGGTCACCGTGATCGCCGACCCGCGCACGAACTCGGTCATGCTGCGCGCCTCGAACGCGCAGCGCCTCGCCGCTGCCAAAGAGCTCGCCAAACAGCTCGACGCCCCCACGAGCCAGCCCGGCAACATGCATGTCGTGGCGCTGCGCAACGCCAATGCCGTCACGCTCGCGAAAACGCTGCGCGGCATGATGGGCAAGGGCGGCAGCGACACGTCGTCGAGCGGCAACGCCAATGGTTTCAACCAGAGCGGCAGCAGCAACAGCAGCACGTCGACCGGTACTTCCGGCACGCCGCCGCTGCCGAGCGGCTCGCTTGGCTCGAGTTCGTCGTCGAGCAGCCCGATGTCGGGCAGCGGCAGCTCGTCGAACATCAACACCAACGCGCCGTTTCTCGGCGACAACAGCAAGGAGAGCGAGGAAGACACGGGCGGCGGCGGCATGATCCAGGCCGACGCCGCGACGAATTCGCTCATCATCACCGCGCCGGATGCGGTTTACCGCAACCTGCGCACCGTGATCGACCAGCTCGACGTGCGCCGCCCGCAGGTTTACATCGAAGCGCTGATCGTCGAGCTGAACTCGAACACGAACGCGAACCTCGGTATTCAGTGGCAGGTCGCGAGCGGCAATGTGTACGCGGGGACCAATCTCGCCACCGGCAGCGGCAACAGCATCATCAACCTGACGGCGGCGGCGGTGGCCAACGGCGCGACCGGAGGCCTCGCAGGCGCGCTCGCGACCAGCAACCTCCAGCAGGGCCTGAACGTGGGCTGGATACACAACATCTTCGGCGTGCAGGGGCTCGGCGCGCTGCTGCAGGCGCTGTCGCAAACGAGCGACGCCAACGTGCTCTCCACGCCTAACCTCATCACGCTCGACAACCAGGAAGCGAAGATCGTCGTCGGTACGAACGTGCCGATCCAGACGGGCTCGTATTCGAACCTCACGAGCGGCACGACGAGCACGGCGTTCAATACCTACGACCGCGTCGACGTCGGCCTGACGCTGCACATCAAGCCGCAGATCACCGAGGGCGGCATCCTGAAGCTGCAGCTGTATACGGAAGATTCGGCGATCGTGGCCGGCACGACCAACGCGACGACGAACCCGGCCGGCCCCGAATTCACGAAGCGTTCGATCCAGTCGACCGTGCTTGCCGACAACGGCGAGATCATCGTCCTCGGCGGCCTGATGCAGGACAACTACCAGGTCAGCAACAGCAAGGTGCCGCTGCTCGGCGACATTCCGTGGATCGGCCAGCTGTTCCGCTCGGAAAACAAGACACGCGAGAAGACCAACCTCATGGTGTTCCTGCGTCCGGTGATCATCAGCGATCGCGACACGGCGCTCGCGGTGACGTCGAATCGCTACGACTACATCCAGGGCATCACGGGCGCGTTCAAGTCCGATAACAACCTGATGAAGGACAGGGACGACCCGGTGGTGCCGCCGATGCCGCTCGGCCCGAGCGAAGGCGGATCGGCGTTGAACCTGTTCGATCTCGACAAGATGCGGCGTGAGCAGGTGGTACGGTCGCTGCCCGTGGCGCCCGCAAACGGCGCGCAGATGCAGCCGGCTGATCCCGCGCAGAGCGCGCCAGCACAGACAATGCCCACGCAATCCGTGCCCGGGCAAGACCCATCGGCACAACAGCCGCTCGTCACCCAGCCGAGGACGCAGCCTTGAGCACGTCCGACACGCCCCGCCCGTCTGCGCAGGCCGGCCACGACGGCGCGGAGCCTCGGGAGGCGCCCTCGCCGCTCGCGGCGCGGCTCGTGCCGTACGGCTTCGCGAAGAGCGGGCAGATTCTCGTCGCGCAGCAGCACGCTGACGGGCTCGAAGTGTGGATCAGCGAGCGCACCTCGGGTGCGGCGATTGCCGAAGTCGCGCGCAATTTCGGCGCGTTTTCGCTCGTGCGCGTGCCCGCCGACGAGCTCGCGCAGGCCATCAACCAGGCCTACGCGCGCCATGACGGCAGCGCGGCCCAGGTGGTGGGCGAAGTGGAAGGCGAAGTCGATCTCTCGCGCCTGATGCAGGACATTCCCGAAGTGGAAGACCTGCTCGAATCCGAAGACGACGCGCCCATCATCCGCATGATCAATGCGCTCCTCACTCAGGCCGCGCGCGAGCAGGCATCGGATATCCACATCGAGCCGTTCGAAAATGCCTCGGTGGTGCGCTTTCGCGTGGACGGCACGCTGCGCGACGTCGTGCGGCCGAAGAAGGCGCTGCACGGCGCGCTGATCTCGCGCATCAAGATCATGGCGCAGCTCGACATCGCCGAGAAACGCCTGCCCCAGGACGGCCGCATCACGCTGCGCGTGGGCGGGCGTCCGGTGGACGTGCGCGTGTCCACGCTGCCCACGGGCCACGGCGAACGCGCGGTGCTGCGTCTGCTCGAAAAGGACGCGCAGCGCCTGAATCTCGAAACGCTCGGCATGGCCGCCGACACGCTCGCGAAGTTCGACCAGCTGATCGCGAAGCCGCACGGCATCGTGCTCGTGACCGGGCCCACAGGCTCGGGCAAGACGACCACGCTTTACGCTTCGATGTCGCGCCTCGAAACCGCGACGACCAACATCATGACCGTGGAAGACCCGATCGAGTACGACCTCTCGGGCATCGGCCAGACCCAGGTGAACGAGCGCATCGGCATGACGTTCGCGCGCGCGCTGCGCTCGATCCTGCGTCAGGATCCGGACATCATCATGATCGGTGAAATCCGCGACCTCGAAACCGCGCAGATCGCCGTGCAGGCCTCGCTCACCGGCCACCTCGTGCTCGCGACGCTGCACACCAACGATGCAGCGTCCGCCGTCACGCGTCTCACGGACATGGGCGTGGAGCCGTATCTGCTCGCCTCTTCGCTGCTCGGCGTGCTCGCGCAGCGGCTCGTGCGCCAGCTCTGCCCGCTTTGCAAGGAAGAGCACGTGGAAGACGACGGCACGAAGCGCTGGCACCCGGTGGGCTGCGAGCGTTGCAGCCACTCCGGCTACACGGGCCGGCGCGGCGTGTACGAACTGCTGCTCATCGACGAGCCGATTCGCGCGCTCATTCACCGCAACGCCGCCGACGCGGAAATTTTCGCGGCCGGGCGCGCGCAGGGCATGCGCACGCTGCGCGAAGACGGCGAGCGCTGGCTCGACGCCGGCAGGACCTCGCTCGAAGAAGTGCTGCGCGTGACGGGCGGCGCATGATGGATAGCCAATAAGCGGAGGCGATCAGCAAGATGCCGGCATTTCGCTTCGAAGCCATCGACGCCACGGGCAAGGCGCAAAAAGGCGTGCTCGACGCCGATAGCGCACGCGGCGCGCGCGTGCAGTTGCGCGGCCAGGGCCTTACGCCGCTCGTGGTCGAACCGGCCGCGAGCCGCACGCGCGGCGCGCGCCAGCAACGGCTCGCGCTCGGGCGCAGGCTCTCCACGCGCGAGCAGGCGATTCTCACGCGCCAGCTCGCGAGCCTGCTGGTGGCGGGCCTGCCGCTCGGCGAGGCGCTCGCGGTGCTCACCGAGCAGGCCGAGCGCGACTACATACGCGAACTGATGGCGGCCATTCGCGCGGAGGTGCTGGGCGGCCACTCGCTCGCGAGCGCGCTCGAGCAGCATCCGCGCGACTTTCCGGATATCTACCGTGCGCTCGTGGCGGCTGGCGAGCATACCGGCAAGCTTGGCATCGTGCTCTCGCGTCTGGCCGACTACATCGAGCAGCGCAACGCGCTCAAGCAGAAGATCGTGCTCGCGTTCACGTATCCGACGATCGTGACGATCATCGCGTTCGGCATCGTCACGTTCTTGCTGAGCTACGTGGTGCCGCAGGTCGTGAACGTGTTCGCGAGCACCAGGCAGCAACTGCCCTTTTTGACCATCGTGATGATGGCGCTCTCGGCGTTCGTGCGTGAGTGGTGGTGGGCGGTGCTGATCGCCGTGGCGCTGGTTGCGTGGATCGTGCGCGCGACCTTGCGCCGGCCTGGCCCGCGCCTCGCGTTCGACCGCTGGATGCTCACCGCACCGCTTGCGGGCAAGCTCGTTCGCGGCTACAACACCGTGCGCTTTGCGAGCACGCTAGGCATTCTCTCCGCAGCGGGCGTGCCGATCCTGCGCGCGCTGCAGGCGGCGGGCGAGACGCTCTCGAACAAGGCGATGCGCGCGAACATCGACGAAGCCATCGTGCGCGTGCGCGAAGGCACGTCGCTCTCTCGCGCGCTCGGCAATACGAAGACGTTTCCGCCCGTGCTCGTGCACCTGATCCGCTCGGGCGAGGCGACCGGCGACGTGACGACGATGCTCGACCGCGCGGCCGAAGGCGAGGCACGCGAGCTCGAGCGGCGCACGATGTTCCTCACGAGCCTGCTCGAACCGCTCCTGATCCTGGCGATGGGGGGCGTGGTGCTCGTGATCGTGCTCGCGGTGATGCTGCCGATCATCGAGCTGAACAACCTCGTGCAGTAAGGGGTACGAACTGCACGAGGCGCGGCGCTAGCGCGTGAAATTCAGCGCATATAGATGGTGGGGCCGGCGGCGTTGGGCGGCAGGAAAATTTCGGAGTGCACGCCGTGGCGGTCGATGACGATCGAGCGGGGGCGCACTTCGGCGAGCGTGGAGTTCTGGTCGATCGGGCCGCCGAGCGAGATGGCCTTCGCCGGTTCGCCGCCCACGCTCACGATGGCCGCGGCGCCCTGCGTGAGCGCGAGGATGCCGAAGAGGTGAATGTCCTGCACGGGGTTGCGCTCGAGCTTGCCGCCGAACAGCGTGCCGGCCTGGTCGAGCGAAACGGGTGCCTGTGCTGCGGCCGCCTGCACCGGCGCCGCGCGATTCGTGGCGAGCGTGATAGTCCACCACGTGGTCGTGGCGCAGAACACCGCAAATGCGGCGAGGGAGAGGAGGCGGATTTGCAGTGGGTTCATCCGCTCATTGTACGAAGGTTTATGAATTTTTTGATGTGCGCGTTTGCCATGCCTCCAGAGCATGATAAAGGCGTCATCGTGTGACATTACAATGACCCGTCACGCGTGCGGCGGCCGCAGCGAAAGCAACGGCAAGCTGCATCGCGCTCGGGGCAAAGCGCGGCGCGCGAGGCGTACGCCGCAACCATATCTAGTGAGGGAGGAAGGAAGTCATGTCCATGTGGGCCAAACGGCGTGCCGAAGTCGGGGAACCGCGCGAGCCGATGCGCGAAGGAATGCGCGCGCGCCGCCAACGCGGTTTCACGCTCATCGAAATCATGGTCGTGATCGCGATCCTCGGCATTCTGGCCGCGCTGATCGTGCCGAAGATCATGAGTCGTCCCGATGAAGCGCGCCGCGTCGCCGCGCGCCAGGACATCGGCACGATCATGCAGGCGCTCAAGCTGTACCGTCTCGACAACGGCCGCTATCCCACCCAGGACCAGGGGCTGCAGTCGCTCGTGCAGAAGCCGACCACCGACCCGGTGCCGAACAACTGGAAGGACGGCGGCTATCTGGAGCGCCTGCCCAACGATCCCTGGGGCAATGCTTACCAGTATCTGAATCCGGGTGTGCACGGCGAGATCGACGTGTTCAGCTACGGCGCCGACGGCAAGCCCGGCGGTGAGGGAAACGACGCCGACGTAGGGTCCTGGCAGTAGCGACTGTGCCCTCCGGCACGCGAGGCGGCTTCGATCCCGCCTCGCGCAGCCCGGCTGCGGCGCGTTCTCACCCGTATCTGCATCCGTCGTCAGCCAGTTAGCCAATCAGCCAGCCTGCATTCATGCAACAGCGCCGCCCTTCCCCACGCCGGGACCGCCGATACCCACGCGCGAGCAAACGCTCGCGCGCGGCGGGCTTCACGCTGCTCGAAATGCTCGTCGTGCTGCTGATCGCGGGACTGCTCATCTCGCTCGCTTCGCTCACGCTCTCGCGCAATCCGCGCACGGACCTGAACGAAGAGGCACAGCGCCTCGCGCTCCTGTTCGAATCGGCGGGCGACGAGGCGCAAGTGCGCGCGCGGCCCATCGCGTGGGAGCCGCTCCCGGGCGGCTTTCGCTTCGACGTTCGCACCGAGGACGGCTGGCGACCGCTGCGCGACGATCTGCTCGGCGAGCGCCGCTGGGAAGGCGGCGTGACGAACGTGGCGATCACCTACCCCGGCAGCGACGAGACGCGCGCGAGCCGGCTCGTGTTCGGCACCGAGGCCGTCGATGTGCCGGTGCAGGTGACGCTCTTCTCGGCGGCGGGCAGCGCGACGATCGTCGGCACCGGCACCGGCCGTTTCGAGGTGCGCTGACATGCTCAGTCCTAAGCGTGGTGAAGTGCGCGCGAGCCTGCGCCGCCGCGGCACTCGGCTCGTTCGCGCGCGCGGCTTCACGATGATCGAGGTACTGGTTGCGCTCGCAATCATCGCGATCGCCCTCGCCGCTTCGATGCGCGCCGTAGGCAATCTCGCCGCGAGCGAGGCCGATCTGCACGACCGCCTGCTTGCGGGCTGGAGCGCCGACAACACGCTTGCGCAGCTGCGTCTCGCGCACACGTGGCCCGATATCGGCGAGCGTCGCTTCGACTGCTCGCAGGGCAATCTGCGTCTGACCTGCACGCAGCACGTCACGGCCACGCCCAACCCCATTTTTCGCCGCGTGGAGGTGTCGGTGACGACGCCCGGCCGCGCCGGCAATCTCGCGCAACTCGTCACGGTGCTCGCCAATGAGACAAACCGCTCGCTGTGACCGCGCGAGGCGCACCGGCGGCGCGGGCGGCTTCACGCTGATCGAACTGCTCGTGGCGATTGCCATTCTCGCCGTGGTGGCGCTGCTCGCGTGGCGCGGCCTCGACGCGATCGTGCGCGGCCGCGAGACCATCACGCGCTCGATGGCTGAAGAGCGCGTGTTCGCGCAGATGTTCGACCAGATGCGTATCGATGCGCGCGAAGCCGCTTCCGACGACGAAGCGGGCGGCCTCGCCGTCTCGCTCGAAGGCGGCGCGCTGCAGATCGTGCGCGCGTTCGCGGTACCGCCCGGCGCCGCGCCGCGCCTGCAGGTCGTGCGTTACCGCGTGACGGACGGCGAGGTCGTGCGCTATGCGTCGCCGCCACTAGCCAATCTCGGGGAGCTGCGGCGCTCGCTGCGCGGCGGCGAAAGCGGCGACTGGAGCGCGCTGCCGATGATGCGCGGCGTGGATGTCATCAACGCGCGGCTCTATGTGCCGAAAACCGGCTGGACCTCGAACATGCAGGACGTGCGCGCGCAGTTGACCGACAACAACAACGGTCTCAAGGTGCCGCAGCTTGGCAACGCACCGGCGCCGCGCGCGGTAACGGGCTTGCAGGTGAGCGTCGGTTCGCGCTCGCTGGCGCAGCCGGTGACCCGTGTGTTCCTGGTGGGGGAATGACGTTGCGCACACAACGGATCTCCGCCAAGCGACTGACGCGTGCCCCGCGCGTCCTGCGCGCATCGCGCATGCGCTCGCGTACCGAGCGCGGCGCGGCAATCATCAGCGCGCTGCTGGTCGTCGCGCTCTCGGCGATCCTCGTCTCGGGCATGCTGTGGCGTCAGCAGGTGCAGTTGCGCCGCATCGAGAACCAGCGCCTCCTGGCCCAGGCGCAATGGATCGCGCGCGGCGCGCTCGACTGGACGCGCCTCGTGCTGCGCTCCGAAGCGGATACGTCGGCTGGCATCACTTATCTCGGCGGTGCGTGGGGCGTGCCGCTCGCGAAAACGCGCCTATCCGACTTCCTCGGCCAGATCGGCGAGGTGCGCGCCGATCAGGGCGCGGACACCTGGCTTTCGGGCTCGATCGAGGACGCCCAGGCGCGCTTCAACCTGCGCGATCTCGTCGCGAGCACGGCGCCAGGCTCGCTGCAATTGAACCTCACGCAGATCGAGGCATTCGCGCGCCTCTTGCAGATACTCGGCATCGACCCGCAGCTCGCGAAGAACACCGCCGTGTATCTGCGCTCGGGTCTCGCCTACTCCGTCACGCGCTTTCAGACGCAAAGCACGGCCACGAGCGGCACGTCGCAGACCCAGACGCTCGCAGGCGGCGGCTCGACGGGCGGCGGCACGTACACCGACAACCCGGGCCTCGCCGATGCCGATACCAACAGCGCCGTCGCGCCGCTCGTGATGACGAGCGTGGATTCGCTGCTCGACGTGCCCGGCTTCACGCCCGAAGCCGTGGCGCGGCTGCGCCCGTTCGTCACGATCCTGCCTACCGTGACGCCCGTGAACATGAACACCGCGAGCGCCGAGGTGATCGCGTCCATCGTGACGGGCATGAATCTATCGAGCGCGCAGGCCTTCGTCGCGCATCGGCAGAACGTATTCTTTCGCAACGTGGGCGATGTGCAGCTCGCGCTCGAAGGCGTCGGCGTGAAGCAGGTCTCGATCGACACCACGCAGATGGACGTCAACACGAGCTATTTTCTGGTGCACGGGCGCGTGCAGCACGAGCGCGCCGTGGTGGACCGCACGACGCTCGTCTGGCGCGACCCCCTCACCCATACGACGCGCATCGTGCGCGTTCGCGACGAACCATGAATCCGTCCCCGACCAACATCGAAAAGAGGTGCGTTTGAGCACGCTGATCGTTCTCATGCCGCCCCGCGACCCGGCGGTCCACTCGCAGGAATGGCAACTGCCGGAACTGCCGTTCGTGCTGCTCGACAAGGCTGGCAACACGCAGCGTGCGGGCCGCGCGACGCTCGGGCTGCTGCCGAAGGCCTCGGCCGCCATCCTGCTGATCGCCGCACGCGACCTGCTCACGCTCGCCGCGGTCGTGCCGCCGCTCAAGGGGCCGCGGTTGCGCCAGGCGTTGCCGAACGTGGTCGAGGATCATCTGATCCAGGATGCGCAGACCTGCCATCTCGCGCTCGATCCGCAGCGTCTTCCCGATGGACGCCAGGTCGTCGCGGCCATCGATCGCGGCTGGTTTCGCTTCCTCGTGGAGGGCTTCACCGCTGCGGGACACCGCAATCTGCGCGCGGTGCCGGTAGCGCGCTGCCTGCCTGTGGCGCAAGCGGCCGAATCGGCTGGGCCAGCTGAACCAATTGAACCGGTTGAACCGGCCAAGGCGCGCGGGGCAAGCAATGCTCCGGGCACGAACACGCCTGCGCTCGAACCCGTCACCGCGTGCGTGCTCGGGCGGGTCGTCTCCACCGCGCCGACGCTGCTGCCGGGCGGCGCGCCGGAGCCGGCGGCGGCCACCCCGGATACGGCGCTCGAACTCGCGATCGTACGCGGCGCGCTGGCCGAGGGCTTCGCGGTGCCGCCCGCAAGCGTTGCCGCGACCGTCGCGGCGCTCGCCGGCGAGGCGCCGGTCTCGGGCTATATTCTGACCAACCTGCCGGGCGAGCCGGCGAGCGCCGCCGCGCGCACGTCGTTGCTGGCCGCGCTGCCGGGCGCGCAAACGCTCGCCTTCGAGGCCCTCGCGCGCCGCGCCCTTGCCTGCCGCTTCGACCTTTGCCAGTTCGAATTCGCCGCGCAGCCGTGGCGCCTCGACCGTGCGACGCTGCGCCGCCTGCGCGTGCCGATCGCACTCGTGGCGGCGTCGCTCGCCGTCGCTGTCGTGGGTGCGAACGTGCAGTGGCTCATGATGGCGCGCCAGCGCGACGCCATCAGCGCGCAGATGACCGAGCTGCTTCTCAATGCATTCCCGAAGACCACGGTCGTACTCGACCCGGCCGGACAGATGTCGCGCCAGTTGCAGCAGTTGCGCCTCGCCGCGGGCGAGCCCTCGCCCGACGACTTCCTCGCGCTCTCCGACGGCCTCGCGCGCTCGCTCGGGCCCGTGCCGGCCAACGGCATCGCGGCGCTCGACTACCACGACCGGCGTCTGGACGTGACCTTCAAACCAGGCGTCAACGTCGACGCCGATCTCGCGAGGCGGCTCGCGCGCAACGGCCTCGCGGGCACGGCGGATGCCAGCACGGGCAAGTGGACCATCAGGAGCGCATCGTGAAGACAACGGCTGTGAACGGCGCATGGGCCGAAGCCTGGACCGGTTTCTGGGAAGCGCGCACGCCGCGCGAAAAGATGCTGCTGACGTGGGGCGGCGCGGTGCTCGCGGTGGCGATAGGCTGGTCGGTGTTGTGGCAGCCCGCCGCCGACGGCCGCGCGCGCCTGCGCGAGACGCTGCCCGCGATGCAACGCTCGCTCGCACAGATGACGGCCCAGGCCGACGAGGCGCGCGCCCTGGCCGGTGCGGCGGCGAGCGTCGCGCCGGGTGGCCAGGCGCTCAAGGACGCGCTCACGGCCTCGCTCGCCGCTCACGCGCTTTCGGGCGCACAGGTGCCGCAAGTGCAATTGATCGGCACGACGGTGCAGGTGCAGATGAAGAACGTATCGTTCGCCGCGTGGACCGCGTGGCTCGACGACGTGCGCAAGCAATTCAAGGTGCAGGTGGTCGAGGCGCACGTGAGCGCGCTGAAGGCCGACGGCCAGGTCGACCTGACGGCCTCGCTGCAACCGGCGAATACGCGCTGACGCACGCCGTGGAGATCGCTACATGACTTACTGGATGCGGCGCCTGCGCGCCGCGTTGCCCTGGTTGATCGTGGGCGTGCTGTCGAGCGGCGTGGTGATGCTCGCGCGCCTGCCCGCGGCCTGGATCGCTCCGCAGTTCGCACGCGCGACGCAAGGACACGTGAATCTCGTCGATCCCGAGGGCTCGCTCTGGAACGGTTCCGCCACGCTGATGCTCGCCGCGGGCCACGACGCGAGCGGTGCGACGCTGCTACCTGGGCGCATTGTCTGGCGCACGGCGTTCTGGCCGCTCTTCGTCGCGCGCGTGCGCATGCAGATGCTGCAGACCGAGGCGATGCCCGACGCGGTGACGCTCGAGGCCACGCTGCGCGGTGCGAACGTGAGCGCGGGCGAGATCGCCGTGCCGGCCTCGCTGCTTGCGGGCCTGGGCGCCCCCTTCAACACGCTCGATCTGGACGGCAAGGTGCGGCTCGCGTGGAGCCCGTGGCGTACCTTCGGCGCCGAGGCGTTCGGCCGACTGACCGTCTCGCTCGCCGACATGAGTTCGCGCGTTTCGCTCGTGAAGCCGCTCGGCACGTATCAGGTGGTGGTGCAGGCGCAGGGGGCCTCGTCGACGCTCGATCTCTCGACGCAAAAGGGACCGCTGTTGCTCGACGGGCACGGCATGTTCTCGCGCGCGTCGGCCTCGTTTCAGGGCACCGCGAGCGCGGCGCCGGAGCAGCGCGACAACCTGGCGGGCCTTTTGAACCTGCTCGGCCGGCCGAGCGGTCCGGGCACCGTCGCGCTGACATTCATGCGTTGAGCGCGCGCCCCGAGGGGCGCGCCGCGCTTCTATCCGCTTTCTGCCCGTTTTTGCTCGTTAATGTGGCTGCGCGGCAGTCGCACTCGGCGGCACGGATCCGTCGATCGTCGCCGAAGCGGCAGCCGCAGATGCCGCCGCCGGCGCGGCCACGCTGCCGGTTTCGCGGTCCATCTGCGAGACGTCCCAGCCGCCGCCGAGCGCCTTCACGAGCCCGACCGACGACACCATCCGTTCGCCGCCGATGCTCGCGAGCTTCTGCTGCGCGGTGAACGCCGTGGTCTGCGCGGAGAGCACGTTCTGGAAATCGGTTGTGCCCGCCTTGTACTCGTTCGTGACGATTGCGAGCGCGTGCTGCGCCGATTCGACCGCCTGCTGCTGCACGACGATTTCCTGGCCGAGGATGCGCTGCGAAGCGAGGTTGTCCTCCACGTCCTGGAACGCGGCGAGCACCGTCTGGCGGTAGGTGGCCACCTGCTCGTCGTAAGCCGCGCGCGCGGCTTCGGTCTGCGCGCTGCGCAGGCCGGCGTCGAAGATCGTGCCGGCAAGCGAGGGCCCGAGCGTCCAGAAGCGCGAGGGCATCTGCAGGAGCTGCGAGAACACCGAGCTTTCGAAGCCGCCGCTCGCGGAAAGCGTGAGCGACGGGAAGTACGCCGAGATGGCGACGCCGATCTGCTCGTTGGCGGCCGCGGCCTTGCGCTCGGCCGAGGCGATGTCGGGACGGCGCTCGAGCAGCGCCGAAGGCATCGAGAGCGGCACGACGGGCGGCGTGGCGGTGAGCGGCGACGGGGGGATCGAGAACGTCGACGCCGGCTGGCCGACCAGCACGGCGATCGCGTGCTCGTCCTGGGCACGCGCCACGCCGTTGTCGATCGCGGCGGCCTGGGCCGACTGCAGCTGCGTTTGCGCCTGGATCACATCGGCGCGTCCCGCCACGCCTTGCGCGTACTGATTCTGCGTGAGTTGCAGCGACTTCTGGTAGGCGAGCACGGTATCGTCGAGCAGCTTCTGCTGGGAGTCGAGCGAGCGCAACGTGAAGTACGTCTGCGCGAGCGTGCCCTGGGCGGAGAGGCGCGCGTTTGCGAGATCGGCGGCGGCGCTCTGCTGGCTCGCCTCCTGCGAGCTGACCGTGCGGCTCACCTTGCCCCAGTGGTCCGGTTCCCAGGTGGCGTCGAGCCCCAGGTTGACGTTGTTCGTGATCGTGCCGCTCGGGAAGCTGCCGCTCGCGTTGGACACGCGCGTGGGCGTGCGCGAGCGCGTGCCCGAGAACGAACCGCTGATCACCGGGAAGTACGCCGCACGCGCTTCGCCCACGAGCGCGCGCGCCTGGCGATAGGCGGCGGCGTACTGCGCGACGGTCTGGTTGTTGGCGTTGAGCTGATCCATCAGCGCGTTGAGCGGCGCGTCGTCGTAGATGAGCCACCAGGCGCCGCGATCGGCGGTATCGGCGGGTTGCGCGACCTTCCAGCCTTCGGGCGTTTCCTTGAACGAAGCCGGCACCGCGGCGGCGGGCCGGTGATAGTCGGGGCCGACGGCACAGCCGGTCAGCTGGAACGTGAGCGCGGCGGCCGCGCACAGCAAGGCGAGCGTGGGCGCGCGGCGCGCCCCGGGCCCGGCGGCGAAACCGGGGAGGACGAAACGGCAAGGCATGCAAGAATTCCTGTCGATGCGGTCGGCGCCAGGTCAGGCGGCCAGCCGCGCGGCGTGCTGCCTGTGGGCGCACACGGGTTTGTCGCGTGGCGGCAATCGTAGCGCACGCGCCGCGCGCTGCGCGGAATCCGAAAGCTTACGCGTTGGAAGGCTTGGCGAGTGTTACGGTGCGTGGCGCGCAGATTACGCGTCGTTACGACGGCGCTTCGGCGCGCGGCACACGAGCTGGCCGCCGCCGCATGTCGGCGTAGGCATCGCAGCCGCCGGCATGACCGGCACGACGGCCCCCGCCGACGCCGTCTCGCGCTGCGCGCGCCGGCGCCGTGCCCACACCATCGCGACCACGGCGAGCGAGCCGCCGGGCAGCGCGAACATGGCCGTGTACAACGCGAGCTTGCGCCAGCGCGACGACGCGCCGGCCTTCGCGAACGTGAGGCGGGCGATGTCGGTGACGGAGCGGCCGAGGCCGCCGAGCGCGTTGATCAGATAAAGCATGGCGCGGTGCGCGAAATGGTGAGCAGGAAGAATAGAGTTGATTGCCTGTCATAATATTGACTATGCAATCAAATCACAACGTGCTTTGCGCTGCGTCAATCGATCCGTTGTTTTTTTGCGCCGCTCGCAGTGCCCGCCGCGTGCGTGATTGCCCATCGATTTATCTGCCTGAGCAGCGAAACAACCGGCTATAATTCGCTCGTTTTCGAGATGCAGCAAAGCGAATTGTCATGAGCGACGGTCTTTTCGTTCCGGCGAAGGTTGGCGTCGAGCCGAGTCTCGGCTATTTCCTCTCGACTGCGCGCAACGTGCTCGCGGGGCGTATGGATCGCGCGGTTGCGCCGCTTGGGCTTACGTCGTCGCAAATCGGCGTGATTCTCCTGCTGTGGTTCGAGCGCGCTCGCACGCCCAATGAGATGTCGCGGGTGCTGTCGTACGACACGGGCTCGATGACGCGCATGCTCGACCGACTCGAGAAGAAGGGCTTTCTCGTGCGCCAGCGCAGCCAGGCAGACCGGCGCGTGGTGGAACTCGTGCTCACGCAGCAGGGCCGTGAAGCGGCGCAGCAACTGCCCGATCTGATCGCCGCGGTGATGACCGAGCAACTGCGCGGCTTCGCGCCCGACGAAGTCACGACGCTCGTCCATTTGCTGCAACGCTTCATCGCCAATGACAGTTCGACCATCCCCCTATGCGGGTCCGTGGACGACGCCGGCAACGCGGAGAAAACGCCCACACCGGGGAATAGCGGCTAGAAAGCAGCGCGTCGCGCGGCAGCGCAGCACGCGCCTTATTTTGAACATTTCACTGTCTGGGCAGAAAATGCACAGACACGCAATGGCGGACCGGCGCACGCAGGCGGTTTCCTGCAACGGCAACGGATTGCCAGTTAAGGACACGGAACATGGACGCTTCCCTCCCGGTGCCCGCACAGGCCGAACCCGCACCGTTTTCCGGCGGCACGCTGGCGCTGCTCACGGTCGGGCTCGCACTCGGCACGTTCATGGAGGTGCTGGACACCTCGATCGCGAACGTGGCTGTGCCGACCATTTCGGGCAATCTGGGCGTGGCCAACAGCCAGGGCACATGGGTCATCTCGTCGTATTCGGTCGCCTCCGCCATCGCGGTTCCGCTCACGGGCTGGCTCGCGCGCCGCGTGGGCGAAGTGCGCCTCTTCACGCTCTCGGTGCTGCTCTTCACGCTGGCTTCGGCAGCGTGCGGCTTCGCTGCGAACTTCGAGACGCTCATCGCGTTCCGGCTCGTGCAGGGGCTCGTTTCCGGGCCGATGGTGCCGCTTTCGCAAACCATCCTCATGCGCTCGTATCCACCGGCCAAGCGCGGCCTCGCGCTAGGGCTCTGGGCGATGACCGTGATCGTCGCGCCGATCTTCGGACCGGTGATGGGCGGCTGGATCACGGACAACTACACCTGGCCGTGGATCTTCTACATCAACGTGCCGATCGGTCTGTTCTCGGGCATCTGCGCGTACCTGCTGCTGCGCGGACGCGAGACGAAGACGACGAAGCAGCGCATCGACGCCGTGGGCCTCGCGCTGCTCGTGATCGGCGTGTCATGCCTGCAGATGATGCTCGACCTCGGCAAGGACCGCGACTGGTTCAACTCGACGTTCATCGTCACGCTCGCCATCGTCGCGGCGGTGTCGCTCGCGTTCATGCTCGCGTGGGAGGCGACGGAGAAAGAGCCCGTGGTCGACCTCTCGCTCTTTCGCGACCGCAACTTCGCGCTCGGCGCGATGATCATCTCGTTCGGCTTCATGGCCTTCTTCGGCTCGGTCGTGATCTTCCCGCTCTGGCTGCAGACCGTGATGGGCTACACCGCGGGGCTCGCGGGCCTCGCGACCGCACCGGTGGGCTTGCTCGCCCTCGTTCTCTCGCCGCTCATCGGGCGCAACATGCACCGGCTCGACCTGCGCATGGTCGCGAGCTTCGCCTTTATCGTGTTCGCGGTCGTCTCGCTCTGGAACTCCACGTTCACGCTCGACGTGCCGTTCAACCACGTGATCCTGCCGCGTCTCGTGCAGGGCATCGGCGTGGCCTGCTTCTTCGTGCCGATGACGACCATCACGCTGTCGAGCATTTCCGACGAGCGCCTTGCGAGCGCGGCGGGCCTTTCGAACTTTCTGCGCACGCTTTCGGGCGCGATCGGCACGGCCGTGAGCACGACGTTCTGGGAAGATGCCGCGATCTATCACCACGCCCGGCTTTCCGAATCGGTGAGCCAGTATTCGCAGAACACGATCGCCTACCAGGATGCACTTGCGAGCCTCGGCTACGCGGGCCAGAGTCTCACCGCGAGGCTCAACGACGTCGTGACGACGCAGGGCTACATGATGGCCACCAACGACTTCTTCCGCATTTCCTGCGTGATGTTCGTCGTGCTGGCTGTGCTGGTGTGGGTGACGAAGCCGAAAAAAGGCGCGGGCGCGGCGATGGGCCATTGATGCTCTCGCAGCCGGCAGGTGCGCATGATGGCCGCACGGCCGGCTCTTCAACGCCAGCGCCAGCGCAGACGAATGCGCCCAGCCCTTGGCGCCCCGTTCCTTCCTTCGATCGGACGACGCTTCGATCGGCAATCGATTCGAATCGATTCGAATCGATTCGATTAGCAATCCGTGGCGGGAGGCTTGCGCCCTGGCCGCGAGTCAACCGCGGCCAGGGCCATCGGCAGGGATCAACGCGCGCTGGACGCGGGTTCAGCGACAGCCGCGCCGCTCACGCCAGCCGTGTCGCCGCCTGCGCCCGTGGTGGTGTCGCCGGGAATGGGCGCATCGACGCCCGTGCGCACGAACTGCTTGAACGCCGCGCCCGCCGACCAGGGGTTGGGCTTGCAGCCGAGCGAACTGTCACAGTGCGCGGCGAAGCCGATCGTGGCGGTGCCGTCGCTGTTGGCGGACTTCGTGATCTCATACGCGAGCAGGCGCCTGCCGCCGCCCGGCCCCGATGTCTGGATCAGCGTGTCGGTCACGGTCTGCACTTCGTACTTCGAATGACTGCGCACCCAGTCCTGGGCGCGTTGCCACCAGAGATCGCATTCCGCCTTGTTCGAGCAGGTGAGCGGCGCGGTCGCGATCTGCATGACGTCGGGATTGACCTGCCCGCTCGACGTGCAGGCCGCAGCCGTCGCGCACAGCAGGATCGCAAGCATTCGTTTCATCGCGTGGGTTCCTCCCAGAGTGTGCCGCGCGGCGCGCGGCCCGTGCGTTTTTTGGTGTTCACAGCTTCGTTCGCGAGGCGTGGTTATCGCGAACCCGTTGAAGGGTCCGGCAACGCAACGCCTACCCTGATTGGACCGCATTTGCGCATGGGTGTTGCGAGCAAATGCGGTGCCTGGGGCGAATGCAATGGGATGAGCGCGCCGCAGCGGCGCATGGCTCAGACGCTGAAGCGATTGAGCGTATAAGCGCGATACGCGGCGACGAAGGCATCGAACGAGCCGACTTCGTCGCGTTCGAGTTGCGCCTGCTCCGCGAGCGACTGGCGCGCGAGCGCTTCGAACTGCGCTGTGGCGGCGGCGTCGAGCGGACGCTCGAGGAATTGCGCGGCGTGCCGTTCGCTTTGCGCGAGTGAGAACTGCAGGAAGGACTGCCTGGTATCGCGCATTGCCTGCAGCACGCGCGCCGAAGGCGTGAGCGAGGGGTCGGCAAGCTTCTCGCGTTGTGCCGCGAGTGCGCGCGCATGCTCGTCGCCGCCTCGCACCGCGTCGAGCGTAGCCGCCGCGCGGCCGATCTTGTCGAACAACTCACCGGCCCAGTCATGCAGCGACACGTCCTTGCCGTCACGCTTCAAGGCGAGGCCAGGGCGGCGCCCTTCTTTCGTCACACGACCGAAATTCGCATTCGATTCGAGGCAGGCTTCGGAGGGCAGGAGCGGGCTCTCGTCGAGCGCGCACGCAAGCAGGTAGGCATCGAGAAAACGCGCGGTTTCGAGCGAGATGCCGGTGGGCTCGAACGGATCGATGTCCATGCAGCGCACCTCGACGTACTGCACGCCGCGCGCGGCGAGCGCATGCAGCGGCCGCTCGCCGGGATGCGTCACGCGCTTGGGGCGGATCGTCGAGTAGAACTCGTTTTCGATTTGCAGCACGTTCGTGTTGATCTGCACCCACTCGCCGTCGCGATGCGTGCCGATCGCCTCGTACGGCGGATACGGCTGGCTCACGGCCTGCGCGAGCGCGTCGAGATAGCCCGACAGCGTGTCGTAGTCGGCGCGCAGCGCGGACTGGCCCGTGGTGTTCGAATAGCCGAGGTCGCTCATGCGCAGGCTCGTTGCATACGGCAGATAGAGCGTATCGGCGTCGAACGCCTCGAGCTTGTGCTCGCGGCCGCGCAGGAAGCGCGCATCGAGCGCCGGCGACGCGCCGAACAAGTACATCAGCAGCCAGTTCGTGCGGCGGAAATTGCGGATCAGCGCGAGATAGCGCTCCGACTGGTATTCGGTGAGCGTGGCCGTCGACTGGTGATGCGCGTGCAGCGCGCGCCACACGTCTTCGTTAAGCGAATAGTTGTAGTGAATGCCGGCGATGCACTGCATCGTGCGCCCGTAACGCAGTGCGAGGCCCATGCGGTAGACGTACTTGAGCCGGCCGATGTTCGAGCTGCCATAGCGCGCGATGGGAATGTCGTCGTCGGTGTCGGGCAAGAGGCCTGGCATCGACGAATTCCAGAGCAGCTCACCATCGCGCGCGAGCACGGTATAGACGTAGCGATGGAGCTCGTCGAGCTTCTCGAGCGTGATCGACGGGTCCTGCTCCGCAGGCGTGATGATCTCGATCAGCGCTTCCGAATAGTCGGTCGTGAGCGACGGATGCGTGAGCGCCGAACCGAGCGCCACGGCGTGCGGCGTCGTGGCGAGACGGCCGTCGTGCGTCACGCGCAGGCTCTCCTTCTCGATGCCGCGCAGGCCGCGCGTGAGCGCGTCGCGATGCGGCCCGTCGCCCAGCACGGCAAGGCGCTGGGAGAGAACGTCGTTCGTGCGTGTAGAGGTCGTGTCTGGCATTGAGGCTGGTCGGGCTCGGGTCGGCGGCGCGGTGCTGCGCGCGCCTGGCGGCCGGGATTCTTTTCGGTAGCGGGCACTTTAACATCTAGCCGGAAGACCTGCTTGAGGCTGCTTCGGGCACGGTTTTGCGCGCGCCGCCGTGCGCTCGCACCGGAGCGACGCCGCCGCGCCCCTGCGTGTTGCCCTTGCGCTCAGCCGCCGCGCGCCGCGCCCGCGCGGTCGGCGATTTCGTTCCACAGATGCATGGCCGCGTAAGCGCGCCAGGGGCGCCATGTGTCGGTGCGCGTGCGCTGCTGCGTCGCGCGCACGAGCGCCGGATCGCGCGCCGCGATCGCCTGCATGAGCACGAGATCGGTGGCCGGCCACGCGTTCGCGTCGCGCCACGCGCGCATGGCGACGTACTCGACCGTCCACGGGCCGATGCCCGGCAACGCGAGCAACGCGGCGCGCATGGCGTCGAGGTCGTTGGATGCCGACGCCGCCAACGTTAAAGCGTCGATTCGTCTGTCTTGACGTTTTCCGCGTGGCTGCGGCGTATTGTCCGCGCGAGCATCTTTGGATCGATTTGCGACGCTGTTGTCGTTGCGTTCGTCCTTGCGTTCGATGACGACCGCGCCGCTCGCCACGGCCTGCGCGAAGCCCTGCAACGCCGCGACGCGCTTGCCCGGCATGCCGATGCCCGCGAGATCGGCGGTGGCGAGCGCGGCGGGTGTCGGAAAGCGCCACGCGGTGCGCGCGTGCTCATGGGCGTCGATGCGTTTGCCCACGCGCTCGACGAGGCGCCCGACGATCGTCGTCGCCGCTTTCACGCTCACCTGCTGGCCGACGATCGCGCGCACCACGAGTTCGAAGCCGGACCATGCGCCGGGCACGCGCAGGCCCGGCACGGCCGCGACGAGCGGCGCGAGCCACGGATCGGCGCGCAGATGCGCGGCGATCGCGGCGGGATCGGCCTGCAGGTCGAACATGCGCGAGAGCGGCGCGGCGAGCGCCGCCGCGTGCGCGCTGACGGGCCCGTCGATCTGCACGACGAGGCAATGCTTGCGCGCATGTCGACGCACGGCGAGCGTGCCGCTCGCGCCGTTGAAGTCGATCGCGCGCAGCCAGGCGCCGTCCTCCACGGCTTCGACGCCTGGCGTCGCCCGGCCGCTGAAAAAGCGCAGCACGCGCGGCCAGTCGTACGGCGCCCGAAACGGCAGTTCGAGCGTGGCGCTTTGCGTTTGCGCTGGTGCTTGCGATTGGGATTGCGCTCGGGGTTGCGGGGCGATGGCGCTCAAGCGGCGGTCTCCGGCGTGTTGGCGCGATTCGGGGCGGGTCGGACGCCCTTCATGCCCTTTTTGGGTTGCGGTGTGGGGCCGCTTGCCTGGATGGCATCGGCGTGCGTGCCGCCATGATGCATCTCGCCCGCGCGCGCCTCGGCGTCGATGAGCGCCGCCTTGCGTTCGAGCCCCCACCGATAACCGGCCAGCGAGCCGCCCTTCTGCACGACGCGATGGCACGGAATCGCCAGCGCCACCGGGTTTGACGCGCAGGCGCTCGCGACGGCGCGCACTGCGCGCGGTGCCCCGAGCGTCTCGGCGATCTGCGTGTAGCTGCGCGTCTCGCCGTAGGGAATGCGCTGGAGGGCGGCCCAGACGCGCTGCTGGAACGCCGTCGCGGCAACGTCGAGCGGCAGGTCGAAACGCTCGCTGCGGCCGTGCAGGTAAGCGTCGATCTGCGCGACGAAAGGCGCGATGGCTGCGGCGTCCTCGACGCATTGCGCGTTCGCGAAATCGGCCGTGAGGCCTGCGGCGAGCGTCGCGCTGTCGTCGTCGAACGCGATCCGGCAGATGCCCTTCGCGGTGGCTGCGATCAGCACGAAGCCGAGCGGCGTGGGCGCACAGGCGTAGCGGATCGTCAGCCCCGCGCCCTTGCGGCGATACGCGGAGGGCGCCATGCCGAGCTCGCCCGGCACGCTGTGATAGAGCCGCGACGAGGAGCCAAAGCCGGCATCGGCGCTCGCGCGCGTGACGTCGATGCCCTCGCCGAGCGCGTCGCGCAGCACGGCGCCGCGCCGCGCTGCCTGGTATTGGCGCGGCGAGACGCCCAGCACGCGCTTGAAGAGGCGCTGCAGGTGAAACGGGCTCAGGTGGACGGCGTCGCCCAGTTGCGCGAGCGTGAGGCGTTGCTGCGGGTCGGCGTCGAGGGCCTCGCACGCACGTCGCACGATTTCGAGTTCGCGCGGCAGGCCGCCCGGGCGGCAGCGCTTGCATTCGCGATAGCCGGCGGCACGGGCGCCGTCGGCATCGGCGAAAAATTCGATGTTTTCGCGTCGCGGCAACCGCGACGCGCAGGACGGGCGGCAAAACACGCCCGTGGTGCGCACGGCGTAGAAGAACGCGCCGTCGGCGCGGGCGTCGCGCGAGGTGACGGCCTGCCAGCGTGCGGCGTCGGTCGTCCACTCGCCGTTTGGCGCGGCGACGGCGTTCCCGGGTTTCACATGCGGGACGGCGGTCATGTCATGACTCCTCGAAGTGCCTGTCTGGATGGCCCCACTGTAGCCTCACGTACCGGCCATGACGCGCCGGATCTTGCGCTGTCATTGACGTCGGTGTCTGTCGCGATCTGGCACGTTTTTGACCTTCGGTGAATCCCTGGTGGCGGTTTGTGAGTTCCCGTGCGACAAAATAGCCACATTGCGGGTTTTCCCTTAAAAAGTTGTTGCGTCGCGTCAGACGGCTGTGTATAGTTGGACCTGTCTCCTCCATGTCTCCTCCTGATATGGATTAAGCCCGCTCACAGCAGCGGGCTTTTTTTCGTCCAGCGTTTTCCTGCCTTCTGCCAGCGAGCGGTCGTTCGCCGCCAGCTTGTTGCCAGTTCGTCCCG
>NZ_DATJWR010000312.1:0-33693 GCF_035501035.1 Paraburkholderia sp.
ACTTCGGCAACGAGCGCGCCGTGCCCTCCCGGCGCTTGACGAACGCCCCAAAGGCCCGCGACGATGCCTGAGTTGCCACGCCGTAACGGGAGCCTCGTCATGACTCAGCATGCGTTGTACGTCGAGCTGCACGCGCAGCCCGGCAAGGAAGAAGAACTGGCCGCCTTTCTCGCAGGCGCGAAGCCACTGGTCGAGGCCGAGCCCGGCACGCCCGCCTGGTTCGGCGTGCGCTTCGACACCCGGACATTCGCGATCTTCGATGCCTTCGACGACGAACCCGGCCGCGAAGCCCATCTGAATGGCCAGGTGGCCGCGGCGCTGATGGCGCGTGCGGGAGAACTGCTTGCTGCACCGCCGCAGATCCGCCGCGCAGACGTGCTTGCCGACAAGCTGCCAGCTTGATGCCGGCTTGAAGGCCGCCCGGTGGCCGCCTGAAGCCCGCCTGAAGCCCGTTCGATGCCCGCTTGATGCCCGCTTGAAGCCGCCTGATGCCAACTTGATGCCCTGCCCGCTCGCCCTGGACTGCCTGCGCACGCCCGCGCCTGCCCCGAGCCGTGCGCTTTTACGCACGCCGGGGCGTTCGTGCGCAGCAACCTGCGCTACACGACTATTTTTCCAACCTGTAACCAGCGGCCACGATGAATCGAACTACGGGTAACGAGCTCGTGCGCGGCGCCGAGGAACGGCTCAAGGCCTTGTTCGTGCGCGGCCTCGCCGGCGACACGGCGGCTTATCACGCATTCCTCGCCGATCTCACTGCTCATTTGCGCGGCTTTCTGCGCAAGCGGCTGTTCCATTTGCAGGACGACGTGGAGGATCTCGTGCAGGAAATCCTGCTGGCCGTGCACAACGGACGCCACACGTACCGGCCCGACGAGCCGCTCACGGCGTGGGTTCACGCGATCGCGCGCTACAAGCTCACCGACTACTTTCGCGCGCGTTCGCGCCGGGAGGCGCTCAATACGCCGCTGGACGACGAGCTCGAAATTTTCGCGACCAGCGACGCCGAAGCGGCTGACGCGCGGCGCGACCTGAGCACGCTGCTCGACCAGCTGCCCGACCGCCAGCGCCTGCCGATCCTGCACGTGAAGCTGCAGGGCCTTTCGGTCACGGAGACGGCGAAGCTCACCGGGCTTTCCGAGTCGGCCGTGAAAGTCGGTGTGCATCGCGGGCTGAAGGCGCTCGCGCTGAAATTTCAGAACGGATCATGAAGACAGAGGACCTCATCACGCTGCTCGCCACCGGCGCCGCGCCTGTCGACCGCCATGCGCTGGCGCGCCGCTTCAGCCTGGCGCTGCTCGCGGGCGGTATCGGCTCGACGCTCTTGATGGCGCTCGTGTTCGGCGTGCGCCCCGATCTCGCCAGCGTGGCGGCCACCGCCGTGTTCTGGCTCAAGGTCGCGCTGCCGTTCTTCATCGGCATCGGCGCCCTCGCCGCGACCGTGAGGCTCGCGCGCCCGGGCGTCGCGCCCGGTTACGCGTGGGCGGCTCTCGCGTGGCCGGCGGTGGCCGTGTGGATCGCCGCCATCGTGCTCGTATGGCTAGCGCCGGCCGATACGCGCTTGCCGCTCGTGCTCGGGAAAACGTGGCGCGTGTGCCCGCTCAATATCGCGTTTCTTTCGGTGCCGGGGTTCATCGCCGTGTTCTGGGCGCTGCGCGGCCTCGCGCCCACGCGGCTGCGCGCGGCGGGCTTCGCGGGCGGCCTGCTCGCCAGCGCCACCGCGACCCTCGCCTATTGCCTGCATTGCCCCGAGATGGCGTTGCCGTTCTGGGCAGTCTGGTATCTGCTCGGCATGGCGATTCCCGCATGCGTGGGCGCCTGGCTCGGCCCGCGCCTGCTGCGCTGGTAAAAATCGTTGGGGGGGCGGCAAGCGCCGGCGGGAATGGCATCTGCGGGAATCGCGGCGACCTTCGAAGGAGATGCCGATGGACCCCACCCCTGCTTGCGACGCGACCCAGCCCGACAGCCATGACACACCGCACGCCACAACACTAGACAAAGCCCTCGCGGACGCCGAGGCGCTGTCCGCGCGCGTGCTGCATGCCCTCGAGCGCGTGAACTGGCCCGCGCACCCCGCCACGCTGATCGAAAGCGCCGAAGCAAGCGGCGCGTCGCGCGACGTGATCGACGCCCTGCGCAAGCTACCCGATGAAGCATTCGGCAGTTTTCCCGAGGTATCGGCGTCGATCATCGCCGAGCAACTGCGTGCTCGTGAATCCCCCTAGCGGCGCCGTGGCGCGAAGATGACCCGGCAGGGCCGCCAGCACTGCCCAGGAACGGAAATTGCGCGCAAGGCAATGGCCGGTGGGTACTCTCGGGCCGCCGCGACGCGATCGCGAACAAAGGCACAGCCGCCATGATCGGCCGCGCTGCTCAGGTAAATGACGTAATGGCTACTGTATTGCTCGTCGACGACGATACCAACGCACTCGATGCACTCAAGGAGCTGGTCGGCCAGGAAGGCTATCGGGTCAAAACGGCCGCCGATGGCGCGGATGCGCTGCAAAGCGCGATCGACGATCCGCCTGATGTCGTGATCTCCGACTGCATGATGCCGCACATGGACGGCCTCTCGCTCATGCGCGAAATGCGACGCAGCAGCAAGCTCGCGGGCGTGCCGGTCGTGCTCGTCTCGGCCCTCATGACCCCGCCAGCCGACGCCGGCGTGGTGGGCTTTCTGCGCAAACCGTTCGCAGTCTCGCAACTGCTCGACATTCTGCGGCGCGTCGCGGCGCCCTGAAACGTTCGAGCGCCGAAGCGATGCATGAATGATTGACATCATCCTTGTCGCTCCTCGCGTGCGGCAGTAGTCCAACGGTGTGCGCGCCCGGCCTTAGCTTGCTTCGTGTTCCTGATCGAAAAGCCCACCTCGGCATGCCAAGGCATGGCCGATGCTGTGTAACGAGCGTGACGGGAGCGTGACGGTCTTCGCGCCGGCATGAAATCGAACCCTCAATCCGCATCGCTTGGATCGCGATGCGACTCACCTTACTTATGGAGGCTCGACATGAGCGAATATGCAGGCCGCTCGCAGGATGAACGCGTGGCGCAGCGCAAGCGCGAGAAGCAACGCGCTCAGGAGCCGCCGGGCGGCGACATGGCCGTGCCCGGCACCGAGCCCGACGCCACCCATAGCAGCGGTGAACTCTCGGAGCAAGGCAAGAACGTGTGGCGCCGGGGCGCGGGCATCGACGGCGGCGGCAAAAGCAACTGACCCGCGGCCGCGAGCGTGGACGCATCCTCGCGCTCATTCCTTCGGCAAGCCGGTACACGCCGTGCGTGCCCCATCATCGACAGGGAGAACATCATGGCCTACTCGCAAACCTCTACCGGCGCGCGCATCGTCGGCACCGATCGATCGACGAAGGCGG
Organism: Paraburkholderia sp.; assembly: GCF_035501035.1. Lineage (GTDB taxonomy): Bacteria > Pseudomonadota > Gammaproteobacteria > Burkholderiales > Burkholderiaceae > Paraburkholderia. The sequence goes on from NZ_DATJWR010000312.1 coordinate 3,372, forward strand.
GCGCGGGCCCCGACGTGATGGCCGCGAGCACACTGGAGAGCGACCGCGTGCTGAGCGCCGACGGCGAAGAAGTCGGCAAGGTCAAGGAAATCATGCTCGACGTGGAGGGCGGACGCATCGCCTATATGGTGATGTCGAGCGGCGGCTTTCTCGGCATGGGCGACAAATTGCTCGCGGTGCCATGGAACGCGCTCACGCTCGATGCGGATCGCAAGTGCTTCGTGCTCGCGTTGAACTCGGAGCGCGTGAAGAACGCGCCGGGCTTCGACAAGGGCCACTGGCCTTCCATGGCCGATCGCACCTGGGCCAGTTCCGTACATCAGTGTTATGGCCGCGAGCCTTACTGGAGCAACGATGCCACGACCTTGCCGCTGGAAGAACCGGGACAAGAGCCGCCCGAAGCCGGAGGCGTGAAGCTCTGACAACCGTGCTTTGATCCCGCGGTTGACCCTGCGACCTGCCGACCGGCAGGCCGCGACATTTCGTGCGAATTGATTCGCATATCAAACCATCTGGCGAGACAGCGGCTCCCACTGCGCAAAGGCTTCCTGCCTCCTTTTACACACCCCGCCGCCAACGTGTCATGCTTACGCTCGCAAGGACAACGACAATAATGCCAGCTCACCATGACATCGATGGACCGCCGTGATTTCCTGCGCGCCGCAGCTGCGGGCGCGACGCTCAGTCTCTTTCCGCCCGCCATCCAGCGGGCGCTCGGCATTCCTGCGAACCACGCGACCGGCACGATTGCGGACGTGCAGCATATCGTCGTCTTCATGCAGGAGAACCGCTCGTTCGATCACTATTTCGGCACACTTCCGGGCGTGCGCGGCTTCTCGGACCGCATCACGGTCCCGCTGCCCGAAGACGCGAACGTCTGGCAGCAGAGCGACGGCTCGCGCAGGCTACTGCCGTTCTACCTCGACAGCAGCAAGGGCAACGCACTGCTCGCGGGCTGCGCGCATACGTGGGTCGACGCGCAGCAGGCCTGGAACAACGGTCGCATGACGCATTGGCCGAAGTTCAAGGGCAACGTCTCCATGGGCTATTTGCAGGCGTCCGACCTGCCGTTCCATTTCGCGCTCGCCAACGCCTTCACGATCTGCGACGCATATCATTGCTCGGCGCACGGCGGCACCAATACGAACCGGCTCTTCCTGCTCACCGGTACGAACGGCCCCACGGCCTCGCCCCATGCCGTGATCAACAACAACGGCTGGGATAATTTGGGCGCATCGGCCACGGGCCTGAAGTGGACCACCTACCCGGAACGCCTGCAGGCCGCGGGCGTGACATGGAAGGTGTACGAGAATCAGCCCGATAACTACACGGACAATCCGCTCGCCGGGTTCGCGAGCTATCGCAAGGTTCACGAAGCAATCGAAGCCTCGCCCGTATTGCCGTGGACGAATGCGCTCGACGCGCGCGAGCCGCTCTATAAGGGTATCGGCAATACGATGCCCGACGGTGGCTTCTTGCAGGCGCTCAAGGACGACATCGCGGCGAACCAGTTGCCTCAGGTGAGCTGGATCGTCGCTCCGCGCGCCTGGTGCGAGCATCCCTGCGTTTCGACGCCCGGCCAGGGCGCGTACTACCTGCAGAAGCTGCTCGATACGCTCACGGAAAATCCGGACGTCTGGAGCAAGACCGTACTGTTCGTGAACTACGATGAGAACGACGGCTTCTTCGACCACGTGCCGCCGCCCTGCCCGCCTTCGCCCAATGCGGACCGCACGTACGCAGGCAAGTCGACGGCAAGCACGCGCCACGAATACTTCAGCATGCCGAACCCGCCCGGCGACAGCAAGCCGGTCAAGCCCGACGGTCTGCCGTTCGGGCCCGGGCCGCGCGTGCCGATGATCGTCGTCTCGCCATGGAGCACCGGCGGCTACGTAAATTCCGAGGTCTTCGACCATACCTCGGTGCTGCGCTTCATCGAACTGCGCTTTGGCGTGCGCGAGCCGAATATCAGCGCATGGCGCCGCGCAGTGTTCGGCGATCTCACGTCTGCGTTTAACTTCAGTACACCAAATGAAAACGCGTTGCACTCGTTTCCAGCGCCAACCAAAGCACAAGCCGATGCACAGCACGCGCAGCAAAACACGCTGAAGCCCGTGCCGCTGCCGCCGCCAGACGCGCAAACGCTGCCGCAACAAGCGCGGATGGCACGACCCTCGCGCGCGCTGCCCTACCGGCTCCATGTGGATGCGAGCGTGGATGGCCGACACGGCAAGGTTCAACTCGAGTTCGGCAACGAAGGGACAGCCGGCGCCGTCTTTCATGTGTACGACCAGCTTCACCTCGAAAGAACCCCGCGCCGCTACACTGTCGAGGCCGGCAAGGCGCTGCGCGACACATGGTTGCCTGCCTCCGCGGACGAAGGCGCCTATCGCTTGTGGGTGCTCGGGCCGAACGGCTTTCATCGCACCTTCGAGGGCAACGTTCGTGCATCCGCACATGGGCCGAACCCTGAAGTGCGCGTGCGCTACGACGTTGCCAATAACGCGCTCGTTCTGGGCATTGCGAATCGCGGCCGCGCTGCGGCCAGCGTCACCGTGACATCCAACGCCTACCTCAACGAGGGGCCGTGGACCTACCCACTGCGCGCCGGAGAACAAGTCGAGGCCAACTGGCCGCTCGCGGCTTCGGGCGGATGGTATGACTTGACCCTCGGCGGAGAAAACGGCTTGATGCGCCGCTTCGCGGGCCGCGTCGAAACCGGGAAGGACAGTGTGAGCGATCCGGCGATGGGCGTTTGAGGTCGCCACAGCAGCCCGGACATTCAATATCGAATGATATAAAATAGTCGACGTTCAAGCCCCACAGGAGCCCGACATGGGCCGCCCTCGCGAATTCGACGAATCCCAGGTGCTCGACGCCGCATGCGCCGCGTTCTGGACCCACGGCTACGAAGCCACCTCCACACGCGACCTGGTGAAAGCCACGGGGCTCACGCAGCCCAGTCTCTACAACGCATTCGGCGACAAGCGCGCGCTCTTTTTGCGCGTGCTCGATCATTATCTGCGCAACACGCTGCGCGAACGCATGGAGCGGCTCGAAGCCACGGCCTCGCCGGGCACCGCGATTACCGCCTTTTTTGGCGAAATCGTGCAGCGTTCGCTCGACGATACTTATCCTCGCGGCTGTCTGATGGTGAATTCCGCACTGGAGGCCACGCCCGAAGACGAAGAACTTCGCGCCGCGCTCACGGCCGAGTTCACACAGATCCGCGACTTCTTCCTGCGCTGCCTCGAAGCCGGGCAACGCAGCGGTGAAATCCCACGCGTGGTGAGCGCGAGCGCCGCTGCGCAACATCTGCTCGCCGTACTGCTCGGCGTGCGCGTGATCGCACGCGTGCATCCCGAAAGGGACTGGCTCGTAGATTCGGTTTCGCCCGCCCTCACCCTGCTCGGCCTGCTCCCTGCCGCCAGCCGCGAGCATTCGGCCGCAAAACACGGCGCGCCGCGCGCGTGATACCCTTGCAACTCCGATTCATTCAGTCGCGGTAAAGCGGTCATGGCCACTTCGTCTTTCATCAGCACCGGCGTCGAGTACGGTTTGCACTGCCTGCTCTATCTCGCCGGCACGTCCGCCGGCGTGCGCGAAGCGAGCGTGCGCGATCTCGCGGAAATGCAGGGCGTGCCGGTCGATTACGCAGCCAAGCTGTTCACGCGGCTTGCCAAGGCGGGGCTCGTCGCCTCGACCGAAGGCATACGCGGCGGCTTCGCCCTTGCACGGCCCGCCCAGGAAATCAGCGTGCACGATGTCGTGGAAGCCATCGACGGCGACAAGCGCCTCTTCGACTGTCGTGAAGTACGTGGGCAATGCGCGCTCTTCGACGACCACGCTCCCGCATGGGCCACGCGCGGCACCTGCTCGATCCACGCGGTCATGCAGGCCGCCGAGCACAGCATGCGCGAAGCACTCAAGCAACACACGCTCGCCGACCTCGCTGCGCGCGTCAACGCCAAGGCCCCCGCTTCGCATGGGCGCCATGTGGTCGAATGGTTTGCCGATCGCGCCTCGAACCGGCGTGGCGAACGCTGATCCTCCCGAGGCGCCCCAAATTCAGCCATGCAAATACCTGTGGCGCCTCGCAAGCGAGGCGCCACATGCTCACATCTCGCGTTGATGGTCAGGCAACGACGATCCGGCGCGGGTCCGCGCTGGCAAACGCTTCTTCACGTTCTGCGCGCGGCGGGTAGATCCATTCCGTGTTGATGCGCTGCTTGAGCGCCTTCGCTTCCTTGCCCGCCAGCTTCACTTCACGCTCCCAGCCCTCGGTATACACGGCGCCCCAGGGCCCGAGATCGAGGCATGTCACGTACTTCGGCTGGCTGTAAGGAATCCTCTCCAGTCCGAGCAGGTCGGCCGCCACGTTGTGGCCCGCCGAGCGCCCCAGATTCATCGCGTGCTGGCACGACATCATCGTGTGGTTGCCCTCGTCGTCCGTGGCCGCGCAGGCCACATCGCCCGTCGCATAGACACCGGGCACGCCCTCCACCGCGAGATGGCGATCCACGTACAGCCGTCCCGCCGCGTCGCGGCGCGCGGGAATCTGCTCGGTGAGCGTGCTCGCGCGCACACCCGCCGTCCATATCACGGTGCTCGACTCGATACGCTGGCCATCCGAAGTCGTAATGCCACCCGCATCCACGGAGGTGACGCCCGCGCCCAGGCGCCAGTTCACGCCAAGTTCGCGCAACGCCTCTTCGATCACCGGCCGCGGCCCAGGACCCAGATCGGGCCCAATCGCCTCATTGCGCTCCACGACGATCACGTTTACTTCGGCTTGCTCACCAAGCGCGGCACGCAGGCGAGCCGGCATCTCCGCCGCCGTCTCGATGCCGGTGAAGCCTCCGCCCGCCACCACGACCGTGTTGCGCGCCAATGTATCCGGTTGCCGCACGAGAGCGCCGATATGGGCTTCGAGTTCGGCGGCCTCGTCGATCTGGTCCACGCTGAACGCGTGCTCGGCGAGGCCCGGAATCGCCGGCCGGAACAACCGGCTGCCGGTCGCGAGCACGAGCTTGTCGTAGGCCATCGTCGAGAAACGACCGTCAACGGTAACGGCCTCCACCTCGCAGCGATCCGGGTGAATGCGCTCTACCGTGCCCTGCACGAACTGCACGCCAACCGCGTCGAAAATGTCCTTCAGCGGCGCCTTCATGTTCGCCGGACCTTCTTCGTACAGGCGCGGGCGAACGTGCAGATGCGGGTCCGGCGCGATCAGCGTGACCTCGACATCGTCCCGGCCGGTCGAATCGATCAAACGCGCCGCGCTCAGTGCGCTCCACATGCCGGCAAACCCGGCCCCGACAATCAAAATGCGCTTCGACATGTTTCATCTCCAGAAAATGGTGCGAGCTTCAGGCCGGCTCGCGCAATACGAGTAAAGGGGGCCGTGGTCTCGCTGCTGAACGATTGAGTGAAACGCGCCGCATCGTTGCAGCGCATAACTCGGATTCTATGAGTCGTAGTTAAAAGACGCAAGACCCACAATTGGGACGCACTGTTGACGAGATCAACAACGATGCACGGGGCGCCCCCTTGCCCTATCGTCAGATCATTGCCGATACTGGTCGATGAGCCTGCACCCAGAATGCAGTTGCGCCGCGACGTCAGGAAACATTCAGGCTTCGCGGCGGTTCAGGAAAACGTCCGCGAGCAAGGCCAGCGTGAGCGCTACCGCTCCGCATGCGAAGATCAATGCATAATTTTCGTGCGAGTGGGCGAACAGCCATGAATACCCATAGCCGCCCAGCGCCTGGAACAGCGCGAAGGCCGTCGTCGCACGGCTCCACGCGGCGCGTTGCTCGAGGTGATCGTGCGGCACGAGTTCGTGGATGCGGCCGAGCGCGAGCGGCACGACACCGGGCGTGAAAGCGCCGAGCACGAGCGTCGCCACGAGAATGGCCCATGTCTGGCTCGACACCGCGAGCAGCGCCACGGCCAGCGCCTGAAGCAGCAGCGCGACACGCCAGGCCGCGCGAAAGCCGATACGGTCGGCAGCCTGCCCGCATACGATCGGCCCGGCGATAGCGGCCACGCCATAGAGCACCCAGTCGTGAGCGCCGGTCGCCGCGCCGTGACCCAGGCCGCGCGCGACGTAGTCGACGAGCAGCACCATTGCCGGCACCAGTCCCAATGCATTCGCCGCGTACTGGGCGTAGAGGAGCCGCAACGCGAACGCGGTGCGAGGCGAGTCGGCGTGTCCGGCACGCGGGGCCGCCGCGTGTTGAGGCGCAGCGGGAGCATCGCCGCGCGGCCAGCCAAACCAGCTAATGGCCGTGAGTACCAGCGCGAGCACGCCGAGACCGATCCATGTGTCGCGCAGCCCGTGCCGCAGCAGCCACGGAATGACCGTGCCCGAAGCCGCGATGCCGAGCCCGAGGCCAAGGAAGATCATGCCGCTCACGAAGCCGCGGCGCGCGGGCGGCACGTGCGGCAGGATCGACGTCGCAACGAGCACCATGATCGCACCTCCCGCCACCCCCGACGTGAGCCGCCAGACGAAGAACCAGCTGACGGAAAGCGGGAACGCACACGCGAAGAACGCGGCGGTCGCCGCGAGCATCAACAAACGAAGCGCGTGGCGGTTCGTGAGCGCATGGGCGATCGGCCTGCCGAGCAGCGCGCCGATTAGATAGCCCGCGAAATTCGCCGCGCCGAGCGTGACCGCCTGCGAAGCCGTGAACCAGTGCGCCTGAATGAGCGGCGGAATCAGCGGGGTATAGGCAAAGCGCGCGAGCCCGATCGCGACGAAGCTGCCGCACAGGCCCGCGAGCGTGGCGAAGAGCGCCCTCGCGTCGAGCGCTTCCGGCGCGTGCGCGCCAAATGTGGAAGGTTGGGTAGACATGGTGTGGACCTCGTAAAAGCGGGTACCCGCGGCGGGTTGGACGCCGGGACGTCGAGAACCGGCGCCGCCAGGCAGAAAAATGTTCATGGCGTCGCTTGCGATTTTTCTATATCGATTGATACAGTAAAGACGAATTCTATATCGATCGAAATAAAATGCAAGGAGAAAACGCGCACTGCCCGCGCGCAGTACACTGCCGGTTCCCCCTTCACGACGGCCGTGCGCTGCGCTGCGCCACGCCTGCCTGTTGCGCGCGCATTCCCGGGCACGCCCGGCCTTCCCACTCAAGGAGCCAGGATGAAAATCGATCTGACTGGAAAACTCGCGCTCGTGACCGGCTCGGCCGCCGGCATCGGTCTTGCGGCGGCCAAGGGTCTTGCCGTTGCAGGCGCGGACGTGATCGTGAGCAGCCGTCACGCCGAAAACGTGCGCGAAGCCGAGGCCGCCCTGCGCACGGCGGCGCCAGGTGCGCGCGTGCAGGGCTTCGTTGGCGATCTGTCGAATGCTCAGGGGTGCGATGCGCTCGTGAAGGCGCATCCGCAGGTAGACATCCTCGTGAACAATCTCGGCATCTTTCAGCAGCAGGACTTCTTCGAGATTCCGGATGCCGAATGGCTGCGTTTCTTCGACACGAACGTGATGTCGGGCGTGCGCCTCTCGCGTGCCTACGCGAATGCGATGGTCAAGCGCGGCTGGGGGCGCATCGTGTTCATCTCGTCGGAATCGGGATTGAACATTCCTGCCGACATGATTCACTACGGCATGACGAAAACCGCGCAGCTAGCGCTCGCGCGCGGTCTCGCCAAGCGCCTGGCAGGCACCGGCGTGACCGTCAATTCGGTGTTGCCTGGGCCGACGCTTTCGGAAGGCGTGGCGCAGATGCTCAAGGAAGAAGTGGCCGCTTCGGGCAAGACGGTCGAGGAAGTGGCCGCGCAGTTCGTGCAGACGCATCGCGCCTCTTCCATCATCCGGCGTGCGGCGAGCGTGGAGGAAGTGGCGAACATGATCGTCTACGCGTGCTCGAAGCAAGCGTCCGCGACGACCGGCGCAGCGTTGCGCGTGGACGGCGGCGTGGTGGACACCATCGCGTGAAAAAGAGCGAGACAGTGCGAATGCCATCGCAAGTTCGCGAACTTGATTCGCGATCCGAAGCATAGGCATTCGCGATGAAGCGCGCCACATCATGGCGCGGTGGCGATATCGTGCGATATTCCGCGAGCATGCGCCCTGTCGCAGCCCGAGCGCCCAGCGTGCGGGCTGCGATGCGTGGCTCGCCGCTTATCCGCGCCGCACGACGCCGAGCAGCAGCGTGACGAGGAACACCACGAGGAAGATGAAGAACAGGATCTTGGCGATGGACGCCGCACCCGCCGCGATACCACCGAAGCCGAACACGGCCGCGATGATCGCGATGATGAAGAAAACAACAGCGTATTGAAGCATGACGTCCTCCAGTCTCCGGTTCGATCCGGCTCAAGGGTGTACGCCGTGCCCCGGCGCCGCGTGCGGCCGCTCGATGCCCGGCATCAGGATAGTGGGTGGCGGACCTGCCCGCCCGTCCCTGCCCGGCCATTGCAGCAATCGCGATGCCTGAACTCGGGACGCGCGCCCCCGGAGATCGGCGACAGAATTCGTTGGTGGACGCGCCCATCGTCTTTGCGCAAGCGGCGTGCCTCGCAACACAAAAATGAGCTGAAGAAAAGGAAAGCCCGCGCGAACGCGGGCTAGATCATGGAGCGCGCCGAAACAAGCGAGTGCGAGTCCTAAGCATTCACACCGTTTGCGGATGCCAGCCGGCATGCTGGAACGCGGTGGCAAAGAACAGCACCTGGTAGCGGATGGAGTTCGACCAGTACGACCACGTATGGCCGCCAGGTCGCTCCGCATAATCGTGCGGCACGCCAAGTGCGACGAGCTTTTCATGCAGGGTGCGATTCGACTGCACGAAGTAGTCGCTCACGCCGCAGTCGATAGTGAGCGCGATATGGGTGTGCTCGAAGTCCTGCGCGCTATCCACGATGGCGTTGCTGTTCCAGAACGACGCGTGCCGCGTGGGGTCGCCGAATACGTGAGCGATGCCGGGTTCGTCTTCGCTGTAGCGCGGGTCGACCGCGCCGCTGATGCTGCCGGCCGCGCCGAACGTGTCGCGCCGGTCGAGCGCGATGCGCAGCGCGCCGAAGCCGCCCATGCTGAGGCCCGTGATCGCGCGCGCGTCGCGCCTCGCGATCGTGCGGAAATGCATGTCGATATACGACACGACCTCGCTGCCCACATAGGTTTCGTAGCGGCTGCGCGGATCGAACGGGCTGTCGATGTACCAGCTCTCGTTGCCGCCGTCCGGCATCACGAGCACCACGTGATAGCGGTCGGCGAGCCTCGCGATGTGGGTATTCGAGGTCCAGTCGGCGTAGCTGCCGCCGGAGCCGTGCAGCACATAGATCACCGGGTAGCGCGTGGCCGGCTTGCCGCGCGCATAGTCGTCGGGCAACACGACGGTCGCGTCGAACGTGCGCTGCATGGCGGCACTGGGGATCGAAACGATACGCGTCTGGTACGCCCAGACGGGAGCGCTGAGTAGCAGCGCGAAAATGAGCCAGCACGCGCGGACGATAGCCATGAGAAGTCGCTCTTGTGTTGACTGCCACGAAAGACAACGGCTTCCGGCGACTCTAGCAAGGGCCACTTACAACCAAATTTCATCGCGCCCTACGAAATGTCAGCGAGTGCGCGAGAGTGCACACCGCGGCGCACCGAGCGCTACCTACCCCACATTCGGCAGAGCGCATCTGGCGCATGGCTTTCATGTTTCGCGGCAAGCGCTTTCAGTCGCCGTTGCGCCGTCTGCGTCGCAGCCGCCCCTCCGGCTCGCCCCCATGCAGCAACCCCTTTTGCCGCGGCGTGAGCGGGTCGTGCAGGCACGGCTCCGCGTCGAGTTCCTGCTCGAAGCGCTCCCACATGCCGGCCGGTGTGTTCGCCGTGCCCACGCGCGTGCCGATCGTGAGCCGGATCTGGTTGGCCCGGCCGATGGTCGAGCGCAGCCGGTGAATTTCCCATAGCAACCGCAGCACGACGGGCGTGGGGTTCCGGTCGTAGATTTCAGCCAACTCCGCTGCCGTGAGCGGAGGGAAGCGACGATGATCCTGTCCCATTTTCCGCGCCAAACTACTGTATATCCGTACAGCCTATCACATGTCAGAATTACTCTGTAGGACGGGACGGAGAGACGACCATGTGCACGAACTACGCCGCCGCACGCCGCGACTACCTTTTCCGGCATTACGGCGTCATACCGCCGGACGACCCGTGGCGCGACGAGATCTACAAGGACTATGCCGCGCCGGTGATCCGCCGTGCGAGCGCCGCGGCCGAAACGCGGGAAGCCCTGCTGGCGACGTTCGGCATGGTCCCGCGCAAGCACATTCCGCCCGGCGTAAAGGTGTTCGACACGATGAATGCGCGCGCCGAATCGGTGGGCGAGAAACGCAGCTTCAGCGGTGCGTGGAAGAAGTTGCAGCTCTGCCTGATTCCGTGCGCGGCATTCTTCGAACCCAACTACGAAACCGGCAAGGCCGTGCGCTGGCGCATCGGCCTTGCGAACGGCGTGCCGTTCGCCATCGCCGGCTTATGGCGCGAATGGGACGAAGGCGACGCCGGCAAGGCGTACTCGTTCACGATGCTCACCGTCAACGCGAACGATCACCCGCTCATGAAGCGCTTTCACAAGCCCGGCGACGAAAAGCGTTCGGTGGTGATCGTGCCGCCCGCCGACTACGACAACTGGCTTGCGAGCCGTTCGACGGACGAGGCGCGCTCGTTTCTCAATCTCTATCCCGTGGAGGGCATGGCTGCCGAGCCGGACCCGGCACCACCGCGTGCGACTCCGAAACCCGTTCGAGCCGACCCATAGCAAAACGACCCGGCTTTACCGGGTCGCTTCGCATTCCATGACAATCGAGCGCGTGACGAAATCAGAAATTGAAGTTGTCGATATTCGAGGCGTCGAACGTCGTGGGCGGCCCGAGAATCACTTCGCCGCCCTTGCCGATCGTGCGCTTGCCGAGCTTGCCCGCATCGAATGACTCGCCTTCCTTGCCGCTGATGTTGCCCGAGGCGAGATTGGCCGCCGCATACGAAGCCAGGTATCCGAGTGCACCCGGGTCCCAGAGCTGGAACGCCGTGACGGTGCCGTTCTTCACGAACGCACGCATCTGGTTAGGCGTGCCGAGCCCTGTCACCACCACCTTGCCCTTGCTCGGCGAGGTCGAAATATAGCGCGCCGCCGCCGCGATGCCCACTGAGGTAGGCGCGACGATCGCCTTCAGGTTCGGATACGCCTGCAGCAAGCCTTGCGTTTCGACGAAGGACTTCTGGTCGTCGTCGTTGCCGTAGGCGATCTTCACGAGCTTCATCTTCGAATACTCGGGCTTCTTCAATTCCTCCTGCATCCACTTGATCCAGGTGTTCTGGTTCGTCGCGTTCGGCGTGGCCGAGAGAATCGCGAACTCGCCTTCGCCGCCCATCAGCTTCGCGACGAGCTGGATCTGGCCGCGGCCAATGCTCTCCGCATTCGCCTGGTTCACGAAGATTTGCCGCCCCTCGGGCGCGGTGTCCGAGTCGAACGTCACGACCTTGATGCCCTGGGCCATCGCGCGTTTGAGGTACGGCACGAGCGCGTTCGCATCGTTGGCCGCGATCACGATCGCGTCCTGATGCTGCGTGGTGAGCGTATTGATGTATGAGACCTGCGAGGACGCGCCGGCATCCGAGGGGCCGACCACCTTGCCGTCGCCCTTGAACTCCTTGATCGCGTCCATGCCGCCGTTGTCGGCGATCACCTCGTAGGGGTTGTTGATCTGCTTGGGCACGAAGGCTATTTTCAGCCCATCCTTGATGGCGGCCGCATGCGCCGCGACGCCGCCCCCCATTAGCATCGCGCACAGCAGCGCCGTGCACACGTGACGTACTGGCTTCCTCATGAATCGTCTCCTCGATGGATACCGGAAACATCCGGTTGATTGACTGCCTGTTTCCGCCTGCTTCAGCCTGATTGCCTGCTGCCTGATTACCTGCTTGCCTGCCTCCTTTCCTACCTGCGCGCTGCGCTGCATTCACGCCGCCCGCGCGAGCGCGCGCCGGTCGCGCAGCGTGCGCCAGCGCGCCGCGAGATTCGGAATCAGCACCGAAGCGAGCAGCAGCGCTCCGGTCACGATCGTGAGCGTCTCGCTCGACACGTCGACGAGCGTGAGCGCGTTCTTCAGTACACCTACGATCAAGAGCGAGAGCAGCACGCCATACATCGAGCCGCGCCCGCCAAAAATGCTCACGCCGCCGAACAGCACCGCCGCGATCACCGAAAGCTCGAAGCCCTCGCCGTTGTCGCCGCGCGCGCTCGTGAAACGCAGCGTGTAGACGATGCCCGCCAGCGCGCTCATCACGCCCGACATCACGAACAGACGCAGCTTGATTTTCGGCACGTCGATGCCCGAGAACGACGCGGCCGTGCTGTTCGCGCCGATCGCGAAGAGACTGCGCCCGAACGCCGTGGCCTGCAGCAGCACCGTGAACACGATGGCGCACGCCGCGACGATCAGGAACGGCAACGGGATGAACGTGCTACCCAGGTTGCTCATGCCGAAGAGCGTATAGCCGGCCGGAAAGTCGGCAATCGCCTGATCGCCGAGCAGCACGTAAGCGAGCCCGCGAAAGAGCGCGAGCGTGCCGATCGTCACCGCGAGCGACGGCAGGTTGAGCTTCACGATCACGAGCCCGTTGAAGAGGCCCGCAAGCCCGCCCGCGACGAGCACGAGCGCCATCGCGATCGGCATCGGCAAGCCCATGTGCCAGAGCACGCCCAGCAACGCGCTCGATGCGCCGAGCACCGAGGCCACCGAAAGATCGATCTCGGCGGCGACGATGATGAGCGTCATCGGCAGTGCCATCAGCGCGACTTCAGTGAGATCGGCGAGCACGTTGCTCAGGTTCGCGCCGCTCAGGAACACGGGCGACAGCACACGCCCCGTCACCAGCGAAGCGATCAGGATGACGACGAGCAGCGTTTCCCAGCTGAGCGGCAAGCCGGGCTTGCGCGTGAGCAGCGCGGCGTCGGGTTTCGGGGCGTTCTTAGCCATGGTCGCGTTTCCTCATCATGCGTTTTGCCACGGAGCGGGCGAGCAACGTGTCGGCGGCGATGGCGGCCACGATCAACGCGCCCTGGATCGCCTGCTCCCAGAAAGGCGAGACGTGCAGCACCACGAGCGCGATGCTGATCACGCCCAGTACGAGCGCACCGAGCGTCGCGCCGAGTATCGTGCCCACGCCGCCCGTGATCGCCACGCTGCCCACCACGGCAGCGGCCACGACCTGCAACTCGATACCCTTGGCGGTGCTCGCGTCCACGGTGCCGAAGCGTGCGAGCCACAGCGCACCCGCGAGGCCCGCAATTGCGCCGCTGATCAGGAACCCCGTGGCCACGCGGCGCTCCACGTTGATGCCGGCAAGGCGCGCCGCCTCCGGGTTCGAGCCGATCGCGTAATACTCGCGGCCCGGCCGGAACTGCTTGAGGTACACCGCGAGTGCGGCGAGCAGCACGAGCGCAATGAGCGCGAGCACCGGAATGCCGAGCACGACGCCCGTTGCGAGCCGCGAAAACGCATCGGGCAGGCTCGTTGCGTTGATCTGGCCGCCGTGCACCCACGCATAATCTGCACCCCGGAATATGTAGAGCGTGGAAAGCGTGGCGACGAGCGAAGGCACGCGCCCCACGGCCACGAGCAGCGCATTGATTGCGCCCGCAACGAGTCCGATGGCGAGCCCCGCGCCCAGCGCAATGAGCAAGGGCATATGCGGGAATACCACATAGAGACTGCCCACCGCATAGGCGCTGATGCCCACCGTCGAGCCCACTGAAAGATCGATGTGGCGCATCAGGATCACGATCGTCATGCCCGCGGTGAGCAGGCTCACGATGGAGACATTGAGCAGCACGTCGCGCAGGTTCTGCAGGTTCAGAAACTGCGGCCGCGCGAGCGCCGTGCCGCCCACGATCAGTAGCAAAACGACGAAGAGCGTGGTTTCGCGGCTGCGCGCCAGCGCTTCGGCGAGCGCGCCCGCATTGCGCCGCTGCGTGCGCGGCTCGTCGCCGTGCAGGGGATGAGGAGAGGTCGAATGGCGCATCATGCCGCGTGCCCCAGGTGAACGTTGGCCTCGCCGAGCGCGGCGCTCATGATGCGCTCTTCGTTGGCGTCGGCGCGGGCGATATCGGCGGTGATACGGCCTTCGTGCATGACGAGCACGCGGTCGGCCATGCCGAGCACTTCGGGCAGTTCGCTCGAGATCATCAGCACGGCCATGCCCTCGCGCACGAGCTCGGCAAGCGCGCCGTAGACCTCCGCTTTCGCGCCCACGTCGATGCCGCGCGTCGGTTCATCGATGATGAGCACCTTCGGCCCCGTGGCGAGCCACTTGCCGAGCACCACCTTCTGCTGGTTGCCGCCCGAGAGCGTGCCCACCGGCGCGTTCAGGTCGCTCGCCTTCAGGCGCAGGCGCGTGCCCCACTGGCCGGCCAGCTGCACCTCGCGCCCCGCCGAGATGAGACCGAAGCGCACTAGCCGCCCGAGCACCGTGAGCGACGCGTTGCGCGCGATGCTCAGTTCGAGCGCGAGACCTTGCTGACGCCGGTCTTCGGGCACGAGCGCGAGCCCCGCCTTCACGGCGACGGCGGGCTTGCCGAGCGCGAGCGGCTTGCCCGCAATCTGGATCTGCCCCGCGTCGCACGGGTCGATGCCGAAGACCGCGCGCGCCACTTCGCTGCGCCCCGCGCCCACGAGTCCCGCGAGCGCGACGATTTCGCCCGCGCGCACATCGAAGGAAATGTCCTTGAACACGCCGCGGCGCGTGAGGCCACGCACGCGCAGCATGACCTCTCCGGGCCGCACGTCCGCCTTCGGATAGAACGTGGCGAGATCGCGCCCCACCATCTTCGCGACAATGTCCTGCGTCTTGAGCGTGACCGTGGGGGCGTCGAACACCTTGGCGCCGTCGCGCATGATCGTCACGTGCTGCGTGAGCGCGAACACCTCTTCGAGACGGTGCGTGATGAAGAGGATCGCCACGCCGCGATCGCGCAGCGTGCGCGCGATCGTGAACAGCCGCTCGACTTCAGGCAGCGAGAGCGCGGCCGTCGGCTCGTCCATGATGAGCACGTTCGCGTTGAGCGAGAGCGCCTTCGCAATCTCGATCACCTGCTGGTCGGCAATCGAGAGGCCGCGCACGAGCCGCTCCGGCTTCAGATCGACGCCGAGCGAAGCGAGCAGCGTGGCCACTTCGCGATGCATCATGTCATAGTCGATGCGGCCGAAGCGATCCACGGGCTGGCGCCCCATGTAGATGTTCTCCGCAATCGAAAGATCGAAGAACAGTGTGGGCTCCTGATAAATCACCGCAATGCCCGCGTCGCGCGCCTGCGCGGGTGTAGCGAACTCGCGCGCGTGGCCGTCGATGCGCATCTCGCCGCCATCGGGCCGGTACACGCCCGCGAGTATCTTCACGAGCGTCGACTTGCCCGCGCCGTTTTCTCCGAGCAGCGCGTGCACCTCGCCGGGCATGAGCCTCAGGCTGCCATCTATGAGCGCACGCACGCGTCCGAACGACTTGCTTGCGTTACGCAGTTCGAGCCGCGGAGTGCCCTCTGCCCTGACCTCTGCTTGTGCTTCCACGCCTGTCTCCCCGTCGTTGCGCGCACACTCAAATGCGGTAGATACGCTCGGCGTTGCTGCGAAAGAGCCCCGCCTTCTCGCTCTCGCTCGCGCCGCTCACGATCGACGCATACGCATGCCATAGCTGCGAATAGCCGCCGAACAGTCGGTCCACCGGAAAGTTCGAGGCGAACATCGCACGATCCGTGCCGAACGCATCGATCGTTTCCAGCACGTAGGGTCGAAGGCTCTCGACGCTCCATGCATGGTCGAACATCGCCAGCCCGCTGATCTTCACCGCCACGTTCGGACACGCCGCGAGCATGCGCAGCCCATCGCGCCACGCGCGGTAGCCGGCCACGCTGTTGCGGTCGACGAACATGCCCGCGTGATTGAGCACGAACTGAATTCCGGGGTGGGCGCGCGCGAGCGCGGTGGCCTCTTCCATCTGCGAGGGATAAAGCTGCAGGTCGAACGAAAGACCGTGCTTTTCAAGCAGCGCGAAATGTTCTCGCCATGCCGCCTCGCGCATGTAATGCCGGCCCACGTAGTCATAGAGCCGGCTCTCGTGAACGTTGAGAATCTGGCGTATGCCGCGCGTGCGCGCAAATGCGGCGTGCGCTTCGAGCACCGCGGGCGCATTGGGCGCGCTCAGGTCGCAGGCGGCGACGATCGCGTCGGGCAACGCGCGCGCCTCGCCCGCGTGCGCAGCGGCGTCCGCGATCGACTCCAGCCAGCGCGTCTCCTCCACCGGATCGTCGGGATCGTGATTCGCTTCGACGTGCACGACCTTGAGCACGTCGATGTCGCCCGCCTCACGCAGCAGATCGGCGGGCAGATAGTTGTGCTTGAGCTCGCGCGCGTCGCCGACGAACGAGGTGCCCGGATTCGCGAGCCACGGGTAATGATGCGTATCGAGGTTCCAGAAGTGGACGTGCGGATCGACGACCTGCATGGCATGTTCCTCGCGTGAGCTTACGGCAACTGAAAGACCTGCACGAGCGGCTGCTGCAACGGCACGTTTTGCGCATCCGTCTGCATGATGTCGGCCATGTAATCCCACCATTTGCGCATGACGGGCAGTTCGGGCAGCGCGTCCATGGTGTGATCGTCGCGCCGTTGAAGCACGGCAAAGAGGTGATGGGTCGCTTCGTCGAGAAAGATGCGGTACTCGCTCACGCCCGCCTCGCGTAGCGCGCTCGCAAGCTCGGGCCAGATTTCGCGGTGACGCCGCTCGTATTCGTCCCGCTTGCCGGGGTCGAGCTGCATGCGAAACGCCATTGTTTCCATGATCGTGTCTCCGTCCAGCCTGCTGTCGTCATGCGGTTGGCGCGCCATGCCTCGGTATTTGCCCTGGCTTCGCGGCGCGCCCTGGCACGCGTTTTACATCGTTAGCGGCGTTGTGATCCGACTATAATTCCCGCATCGATAGCCAACCAATCCGATGTTGGGATCGGGCGATACACAAACCGGATCGCTGGGATGAACCATCAAAAAGCTGTCGTCGCACTCGTCAACCGGCTCAGATTCAAGCACCTCGCCCTGCTCGTCGCGCTCGACGACGCACGCAACGTCCATCAGGCCGCCGACGCCATCAACGTCGCCCAACCCAGCGCGAGCCGCATGCTGAGCGACATCGAGGAAGCGTTCGGCTTCCGGCTTTTCGAGCGCGCCGCGCGCGGCATGCAGCCCACCGCGCTTGGCGTCGTCACGCTCGCCTACGCGCGGCGCGCGCTCGCCGAGCTCACGCGCTTTGCAGAAGACCTCGACGTGAAGCGCCGCGGCGGGCACGGCCAGCTCACCGTGGGCGCCATCATGGGCGCTGCGCCCGACCTGCTCGCACAGGCCGTCGCCACGCTCAAGACCGAACGCCCGTTGCTGCATGTGCGCATCCTCGGCGAAACGAGCGACCAGGTCGTGCAATTGCTGCATCGCCGCGAAGTCGATCTCGCGCTCGGGCGGCTCACCACGCCGCTGCAACACAACGACTTCGGCTTCGAGCCGCTCGCTCGCGAAACGCTCGTGCTCGTGGTGCGCTCGCGCCATCCGCTCGCGCGGCGCGAGCAGGTCACGCTCGCGGAACTGATGGACTGGCCGTGGGTGGCGCAACCCATCACGAGCCCCGCACGCGAGCTGTTCGAAGGCGAGCTCGCGCGCGCTGGCCTCGGCACGCCCGTCAATCTCACCGAGTCGGCTTCGATCTTCGCCACACTGCAACTGCTCGAAAGCTTCGACGCGGTCGCCATGCTGCCCGAGTCGGTCGTGCGCGACCACGTACGCGGCAAGCTGCTCGTCGTGCTGCCGCTCGAGATCGGCAAGAGCCTGCCGGGATTCGGCGTGCTCACGCGCAAGAACGAACCGCTCGCCGAGCCCGCCGAACATTTCGTGGGCCTGCTGCGGCGCTTTTCGCAGCCGTTCGAGATGGACGACGTCGCTCACGATGGCTCGCGCGCCGCCGCGCTCACTTCCCATTGACGCCTCGCCGAATCGTCACGGCAGGTTCGCTGCGCGTTCACTGCAAGTTCACGAACAGGCCGCCGTCCACGAGCAAGGCCGCGCCCGTGACATAGCGTGCGCGGTCCGAGGCGAGAAACACCACGCATTCGGCCACGTCTTCGGGCGCGCCGAGCCGCCCGAGCGGAATGCGCTTCTCGAAGTACGCACGCTTGCTCTCGTCGCTCAGGTCCTCCGCGTTCAGGTCGGTGGCGATGGTGCCCGGCATCACCGAATTGCAGCGTATGCCGTACGGCCCGAGCGCAATGGCGCACGACTGCATGAGCGAATGCACGCCGGCCTTCGTGGGCGTGTAATGCGTCTGCATGCCTCCGCCCACGAGCGCGCTGATCGAGCTCGTCGCCACGATCGCGCCGCCCGTGCCCTGCTCCTTCATCTGCCGCGCGACGGCCTGCGTCACGTAGAACGCGCCGTTCAGGTTCACGCCTATCGTGCGTTCGAGCACGGCGGGCGGCATGTCGAGAAATGAATGGAACGGACAGATGCCTGCGTTGCTCGCGAGCACGTCCACCTTGCCGAAGCGCTCCACTGTCTGGCGCACGAGGTCCACGCCCGTTTGCGGCGCGGCCACGTTGCCTTCCAGCGCGATCGCGTGGCGCCCGAGCCGCCCGATCTCGTCGAGCACCTCGTCGATCGCCGAACGGCGGCCGTACGAGGCGTCGTTATCGCCCCAGTAGTTGATCGCGACATCGGCGCCCTCGCGGGCACTCGCAAGCGCGATGGCGCGGCCAATGCCGCGCGAACCGCCGGTAACGATCACCACCTTGTCCTTGAGCAGCACGTGTCTCTCCTCGTAGCCGTCGACTCGTCGCCGGCGTGAATCAGGGCGTGAATCAGTGGGTCAGTGGGTATACGGCCGGGATAGTTTGCAGTCCGGATTGAGCCGCACACCGAAGCCCGGTGCATCCGGCACCTTGAGCCGCCCCTTCACCGGCACCGGCTCGTCGAGCAGCAGCGGGGTGAACATCGGCACGACCTTGTCGGCCTTCGGCGCCATCATGAGGAACTCGGCGAATGGCGAGTTATGGCGCGTGACGACGAAGTGATAGCTGTACACCGAAGAGCCGTGCGGCACCACCAGCACGTTATGGGCGTCGGCCAGCGCCGAGATCTTGATGAGCTCGGTCATGCCGCCGCACCAGTTCACATCGGGCTGGATCAGATCGCAGCAGCCCATTTCGAGCAGCATGCGAAAGCCCCAGCGCGTGGCTTCGTGCTCGCCCGTGGACACCATCATGCCGCGCGGCACGTTGCGGCGCAGTTCGGCATAGCCCCAGTAATCGTCGGGCGGCAGGCATTCCTCGATCCACTTGAGGCCGTACTCGTGTGCGGCCTGCGCGAGGCGCGTGGCATAGCGCACATCGAGGCTCATCCAGCAGTCGTACATGAGCCAGAAGTCGTCGCCCACGCGCTCGCGCATCGTGGCCAGCAGTTCGATGTTCTTTCTTAAGCCTTCCTCACCTTCTGCCGGGCTGTGCAGCAACGGCAGCTTGCCGCCGATGAAGCCCATCTCCTTTGCAAGGTCGGGGCGCGCGCCCGTGGCGTAGAACATCAGCTCGTCACGCACGGGGCCCCCCAGCAGTTGATATACGGGCTCCTTGCGGATCTGCCCGAGCAGGTCCCACAGCGCGAGATCGACGCCCGAGATGGTGTTGAGCACGACGCCCTTGCGGCCATAGTAAAGCGTGGCGTAATACATCTGGTCCCACATCTTCTCGATGTCGGTCACCTGTTGCCCTTCGAGAAAGCGCGCGAGATGCTTCTCCACGATGAATGCGCCGATCTCGCCGCCCGTGGTCACCGCGAAGCCCACGGTGCCGTCGCTCGCCTCCACTTCCACGACGAGCGTGCCGAGCACGTCGATGCCGAACGAGCGGCGGCTCTGGCGATACTCGGGGTAGCGCGCCATGGGCGTGGCGATATGGTCGTCGATCCAGTGGCCGTCGGGCTGGTCGTGGTAGTCGGCGCCGCCGCCGCGCACGGTGAAGGCTCGCACGTGTTTGATGGTTGGCATGGCCATGGGACGTAGCTCCTTATAGTGGATTAGCGCGCGCGCCGCACGGGCGGTTCGAACGATGCAGCCGCCTGCGTTGCGGCGCGCGGCGCGACGATGAGAATGAGCAGCGCGGCGGCGAGGCTCGCGAGCCCGAGAAGTTCGAGGCCAGCCGCATGCGAAGCGAAGCTGTGATCGGCGGCGGCGCGCAGCATGGGCGCGACGAAGCCGCCCAGGCCGCCCAGCGAATTGATGAGCGCGATGCCGCTTGCCGAAGCCGCGCCCGCGAGGTCACGCGCCGGGAACGTCCAGAAGAGGGGCTGGGCCGCGATGAAGCCGCTCGCGGCGCAACACAGGCCCAGCATCGCGACGAACGCGCCCGCCGTGCCGCCAAGGCTCCCCGCCAGGCCCGAAACCGCGATGCCGACGCCCGACATCGCGAGCAGGCGCGCGGCCCATGCACGATGGCCGCCCAGGCGGTCCGCACGACGCGGCACGATCCACGTGAGCACGAGTGCGCACAGCCACGGCACGGCTGCAAGCAGACCCACCTTCAATCCCACCTTGGCGCCCACGAGCGAGGCCACCTGCTGCGGCAGAAAGAAGATCACGCCGTACACGCTCATCTGGATCAGCGCATAGATCGCGGCGTAGGCGAGCACGCGGCGGTCCAGCAGCGCGGCGAGCGCATCGCGCGGGCCGTGCGCGGCGGCCTCACGCGCATCGAGCTTGATCGCGCCGGCGAGCGCGCGGCGCTCGTCGGGGCTCAGCCACGGCGCGTCCTCGGGTTTGTCGACGAGATACCAGTAAGCCCACACGCCCACGGCCGAAGCGAGCCCGCCCTCCACGAGAAAGAGCCACTTCCAGCCCGTCAGCCCGAACGTGCCGTGCATGTCGATCAGAAGTCCTGACAATGGGCCGCCGAAGATGAACGCCAGCGGCGCGCCGAAATAGAACACGCCGATGGCGCGCGCACGCGAAGACTGTGGAAACCACTGCGTGAGGTAATAGATGATGCCGGGAAAGAAACCCGCCTCGGCCACACCCAGCAGGAATCGCAGCACATAGAAGGAAGTGGGCGACTGCACCCACGCCATCGCCGCCGAGATCAAGCCCCACGTGACCATGATGCGGCACATCCAGATGCGCGCGCCCACGCGGTGCAGGACGAGATTGCTCGGCACTTCGAAGAGCGCGTAGCCGACGAAGAACACGCCCGCGCCAAACGCGAACGCCGCATCGGAAAGGCCGGTATCGTGCTGGAGCGCCTTTTGCGCGAAGCCGATGTTCGCGCGGTCGAGAAACGCGAGCACGTACATCAGGAGCAGGAAGGGCAAGAGACGGCGCATGGCCTTGCGGCCTGCTACCCCTGCCAGCGTTGATGCCTCAGGCAACATCGATGTCTCCTTGCAAGCCTCATCCGGCGCTTGTCGAATGCCGCGCCGTTGTCGTGAGTCCGTGCGCGGTCGCACCGCCGCGCACGTTGGGTACTGCGCGCCTCAGTATGTCGCGCGACCGCCCGAAAGATCGAACACCGCGCCCGTGCTGAACGCGCAGTCTTCGGTTGTGAGCCACACGATCATCGAAGCCGCCTCGTCCGGCATCAGGAAGCGGTTCATCGGGATCTTCGCGAGCATGTAGTCGATATGCTGCTGCGACATCGAGTCGAAGATCTCGGTCTTCGCCGCGGCCGGCGTCACGGCGTTGACGAGCACATTCTTCGTCGCGAGCTCCTTGCCGAGCGACTTCGTCAGGCCGATGAGCCCGGCCTTCGAAGCACTGTAGTGCGAAGCATTCGGATTGCCTTCCTTGCCAGCAACCGA
This sequence comes from Paraburkholderia sp., assembly GCF_035501035.1. GTDB lineage: Bacteria > Pseudomonadota > Gammaproteobacteria > Burkholderiales > Burkholderiaceae > Paraburkholderia. The sequence goes on from NZ_DATJWR010000312.1 coordinate 25,254, forward strand.
AGCAATGTTGACGATGCGTCCATAACCCTGCTCGATCATGTGCGGCACGACCGCGCGGCAGGTGAGATAGCTGCCGATCAGGTTCACCTCGATCACGCGGCGCCACATTTCCACGGGTAACTCCCAAGTGAGGCCATTGCCGCCCGTGATACCCGCGCTGTTCACGAGCGCGTGAATCGCGCCGTGTGCCTTCACGGTTTGCTGCACCGCCGCCTCGATCGAGGCTTCGTCGGTGAGTTCGACCGTCACCGCGGAAACGCTGCCGAGTTCGGACAACTCGGCGCGCGAGCGTTCGAGCCGCGCGGCGTCAATGTCCCACAGCGCGACCGCCGCGCCTGAGCGCAGCGCCCGCTGCGCCACTGCATAACCGAGTCCGCGCGCGCCGCCCGTCACGACCATCACGCGGTTCTTCAGATCAAGCTGATTCATTGCGCCTGCCCTCCTTGTGCCGCCGCGAGGCGTCGCCATTGTTTTCCGGGTTGCGATATGGGTGTAATCGTTTGCCCAGCCAATATAGGGGTAGGCCGATACCCGAACAATCCGAAAGCAACATGGGGCGATAGCGAAACCGGATCGATCCCTTTCAATCTCGTTGCACTACCTGAGCGCAGACGAACAAAATGCCCGCGAACGATGTGTGTCGTTCGCGGGCTTTGTGCGTGGCAACACGCCCTTCTCCAGGGCACGAAGGGGGATCAGTTCAAGGCATGCAGATAGTGATAGAGACCGGCTGCCGCCGCGCCGCCCACTAGCGGCCCGAGCACCGGAATCCACGCATAGCGCCAGTCGCTGTCGCGCTTACCGGGAATAGGCAGCAGCGCGTGCATGATGCGCGGCGAGAGATCGCGCGCCGGACTCATCGCGTAGCCGGTCGGACCGCCCAGCGAGATGCCAATGCCGAGCACCAGCAGGCCAACCGGCAGCGCGTCGAGCGCGCCGAGGCCCACCTGCGGCGAGGCCAGATAGAGCACGCCGAGGATCAGCACGAACGTGCAGATCGCCTCCGTCAACACGTTGTGCTTGACGCTGCGAATGGCGGGCGCCGTGCAGAACACCGCGAGCTTGAGGTCCGGGTCGGCCTCCTTCGCGAAATGCTGGCGATATGCGAGCCACACGAGCAGCGCGCCGGCCATGCCGCCCAGCATCTGCGCCGCGATATAGCCGCCCACCTTCGACCAGGCGAACTTGCCCGCGAGCGCGAGGCTGATCGTCACGATCGGATTGAGGTGCGCGCCGCTGAACGAGGCGGTCACGTAGACCGCCACGAATACGGCCATTGCCCAGCCCATCACGATCACGATGAGGTCGGCGCCCTTGCCCTTCGTTTTCGCGAGCAGCACGTTGGCCACAGCGCCGTTGCCGAGCAGGACGAGAATGGCAGTGCCGATGAATTCCGCAATATACGGTGACATGTTTGTCTCTTTGAGCGCGCGGCGCACGCGCGCAAGGCGCGTGCGATCCGTTCGCGGTTTTTGTTAGTTAGTTATGCTTGATTGATGCGAGCGTATTCGCGCCGCTCAGTGCGTGTCGTCGGCCCAGGCCTTGGCCGCGCGCACCGCGCGTTGCCAGCCCGCGCGGCAGGCGTCGACCTGGACGGCCGGCATCGAAGGAGCAAAGCGCCGGTCGAGCTTCCACTGGCTCTGCAGCTCGCCCACGTTCTGCCAGTAGCCGGTCGCGAGGCCCGCAAGATAAGCCGCGCCTAGCGCGGTGGTTTCGGTGATCTGCGGGCGCACCGCGTCCACACCGAGCAGGTCGGCCTGGAACTGCATGAGCAGATTGTTCGCGCTCGCGCCGCCATCCACGCGCAGCTCACCCACGCTGATGCCGGAATCCGCTTCCATGGCCGCGAGCACGTCGAGCGACTGGTAGGCGATCGAATCGAGTGCCGCGCGGGCGAGATGCGCCGAGGTCGTGCCGCGCGTCACGCCAAACAGCGTGCCGCGCGCGTGCGCATTCCAGTGCGGCGCACCGAGGCCCGCAAAGGCCGGCACGAGGTACACGCCGTCGGTGTGCGGCACGCTCGCGGCGAGCGCCTCGATTTCCGCTGCGCTCTTGATGATGCCCATGCCATCGCGCAGCCATTGCACGACCGCGCCTGCGATGAAGATGCTGCCTTCGAGCGCATAGTTGACCTCGTCGCCGATCTGCCAGGCGATCGTGGTCACGAGGTTGTTCTTCGATTCGATGGGCTTGGCGCCCGTGTTCATCATCAGGAAGCAGCCCGTGCCGTAGGTGTTCTTCACCATGCCCGAGCTCGTGCACATCTGGCCGAACAGCGCGGCCTGCTGGTCGCCTGCGATGCCGGCTAGCGGAATTTTCGAGGCGAACACCGTGGTCTTGGTGGGCCCGTAGATCTCCGAGGACGAGCGCACTTCGGGCAGCATACTGCGCGGAATTTCGAGCGCGTCGAGCAGCTCGTCGTCCCATTCGCGCGTGTGGATATTGAAGAGCATGGTGCGCGACGCGTTCGTCACGTCGGTCACGTGCAGCTCATGCTTCGTGAAGTTCCACACGAGCCAGCTATCCACGGTGCCGAATGCGAGCTTCCCCTGCCGCGCCTTTTCGCGCGCGCCGGGCACGTTGTCGAGAATCCAGCGGATCTTCGTTGCTGAGAAGTACGAATCGATCGGCAAACCGGTCTTCGCGCGCACCTTCTCCTCGAGGCCGCGCGCCTTGAGCGAGTCGCAGAAGTCGGCCGTGCGACGGTCCTGCCAGACAATGGCGTTATAGATGGGATGACCGGTTTCGCGGTCCCAGACGATGGTCGTCTCGCGCTGGTTCGTGATGCCGATCGCAGCGATGTTGGTGCCGTTCAGGCCCGCGCGGGTCACGGCTTCGGCGGCCACGCCGGCCTGCGTCGACCAGATTTCCTGTGGATCGTGCTCGACCCAGCCCGGCTGAGGATAAATCTGTTCGAACTCCTTCTGGGCAATCGAAACGATGTTGCCCTGGCGGTCAAAAAGCATGGCGCGCGAGCTCGTGGTGCCCTGGTCGAGCGCGAGAATGTACTGTTCCTGCATGTCTCTCATCTCCATCCGTACGTAGTTGTGATATCGCGCCGCAGGAAACGGCGCGTGGGGGCGAAAACCGGCGAACTTCAGTGCTGCGCGGTCGCCGTCGCGCTTGCTGCGGCAAACCAGTTGTCTATCGCGGCGGCCACGCTGGTCAGCGTACCCGGCGCGACATGCAGGCCGAGCTTCGAACGCCGCCACAGCACGTCTTCGGCGCGCGTGGCCCATTCGGCTTCGCGCAGGTAGCGCAATTCGGCTTCGTAGATGCCAGGCGCGACTTCCGTGCCCAGGTCCGCGAGCGATTGCGCACCGGCTACGAGGCGCTCGGCGCGCGTGCCGTACGCACGCGCATAGCGGCGCGCGAGCGCGGCGGGCAGCCAGGTGTGGCGTTTGGCGAAGTCCTGGGCAAAAGGCTCAAAGCGCGCCTGGGCGATGTCGCCGCCCGGCAGCGGCACACCGGCGGTCCAAGCGGGCGCGGTGTGGCCAAGTGCGCCGCAGAGCAGGTCCGAAGCCTCTTCCGCGAGCTTGCGAAACGTCGTGATCTTGCCACCGAACACCGAAAGCAGCGGCGCGCCCGCCGTTGCGTCGAGTTCGAGCTTGTAGTCGCGCGTGACGGCGGATGCGTTCTCCGCGCCCTCTTCTTCGAGCAGCGGACGCACGCCCGAGTAGGTCCATTGCACGTCGGCAGGGGATATCTTGCGCTTGAAATAGCGGTTGATCGACTCGCACAGATAGCGTGTTTCGTCGCCGTCGATCGACACCTTCGCGGGGTCGTTGCGATATTCCACGTCGGTCGTGCCGATCAGCGTGAAGTCGTGTTCGTACGGAATCGCGAAGATGATGCGCTTGTCCGGGTTCTGGAAGATGTAAGCGTGATCGTGCTCGAACAGCCGCTTCGTCACGATATGGCTGCCCTTCACGAGCCGCACGCTGTGTTGCGCGCCATGTCCGATCGCGCCATGCAGCACGTCGCCCACCCACGGGCCGGCCGCGTTGGCAATGGCGCGCGCGCGTACGTCGAAGGTGCTGCCGTCCGGGCGGCGCAGGATCGCCTGCCATTCGCCGCCTGCACCACCCGTTCGCTGCGCGGAAACGAGCTTCGTGCGCGTGAGGATTTGTGCGCCGTGCTCTTTCGCGTCGAGCGCATTGAGCACCACCAGACGGGCGTCGTCCACCCAGCCGTCCGAGTAGACGAAACCGCGCCGGATCGAATCGATGAGCGGCGCGCCTGCCGCATGGCGGCGCATGTCGATGCCGTGCGAGCCCGGCAGCAATTCGCGCCTGGCGAGATGATCGTAGAGGAAGAGGCCGAGGCGGATCAGCCATGCGGGACGCAGGTTCGGCATGTGCGGCATGACGAAACGCAGCGGCCACATGATGTGGGGAGCCGCGCGCAGCAACGTTTCGCGCTCCTGCAACGCCTTGCGCACGAGCCCGAACTCCCTGTACTCGAGATAGCGCAGCCCGCCGTGAATCAGCTTGGTGCTGGCCGAGGAAGTGTGCGAGGCGAGATCGTCCTGCTCGCAAAGCAGCACCGACAGGCCGCGCCCGGCTGCATCGCGCGCGATGCCCGCGCCGTTGATCCCGCCGCCCACGACGAGCAGATCGTACCGGTTCTGTTGAGTCACCTGCTCTCCCTGAAAGTCGATCGAACCTCAAAATGTTCGAATTCGAAATTTATCGAACACTAACGAAAAAGTAAAGGTTCGATTTTGTAGCTTATGCACGAAATGTGTGCGCGAACGAGCAAAAACGAAAACGGGGCGCGATGATAGGGAAGAGAACGGCGGGTGACGGGCGCGTCCGGCAATTCAGGCGCGAACGCGAAACGCAGCGCTACGCGGGCGCGCTTGAGCGGCAAGTCGGGCACGCCGATGCGTTGCCTGTCGACATCACGCGAACATCACGCGAACATCACGCGGACATTACGCGGGCAGCACGCGGCCCGCGCTCAGGCAGCACGCGAAATGAGCCGGAAACGCGCCGGATTTCAGATGAAGATGCGCTGAAAAGCGCGAATGAAAATCGCCGCCTACGCGGCGACATGCACCTGCGTGCCCGCGGCCGCAACGGCCTCGCTCATTTCCGCGGGCAATGGCTGGTCGGTGAAAAGCGCGTGGATCTGGCTCAGATGTCCCTGGCGCACGAGCGCGGGGCGGCCGACCTTCGAATGGTCCGCCACGAGGTAGACCGTGCGCGCATGCTCGATGATGGCCTGCGCCACGCGTACCTCGCGCGTGTCGAAGTCGCGCAGCGTACCGTCGGTCTCGATGGCCGAAGTGCCGATGATGGCGTAGTCCACCTTGAACTGGCGGATCAAGTCGATAGTGTGCTCGCCGACGATGCCCTTGTCCCACGGGCGCACGACGCCGCCGGTGATCATCACTTCGCAGTCGGGGTAGCCGCTCATCATGCTCGCGACATTCAGATTGTTCGTGATGACGCGCAAGCCCCGGTGGTGGTTCAGCGCGCGCGCGACCTCTTCGGTCGTCGTGCCGAGGTTGATGAACAGCGAAGCCTGATCGGGAATGTGCTGGGCTGCGAGTGCCGCGATGCGGCGCTTCTCCTCATGAAACATGTGCTGCCGCGCACTGTACGAGACGTTCTCCGCACTCGTGGGCAAGCTCGCGCCGCCGTGATAGCGGCGCAGGAGATTCATGTCGGCGAGCCAGTTCACGTCGCGGCGGATGGTTTGCGGCGTGACGTCGAAATGCGAGGCGAGATCGTCGACCGTGACGAAGCCGTCACGTTGCACCCATTCGAGCATTTCCTGCTGGCGCGCGTTCAGGGTGAGGCGAGGATCTCGTGTCATTGGCTCGTTCGGCAGGCGTGTGAGGGCTGGCCCTATTGTAAGGGCTAGCGACGCAGCGGGCCGGGACCCGCCGCGCGCCGGCGCGCTTTGCTCGATGCTGGGGTTCGTGCACACGGCATGCGCCGGGCAATTCGCCCGGTTTGCATGCGCAAGGCGGCGGTGGACGCGAACCCGCTCGAACGCCTGATGGACAGGGGCTGCGTGCGAGTTCGCGTCGCCGGGATTCGCACGCGGGTTCGCGCGGGAAACCAGGCAGACGGGGTCGCTCGTCGAGACATGGCGGCATATCGAAAGAGCCAGAGACCGGCGCTCCCGATCGCCATGGGAAGCGACCCTGCTGACGGACTACGGCGCTGCTTACTGGTAGCTGGTCACCACGGTGACGGCCGCTGTTCCGCTCGTCGCGTGATCGCTCTTGAGAGAGAGCTTCAGTACCCCACCCGAACCGCTCAAGTGGTACTCCCCGATCTTGTCAGGCTTGACTTCGTGGCCCGCGGTATCCGTGAAGCGCGCATCGACGGGCGCGTGGCTGCCGGAATTCGTATTGCCCATGGCGACGAGCGAGATGTTGGCGACGGGCGCTGAATTAGGCTCAGCCGCATACGTCACGCTGACTTCCTGCGCCGCGCTGCCTGCCACGCCGCCCGATGTCGTGAGCGCCGTGCCGGCCACCGGCGCGACATCAAACGGCGGCGCGACGATCGCGCCTATGAAATGAATGGTCCCGCCTGCGGCGGCCAACGCCATCGCGGGTGCACACAGACACGCCGCCACGAGCGCAGCCACATGATTAGCCGGCGATCCTGCCCATCGATGCCCTGCTTTCATCACGACCTCCACACGAGAATCCCCGGACCGCCAGATGACTGTCCGGCCCTACGAATCTCTTTACGGCAGATCGCGACGAAGTCTTGAGCGTTTTTAACAATGTAAGTTGGTCGGTTCGAAACGCTTTTACACGCGCACTTTCATCGCGCTTGTAGCCGCCGCGGTTGGGCGCGCGCGTATCAAGGTTGCCTCCATGCGCTTCGAATTCAACGTCTGTCAGTGGTGGACCGTTTGGCCCCGCAATCACGAATGCGCGGCATTGTGCCTCGCCTGCTCGATCTCCACGCTCGCGGCTCACGTCACCGTTGAAAACGGCATACCAGCAATGGGATTCGCTTCAGCATCCGGCAGATCGGGCCGATATTCGAACAGCGCGCCCGCAAGCCGCGGCCAGAATGCGCCCGCACCATCGGCTAAAATGCGGCGCTTTCCCTCAGCTCCCGCCATTTCCCCGATGCAATCCGCCTCGCCCGCCCAGCCCGCCTCGCGCGGCGCCGGCGACACCGAACACGCCCACGACCTCGTCTACGGCCCCGAAGACCGCCCCGCTCCGACCATCGCCTTCGTCGCCGCCCTGCAGCACCTGCTGGCGATCCTCGTGCCCATCGTCACGCCGGGCCTCCTGATCTGTCAGGCGCTGAACGTCTCCAGCCACGACACCACGCTGATCGTCTCGATGTCGCTCGTCATCTCGGGCATCGCCACGTTCCTGCAGTGCAAACGCATCGGGCCGCTCGGCGCAGGCCTTCTCATCGTGCAGGGCACGAGCTTCAACTTCGTGGGGCCGCTCATCGCCGGCGGCAGCCTGATGGTCAAGCAGGGCACGCCCGTCGAAACCGTGATGGCCGCCATTTTCGGCGTCGTCATCGCAGGCTCGTTCGTCGAAATGGGCGTTTCGCGCATCTTGCCCTTCATCAAGCGCCTCATCACGCCACTCGTCACCGGCATCGTGGTCCTGCTGATCGGCCTCACGCTCATCAAGGTCGGCCTCATCAGCATGGGCGGCGGCTACGGGGCCATCGCCAAGGGCAACTTCGCGAGCGCCGAAAACCTCACGCTTTCCGGCCTCGTGCTCGGCACCATCATCGTGCTGAACCGCGTGCCTGTCGTGTGGGTGCGCAGCACCGCGCTCGTCATTGCGCTGGCCATCGGCTATATCGTTGCGGGCGCAATGGGTCGCCTCGACTTCACCGGTGCGCGCGAGGCCGCGCTGTTCCAGATTCCGACGCCGCTGCACTTCGGCCTGGGCTTCTCGTGGTCGCTCTTCGTGCCGATGCTGATCATTTACCTCGTCACTTCGCTCGAAGCGATCGGCGACGTCACGGCGACCAGCAAGATCTCGAAGGAACCCGTGGAAGGCCCGGTGTGGATGCGGCGCATCAAGGGCGGCGTGCTCGTGAACGGTTTTAACTCGCTGCTGGCCGGCGTGTTCAACACGTTCCCGAGTTCGGTGTTCGCGCAGAACAACGGCGTGATCCAGCTGACCGGCATCGCCAGCCGTCACGTGGGCGTGTGGATCGCGGGCATGCTCGTGGTGCTGGGCCTCTTCCCGCCCGTTGCGGGCGTGCTCCAGGCCGTGCCCGAGCCCGTGCTGGGCGGCGCAGCAATGGTGATGTTCGGCGCGGTGGCCGCTTCGGGCATCAACATTCTCGCGGGCACCCGGCTCGACCGCCGCGCGCTGCTGATCATCGCGGTGTCGCTCGCGCTGGGTCTGGGCGTCTCGCAGGTGCCGGAGATCCTGACCAGCCTGCCGCATGCGCTGAAGAACGTGCTGGAGTCGGGCGTCGCC
>NZ_DATJWR010000313.1:0-7454 GCF_035501035.1 Paraburkholderia sp.
CATCACGACGAATTCCATCGGCGTGTAGTCGTCATTCATTAGCACGACCTTGTACATGGAGGGCGGTTTGACCTTTTGCTCCTGCCGCTCCAGTACGGTTGAATCCTGCTTGTCCGGGATAATCGCCATACACCCATTCTAAACAACTCGGACAGGCCCGCAATCCTGCCGTAACCCGACCGGCCGTCCGGTGACCACGACGCTCCCGACCTGCATCCTGCCGCAAGCAATTCATGCGCCCTGGCCCGGCCCCGATCCCATCGACCGGCTGCGGGGCCGGTACACAATCCTGCTGCCAGCAGCTTTCACGCCACCGTTGAATCGAGTATCGCACAACCTTGGCGTTGGGGTGGAACACGACTGTAGGCACCCGCACGCTGCGCTTCAGATTCTGTGCTGCGGTGCATCCCATGTGCGTCGATTATGCGACTTTTCAAGATGGACCGCGCAGCTGCGCGCAGCCACCGCGAAAAGCAGGAAAAACCCTGGAAATGCGCTCTTTACAACGCGTCAGAGAACGTCTCAAAATATTCTTGACAGCAGAATAAAGACCCCCAACAATCAAGCTGGCACTTTTTTCAACCGCCTCAAATTTCGAAAAAATGCCGTTGGTGAGCTTGTGAGGAGGGGGCGACCGCAACATGCGATCGTTTAGCTTTTCGAACTGCTCGTGGTAGTGACATGAGTTACAGGGGAAGTAGGTATGGCAACCGGTACGGTCAAGTGGTTCAACGACGCGAAGGGTTTCGGGTTCATTACGCCGGATGAAGGCGGCGAGGACCTGTTCGCTCACTTTTCGGCCATTCAGATGAATGGTTTCAAGACCCTGAAAGAAGGTCAGAAAGTGAGCTTCGAGGTCGTGCAAGGCCCGAAGGGTAAACAGGCATCGAACATTCAGGCTGCAGCCTGATCTGTTCGGTACCCGTACCTTGGAAACCCGGCTTCGGCCGGGTTTCTTTTTGGCTTCATCGTTTTTTTAACGATCGCGTGCTAGCTCACGCGCAAGATCCCCATCATGCCGAGATCCTCGTGCTCGAGGATGTGGCAATGAAACATGCGATCGCCAGCTTCGCGCTGCACCGTCGCGATGTGCACGGTCTCGCCGGGTTGCACGTTCACCGTGTCGCGCCATGCCAGCAGATCCTCTTCCTTGCTCACGCCGCTCTGCTCGCGCGCCAGCACCTGAAACTGCGTGCCATGCAGATGGAACGGATGATCCATGTCCGTGCGGTTCGCTATCGCCCAATGCTCGACCTCGCCGCGCCGGCTCGTGAGTGTCACGTGCGTCGGATCGAACACCGCACCGTTCACCATGAACTGCATGCCGGCCGGTATGCGGTGCGTAGAGGCACCTGGCTGGTGCATCGCGTGCATGTCCATCGCTTCGCTGAAGACTACGGCCTTTTTCGGGGGCTTTTGGGAGCGTGACGACTCGAGCGGAGCAATCGCGCGCAAGCGCGCCGGCAGCATGGATTGCGCTGCCAGCCGAGGCGTGAAGCGGACGTTTGCCAATATCCGGGATGGATCCGGGGGCAAGCTGCCGTGCGACATCGCCATTTTGCGGCGGTCGTACTGCGCGGCCACAAGCGACGCCTGCGACGCCCCCTGCCCCGCGCGCACGATCAATTCCGCGCGCTCGCCCGGTGCGAGCAGCAGCGCGGTGACGCCCTCGCGCGGCGCACCGAGCAGACCGCCGTCAGTGCCGACCTGTGTGAAGGCGCGGCCATCGTCGAACGCGAGTTGCAGATAGCGCGCATTACAGCCGTTCCAGACGCGCCAGCGCTCGTCGCGCACGACCTCGATCTGCGGCTGCCGCGCGCCGTTCACGAGCACGAACTGGCCTTCGCGGCCATTCATCCAGTCCATCATGCTGTTCGCGGCAATCGTGCCGTCTGCGGCGAGCTTCAGGTCTGAAATGAACAGATGCCGCTCGGGCCACGCGGCGAGCGGATCGTCGGCGGCGCGCACGACGATCGGACCCGCCAGTCCGCGAAACACCTGCTCGGCACTCAGCATGTGCGGATGCGGGTGATACCAGTAGGTGCCTGCGCTTCCCGGCGGCAACGTAAAGCGGTAGACACGCTGCTCGCCCGGCGCCACGGGATTCGACGGATTGCCATCCTGATCCGGCGGTACGGGCAAACCATGCCAGTGAATCGTCGACGGTTGGGCCAGCCGGTTCACGAACGTGATCTCAACGGTGTCGCCCTCGCGCACATCGATCAACGGGCCGATGACGGGGCCGTCGTTTGCGGTGGCTACCCCCGCATCGTATTGCCAGAAGACGGTCTGCTGCTGGCCCGCCAGCAGCGGGCGTGCAGCGGGTTGCGCGATGAGCGTCGCGCGAAACTGGCCCTGCTCGCGGCTCTGATTCGCGAGCGTGCGCAGCACGGCAAGCGGCGCGCCGGCGGGCAACGCGTCGACAGCCGCGAGCGCTGGCTGCGGCTGCATCATGCCGCCCGCCGTCGCCGGCATGGCTGTCATGCCGGGCATCGTGTGCATCGCTTCGCCCGCGCCTTGCGCGAATGCATGCCGCGCGAACAGGGACGACGTGGCGGCACTCATGGCGCCAGCCAGAAAGGTTCTTCGTTTCATCGATGGGTTCCTCATACCTCGTTCATGCCTGCGCACGCAACGCGCAATGAGAGGCGCGCCGCGCGTGCGGCCGTTCGCGTCGCCTGCGCCACCCGCGCGCGAAGCATCTCAGACAAGCATGGCCGCGCCTGCAAAAGCGCGAGCGCCCCCGCTCAGGCGATCGGAGGAGGCAAAGGAGGAGCGTGCGTAATCCCGGCACGCAGCGCCACGGCAAGCGCGGCGAGCGTGGAACCACCGGGGACATGTACGTCGAATGAGTTTGCAGCGAGTGGCGCGCCGCAGTGGACACAGCAACTCGCGCAATGCGCGCCGTGACCGTTGACGTCCGTGGTGTTGTCAGGATTTGTCTCGGCGCAAGGATCGCCGGCCGCAACGACGGCGTGCAACGTCAGCGCGACGTGTTGCGTAGGCTCGCACGCCATTACGCCGCGCACTGCAACGAGCGAGAAAAGGCAAACGAGAAGGAGGCGACAAAGGACAGCCACGTTGAGCAAACCGACGCACGAATTCGATGGATCCGCACCATGATAACGCACGCCACCCTTCGTCGTGCACCTCGCGTTCGAATCTGCATAACTAAGCAGTCCGGCATAATTTTATCCGCGTGACGAAAAGCAAAATCCCGGCAGTCCATTCGGACAGCCGGGATTGTCTAACGAGACCCAGGAACCGCGAGTGCCGCTTACATGTTGTCGATCATCACCTGTCCAAACCCGGAACAGGACACCTGCGTCGCCCCTTCCATCAGGCGCGCAAAGTCATACGTGACGCGCTTCTGCAGAATCGACTTCTCCATCGAGGCGATGATGAGGTTGGCCGCGTCGACCCAGCCGAGGTGGCGCAACATCATTTCCGCCGAGAGAATCTCGGAGCCGGGATTCACATAGTCCTTGCCCGCATACTTCGGCGCCGTGCCGTGCGTGGCCTCGAACATCGCCACGGAGTCCGAAAGATTTGCACCCGGCGCGATGCCGATGCCGCCCACCTGCGCTGCGAGCGCGTCGGAGATATAGTCGCCGTTCAGGTTCAGCGTGGCGATCACGTCGTATTCGGCCGGACGCAGCAGGATCTGCTGCAGGAATGCGTCGGCGATCACGTCCTTGATCACGATGTCGCCGCCCGTCTTCGGGTTCTTGATCTTCATCCACGGGCCACCGTCGATGAGTTCGGCCGCGAACTCCTTCTGCGCGAGCGCGTAGCCGTAGTCACGGAACGCACCCTCGGTGAACTTCATGATGTTGCCCTTGTGCACGAGCGTGACCGAGCGGCGCTCGTTGTCGATCGCGTACTGGATCGCCTTGCGCACGAGCCGCTCCGTGCCTTCGCGCGAGACCGGCTTGACGCCGATGCCCGAGCTCTCCGGAAAACGGATCTTCGACACGCCCATCTCTTCGCGCAGGAACTTGATGAGCTTCTTCGCGCCTTCGGATTCGGCAGGCCACTCAATACCCGCGTAGATGTCTTCCGAGTTCTCGCGGAAGATCACCATGTTGACCTTCTCGGGCGCGCGCACCGGCGACGGCACACCCTTGAAATACTGCACCGGGCGCAGGCACACGTAGAGGTCGAGTTGCTGGCGCAGCGCGACGTTCAGCGAACGGATGCCGCCACCCACTGGGGTCGTGAGCGGCCCCTTGATCGACACGACGTATTCCTTCACCGCCTCGAGCGTCTCGTCGGGCAGCCATACGTCGGGGCCGTACACACGCGTGGCCTTCTCGCCCGCGTAGATCTCCATCCAGTGAATCTTGCGCTTGCCGCCATACGCCTTTGCGACCGCCGCGTCGACCACCTTGAGCATGACGGGCGTGATGTCGATGCCCGTGCCGTCACCTTCGATGTACGGGATGATCGGCTGGTCAGAGACGTTGAGCGAGAAATCCGGATTGACGGTGATCTTCTCACCGCCCGTCGGAACCTTGATGTGCTGATACGGCATGATCGACTCCAGTAAGGGCAAGACTGTTGTAGCGGGTTGGACGTCGCGCCTCGTGCAAGCGACGAAGCATGTTGCCCGGCGCAAGATGCATTTCGCCGTTGCGGCTCGCCGACATCCGGCGCGGTCGATTGTTCGCAGCAAGACTGTCCAGGGCACGCGACGCACAACGCGGCGTGAGCGGCCCGTACGCGTGAAGGTCTGGCGGTTATTCTAGCCCACGGCCCGCGCATGCGTGCCGCGCACCTCATGCGCTTGCGTGCGCGCGAGGAACCGCTGGCGATGCTGCGTCGCCACATTGCAAACGCGTGTGCGCGCGGCATGCGAGATGCCTGCCCATGCGCCTGCCATGGCCGCGCTGAGAGGGTACGCACCGCTCATGTCTTATATCTTATATAAGACATGTAAATCGACGAAACACATTTTGCATTAAGATCTCGGCGCTAGCCAGTCATTCACTCGTCCTTCCCCGCTCCATCATGCGTTTGATCGCCCTCAATAAACCGTTCGGCACGATCTGCCAGTTTTCGCCGCATGAAACGCGTCAGTCGCTCGCGGACTGGGTGAAGGTGCCGGGCGTTTATCCGGCCGGCCGGCTCGACTCCGACAGTGAAGGACTGCTCCTGCTGACCGATGACGGCGCATTGCAGGCACGCATCGCCGAACCGCGACGCAAGCTCGTGAAGCGCTATTGGGCCCAGGTGGAAGGCGAGCCCGATGCGGCAGCGCTCGCCGCGCTCGAGCGAGGCGTCGATCTTGGCGACTTCGTGACGCAGCCGTGTCGCGCGAAAGTCATTGCCGCACCCGAGAATTTGTGGCCGCGCAATCCGCCGATTCGTTATCGCGCATCGATTCCAACCACGTGGGTGGAGATCGCGATCAGCGAAGGCAAGAATCGCCAGGTACGGCGCATGAGCGCTGCCGTGGGCTATCCAACTTTGCGGCTCGTACGCGTGGCAATCGGCGCACTCGATATTTTTTCGCTTGGCCTCGCGCCCGGCGAAAGCATCGACGTGCCCACGAACGCGCCATGGCAAAGTCCATCTCGTCAACACAAGTGATTGTTGCGCAAGCACTTTTCGTTGATTGGCCAGTCCCTTTCGAATCGCGCGACACGTCCCCCGCTTTTCCCTTTCGACGCGTTGCGAAGCAAATGAAAACTTCGCGTCAACCGTCTCGCGAGACCGCGCGTTATTCGACGCAGATGCCGCCCCGAAGCTATCCGGCATTCAGCCTTCAGGGGCCTCGCAGCAATGCGCGGCTCCGACCGCTGGCAGACGCCCCATGCAAATTTGCGCAAATTTCCGCGAATTTATCGAAGGCGACTGTCAACCGAAAGGTGGATGGCACGTTTACCGACCTGACTCCAAAAACCGGGTCACTTGGTTAATTAACTCAAGCTGAGGATTCACAAAATGAACAAACTGATCGCTGCTCTGGTCGCTGGCCTCTTCGCATCGGCTGCTTTCGCACAAGCTTCGGCTCCGGAAGCTGCTCCGGCTGCTGCTGAAGCTGCTTCGGCACCGGCACACAAGGCTGCTCACAAGAAGTCGACGCACAAGAAGGCATCGCACAAGAAGGCAGCGAAGGCTGAAGCCGCTTCGGCAGCTTCGGAGTAAGCTTGCTGTAAGACGCATCGAAGAACGGCATTCATTGCCGCTCTTCAGCGCGACGAAAGGCAGAGTGCCGCAAGGCGTTCTGCCTTTTTGTTTGCCCGCGTGTTTTTCGGCCACGCGTTTTATTGACATGCATGCCTTGCGCAATGCGTTGCCTGATGCTCGCGGTGCCGTGCATTTTGACCCGTTCTGACCTGGTCGCGTAACATGCGCGGATTAACCTCAGTCAAGGAGCCCCTCGTGCGATTTTCCCTGCGCCCGTTCGTCGTGCGCTGCGCGCTTGCCGTAGCATTGCCGTTCGCCGCTTGCGCGGCCCTCATGCTCACCACGGCGGCGACGTCGAGCGTCGCCCACGCGCAGCAGATGCCGCCCGGCGCAAAGCAGCCCGGTGAATTTCCGCGCGTGAAGCTCACGGCCGGCATGTACGTGATCGACGCCGCCGTCGCAGCCAACGACGCCGATCGCGAGCAAGGCCTCATGTACCGCTCGCAGCTCGGGCCCAACGAAGGCATGCTGTTCGTGTTCGGCGAAAACGCCGTGCACTGCTTCTGGATGAAGAACACGCTGATCCCGCTGTCGATTGCGTTCATTCGCGCCGACGGCACGATCACCGACATCGACGAAATGCAAGCCGAAACGACCAATAACCACTGCCCGCGTAACAACGGCACGTTTGCACTCGAAATGAGCAAGGGGTGGTTCACGTCGAAGGGCATCAAGCCCGGCATGAGAATTGAAGGATTGCCGCCGCTGCAGTAACGCGCGGCGCACGAGGCAAGTACAGCCACAGGCCGGCCCCGCTCGCACGCGGCGCCGGCTTTTTTTGCCCGCGTGAGCGCCGGTTCGCGTGTCGCGGAAGCGTTTCGCCGCGCGCCCGCCTGGCGTGGGCAGCGCCAGGCGCCTCCGCACTGCCTCCCGCGCTGCCCCCGCGCGCCTCCACATCTCCTCCGCACCTCCTCCGCGCCGCCTCCCGCGCCGCGACAGGCGCCCAGCAAAAGCGCCGCGCAAGCGCTATGCTAGTAGTCCCTCGCACGGCGCTTGCGCACACTGGCTGGCGCCCTGCGACGCATCGGGCCGCGCGCTGGCCGCGCCGCGTGCCGCCCGGCAGCTTCCATGGCGCGTTATTCCAAGGAGATCACCGTGCCTCGCAAGACCCCCATCGAGCGCTATCGCAACATCGGGATCAGCGCTCATATCGATGCCGGCAAAACCACCACGACCGAACGGATCCTCTTTTACACCGGCGTGAATCACAAGCTTGGCGAGGTTCACGACGGCGCGGCGACCATGGACTGGATGGAGCAGGA
>NZ_DATJWR010000314.1:0-14924 GCF_035501035.1 Paraburkholderia sp.
TTGTCGGGATCGAGCCCCGTCATCTCCATATCGAGCCAGATCAGGTTCATGTCGGTGCGTTCGAGCGCTGCGGGCGAAAGCGGCGCGCTTTGGCCTTGCTGGCCAGCCTGGTCGGCAGAGGTAATGTCAGTCATGAAAGGCAACCCGGGGAGCGGTGGAGGCGCGGCGCGTGCGCCACATCGCGCGGATGCGTTGCCCGGCCGGCAAGAACATATAATTGTCGCATAGATACCACGGACTTCCTGGATGCCTAATCTGTCCCTCTCCCCGGCGCTGTCCTTCAGCGCGCTGTTCGTCGTTGCCGTACTCGCCATGGTCGCGACCAAGCTCTGGCTCGCATCGCGCCAGATCCGCTTCGTCGCGGCGCACCGTGGCGCGGTGCCCGCCCAGTTCGCCGCTACCATCCCGCTAGCCGCTCACCAGCGCGCCGCCGACTACACGGTCGCACGCACGCGCCTCGGCATGATCGAGATCGTGCTTGGCGCCGTGGTGCTGGTCGCGCTCACGCTGCTCGGCGGCGTGCAGGCGCTCGACCTCGGCATTTCCGATGCGCTCGGGCGCAACTACGTTGGCCAGATCGCGCTCGTCGGCGCCGTGCTCGCCATCTCGGGCATCGTCGAATTGCCGCTCGACTACTACCGCCAGTTCGTGATCGAGGAGCGCTTCGGCTTCAACCGCATGTCGAAGCGCATCTTCATCATGGACCGCGTGAAAGGTCTGCTCGTGGGCGCGGCGTTCGGCATTCCGCTCCTCTTCGTCGTGCTCTGGCTCATGAAGCAGGCCGGCAGCCTCTGGTGGCTCTGGACGTGGGCCGTGTGGGTCGCTTTCCAGATGCTCGTGCTGGTGCTCTATCCCACCTTCATCGCGCCGCTCTTCAATAAATTCGAGCCGCTGCGCGACGAAGCGCTGCGCTCGCGCATCGAGGCCCTCATGCACCGCTGCGGCTTTGCGGCCAAGGGCCTCTTCGTGATGGACGGCAGCCGCCGTTCCGCGCACGGCAACGCCTATTTCACGGGCTTCGGCGCCGCCAAGCGCATTGTCTTCTTCGACACGCTGCTCGCGCGCCTCTCGGGCAGCGAGATCGAGGCCGTGCTCGCGCACGAGCTCGGCCATTTCAAGCGCCGTCACGTCATCAAGCGCATGCTCGTCACGTTCGCGATCAGCCTCGTGCTGCTCGCGCTGCTCGGCTGGCTCTCGCAGCGCGTCTGGTTCTACGAGGGCCTGGGCGTGCGTCCGTCGCTGCTCGGCGGCAACGAAGGGCTCGCGCTCGTGCTGTTCTTCATCGCCGTGCCCGTGTTCCTGTTCTTCGTCACGCCGCTTGGCAGCCTCTCGTCGCGCAAGCACGAGTTCGAAGCCGACGCCTTCGCCGCCACCCAGACGGACGCCCAGCATCTCGTCAACGCCCTCGTCAAGCTCTACGAGGACAACGCGTCGACGCTCACGCCCGACCCGCTCTACACCGCGTTCTACTACTCGCATCCGCCGGCTTCGCAGCGGATCGACCGACTGCTCGCGCACGCATGAACCGCCGCGCAACGAAAGCCGCTAGCGGCGCGCGAGGCGCATCGAGCAACGCCGGCCGGCAGGCCGCCACGCTGCACGGCGTGGTGATCGCCGCCCACGGGCGCCACTACCTCGTCGCGCCCGAAGACGGCGGCGCGCATCTGCAGTGCTTCCCGCGCGGCAAGAAGAGCGAGGTGGCCGTGGGCGACCGCGTGGAGTATCAGGCGAGTTCCGCCGACCAGGGCGTGATCGTCGCGATCGGCGAACGGCGCAACCTGCTCTATCGCTCGGACCAGTTCAAGTCGAAGCTCTTCGCGGCGAACCTCGATCAATTGCTGATCGTGCTCGCCACCGAGCCACACTTCAGCGAGGACCTGCTCGGGCGCGCGCTCGTGGCCGCCGAGGCCAACGACCTCAAGCCGCTCATCGTGCTCAACAAGATCGACGTCGAGGCAGCGCTGCCGCTTGCGCGCGCGCGGCTTGAACGCTATCGCGCGCTCGGCTATACGGTGCTGGAGCTTTCGGTGAAGGGGCAACCCGAGGCCGCGCGCGAGGCGCTTGCCGGGCATCTGCACGACCATCAGACGATCCTGCTCGGTCAGTCGGGCATGGGCAAGTCGACGCTCGTGAACCTGCTGATCCCCGACGCCGAAGCCGCCACGCGCGAGATCTCGACGGCGCTCAACAGCGGCCGCCATACCACGACGTTCACGCGGCTCTACTCGCTACCCGAAGGCGGCGCGCTGATCGATTCGCCCGGCTTCCAGGAGTTCGGCCTCTATCACCTCACCGAAGGCAAGCTCGAGCGCGCGTTTCCCGAGTTCCGGCCGCTCCTCGCGCACTGCCGCTTCTACAACTGCCACCACCTGCACGAGCCGGGCTGCGCGATTCTCGAAGCGGTCGAGCAAGGCCGCATCGCGCCCGAGCGCCAGGCGCTCTACGCGCAGCTCATTCACGAGATCAGTCAGATCGTGCGCTGACGCCCTGCCGCCATGCTCAAGCTCGTGCGCGCGCCGAATCTGCTGATTGCCCAGCACTGGATGAACATCCTCGCCACGGCCGGCGTGCCGTGCGAGCTGCACAACCGTTACCTGAGCGGCGCGATGGGCGAAATTCCCGCCGAGCAGTGCGCGCCCGAGCTATGGCTCATCGACGAGCGCGACGAGAAGCTCGCGCGGCGGCTCATCGAGGAAGCCGTGAACGGGCCGCCGGCGGGCGCCCCCTCGTGGCGCTGCGCGCGATGCGGCGAGGTGCTCGAAGCGCAGTTCACGGTGTGCTGGCAATGCGGACGCGAGCGCGACGTGCGCGACGAGTAACGCGTGCCCTGCATCGATTGACGGTCGACGCCAAAGCAAAATGGGCCGCTTTTCAGCGGCCCATTTTGCCTTTGTGCGAACTCACGATCCGGCGATCAGACCCAGAGGGCGATGGTCAGCATGAGCAGCAGGATCATCCACAGGATCACGGCGCGCCACACGAGGCCCACGGCCGATTGCAGCGTGCGCGGCGTGCAGTCGTCGCCGACGGTGTACGGGCCGCCCTCGCCCGGCTGGGCGAGCGCATCGACGCTCGACGGCTCGGCGAGCGGGCCCGAGAGGCGCGCGCCCAGCGCGCCGCTGCCGGTCGCGAGCAGCACACCTTCGTTGGTGTCGGGCCACTGGTTCGTGTGGTTGCGCCAGGCGTAGATCGCGTCCTCGAAGTTGCCGACGATCGCAAAGCCCAGCGACGTGAGGCGCGCCGGCACCCAGTCGATCACGAAGAACACGCGCTGCGCGAAATCGGAAAACGCCTCGGTGCGGTCGTCGGCGGGACGCGACCACTCGCGCGCGAGGAATTCGGCAAGGCGGTACAGCACCGCACCCGCGGGCCCGATCGGCACGAGGAACCAGAAGAACACGCCGAACACGTGCCGATGCGAGGCAACCACGGCATGAATGAGCGTATGGCGCACGATCTCGCTCACGGGCATGTCGACGGCGTCGATACCGGTCCATTCGTGGAGGATCTCACGCGCGCGCGGCACGTCGTCGTTGTTGAGCGCGAGATGGATGTCGGTGAAGTAGTGGCTGAACTGCCGAAAGCCGAGCGTGAAGTACACCACCACCACGTTCCACAGAAACGCCAGCACGAAGCTGATGTGATAGAGCACGTAGTAGACGAGCGCCGTGGCGAGCGTCCACGGCAGCACGACCACGAGCCACGCGATGAGACCATGTTTCTGCTTGCCGGCGTCAAAGCCGTGAGCGGCCCATTCCGCATTGAGGCGCACGAGCGCCATGACGGGATTGTTGGGCGACAGCGCCCGCACCTGTTCGATGACGAGGGCCAGCAATACGGAAAAGAAGGTCATGCGACGCGCCGAGCGATTCGAGTTTTAGAAATTGTTGCAACGATATCACAGGGCCAGATGTGCCTGACCGTCGGGCGGCAAACTCGCAACACTGCACCATGGTGCTTGCATGTGGCGCGGGAAGCGTTGCACGTTATGCGAGCAGGAAACGGTAGAAGTTGCGCAGCATGCCTGCCGTCGCGCCCCAGATGAAATGCGTGGCGCCGATCCCCGGTGTGGCGCCTCTCTCATGGCGATCGGGGTACGGCATCGCGAAAAAGCGCCGCTCGCCGCCTTCCCAGCGGAACACGCGCACCTGGTGATGCGCCGGGTTCATGAGAAAGCCTAACGGCACCTCGAAGATGCTCGCCACTTCGAGCGAATCCGCAGCCACGGTGAATGGCTCGTGCACGAGCCCAACCACGGGCGTCACCTTGAAGCCCGTGCCAGTCAGATAGTCCGGCAACGCGCCCAACACCTCGACACGCGCGGGGTCGAGGTTCACTTCCTCGTGCGCCTCGCGCAGCGCGGCGGCGATCGGCGTAGCGTCGGACGGCTCACGGCTGCCGCCGGGAAAGCTCACCTGGCCGGCATGGTTGCTGAGGTTGTCGGCTCGCTGCGTGAGCAGTACGGTCAGGCCGGCGGCGCGCATGACGATCGGCACGAGCACGGCGGCCTCGCGCGGGTCGCGAATTTCGGCGAGTCGGGCTTCCTGCGGCTCGGGGTCCCACGGCAGACGCTGCTCGAAGCGCATGCGCAGACCGCCTGGCGTAAGGCGCTCCGCTGCGACCTGGGGGAGGTTTGCGCCCGTCGATTCGATCGGCAGGCTTTCGGGTTCAAATACTGGACGGGTCAACGGCTGTCTCGGATTGCGCTTACACGAGCTTATTTTGCGGCCAAAAAGAAAAAAGCACCCCGAGGGGTGCTTTTTTCTTACAGCTTTTACGCCTGCTCGCTCGGAGCCGCTGCGCGGTCTTTCGACACCAGCTTTTCCTTGATACGAGCCTTCTTGCCCGACAGGTTGCGCAGGTAGTACAGCTTCGCGCGACGCACGTCGCCGCGGCGCTTCACCACGATGCTTGCCAGCAGCGGCGAGTACGTCTGGAACGTACGCTCGACGCCTTCACCCGACGAGATCTTGCGCACGATGAACGACGAGTTCAGGCCGCGATTACGCTTCGCGATCACGACGCCTTCATATGCCTGAACGCGCTTGCGGTTACCTTCAACCACGTTCACGTTGACGATCACCGTATCGCCGGGGGCAAATTCGGGGATGGTCTTCTCGCCCAGCACGCGCTGGATTTCTTCCTGCTCGAGTTTTTCAATCAGATTCATGACTGACTCCGTAAGCCATCTTGTCGGCGTTCGTACCTGTGCCGGATTCCAGCATTGGTGCTGGCAAAGCATCCTGGCAACTACGGCCCCGATAGAGGATGGATTCACAACTGGCACCGTTTCACGCATGAAGCGGTACCGCCTTTGACGCCACGCGCCGCAACCGAGCGAAGCGTTACGCTTCGCTCGAGCCCTTCGCGAGACTAGCGAGCCATGCCTCGTCGGCACGGCTTAGCATCTTGTTCTTCCGGGCCCGCTCGATCAGATCGGGCCGCTTGTTCCACGTGTTGCGCAACGCCTCGCGGCGGCGCCACTGCTCGATTTCCGCGTGATGGCCGCCAAGCAGCACATCGGGCACACGCACGCCGTCGTGCTCCTCCGGGCGCGTGTAATGCGGACAGTCGAGCAAACCGTCTACGAAGCTGTCCTGCACTGCCGAAAGCGCATCGTTGAGCACGCCCGGCAGATGCCGCACCACGGCGTCCATCAAGGCCATCGCGGGCAGCTCGCCCCCCGAGAGCACGAAGTCGCCGAGGCTCACCTCTTCATCCACGCAGCGGTCGACGAGACGCTGGTCGATCGCCTCGTAACGCCCACACAGCAAGACGAGGCCCGGCTCCTGCGCGAACTGCATGACGCGTTCGTGCGTGAGCGGCTTGCCTTGCGGCGACATCAGCAGCACGCGCGGCACGCCCGCCCCTTCAACACCGGCCTGCGCCTGCGCGGCTTTCGCCGCGCCGATCGCCGCTTCGAGCGGCTTGGCCAGCATGACCATGCCGGGGCCGCCGCCATAGGGACGGTCGTCGATCGTGCGGTAGTTGTCGGTCGTGAAATCGCGCGGATTCCACGTGCGCAACGTGTAACGCTGCTGCTTCGCCGCCCGGCTCGTGATGCCCCAGTCGGTCAGCGCGCGGAACATCTCGGGAAAGAGCGTAACGACATCGAACTGCATCGCTCTCTCCGTTCAGCGAAATTGAATCAAGGCGCCTAGTGTTGGCCTGCTACTGCGGGCCCGCTACTGCTTCAGTAATCGGCTTCCCAGTCGACGACGATGCGCTTGCCCGTCAGGTCGACCGTCTTCACGAACACGCCAACGAACGGGATCAGACGCTCGCCGGTGGCCGGCTTGCCATCCTTGCCCGTTGACGGGTACGTGACACGCAACACCGATTGCGCGCCATTGTCGATCAGGTCGGCGACCTTGCCGAGCTCGACGCCCGCCTCGTTGGCGACATCGAGGCCGATCAGGTCGACCCAGTAATACTCGTCCGCTTCGGGCGCCGGGAATTCGGCACGGCTCACGTACACGCGGGCGCCGCGCAACAGCAGCGCGGCATCGCGGTCGGCAACGCCGACGAGCTGCCCGACGACGCTGTCGCCATGAATCTTGGCGCTCACGCGCCCGGCGGAATGACGCTCACGGTGCGCCTGGCCCTCGTGGCCCTTGACGAGCCACCAGCGCCTCGCCGAAAGCAGTGCCTTGCTGTCCTGCGCGTGCGGCGCGACCTTAACCCAGCCCTTGAGGCCGTAGGCATCGATCACGGCGCCGACTTCGACTGCATCGGCAGGCCAGCTCGATTCGGTTTCGGCGCGCAGCCCTTCGGACGTGCTCGCAGCTTTCGCGGCGCTCTCGCGCGCAGGCTTGCGCACGAACGCGCCGAACGACGGCGCGCCGCGACGCCCGGCTTCGCCGGCCGCCCCGCTTTGCGACGCGTCGCTCGCCGTGACGGCAGATTTGACGTCGTCATGCGCGGACATCGGCACTCCTCGCGACCAGCTTGATATCGCATACGCGGCTCATGCTGCGCGCACGCGGGTAAAACACAGACAGCAGCCTGTAAAAGACTTAAGCAGCCGGCGTAGCGGCAGCAGCCTTTTGCGACTGCTTCACGAGACGCTCGACAGCCGGCGACATTTGCGCGCCGTTTTCCTGCCAGTACGTGACGCGGTCTTGAGCGATGCGCAGCGTTTCACCCTTGGTGGCGACCGGGTTGTAGAAGCCCACGCGCTCGATGAAACGGCCGTCGCGACGGTTACGCGAGTCGGTTGCGACGATGTTGTAGAACGGGCGCTTCTTCGAGCCGCCGCGTGCCAGACGGATGATGACCATACTAAAATCCTTGAAAACCGGGGGTTCGGGACTACTGAAACATGCGATTATAGCCCGAAACTGGAGGCATAACAAACACTTAACGGGAAATTGCGCGCGGGCGCGCGGAAAGCGGCGGTACGCAGCGGTCAAACTACGGCCCACGCCCATGGCGGACGGGCCCTGGAGCGGATTGTGGCGACTTTCGGACAACTCGTGCAATGGGCATATCGCCGTTGGGGCGGCGGCGCGCTGGCTAGCGCCTTCTTTTTACCCTCCCGCCGAGCTGCCGGGCGCTTTGTCGCCGCGTCGCTCGCCCTTGCGGCCGCCCTGCTCACGGTAGCGCCCGCTCACGCAGCGCTGCCTCTCGAGCGCATCAAGCTGCCGCCCGGCTTTCATATCGAGGTGCTCTCCGACGACGTGCCCGCGGCCCGCGAGATGGCGCTTTCGGGCGACGGCAGCATCCTCTACGTGGGGAGCTTTCAAGGCAACGTCTACGCGCTCGAGTTGAAAAACGGCACGGTCGAGAAGCGCCACGTCATCGCTTCGGGGCTGACGATGCCGGTTGGCGTGGCCTGGCGCAACGGCGCGCTGTATGTTTCGGCGGTCTCGTCGATCATGCGGCTCGACGACATCGATCACCATTTGAGCGCTCCGCCCAAACCGGTGGTCGTCACCGACGCCCTACCCGACGAGCGCCATCACGGCTGGAAATTCATCGCCTTCGGCCCCGACGGCAAGCTCTATGTGCCGCAAGGCGCGCCGTGCAACGTCTGCCTGCCGGCGAGCGACCCGCAGCGCGTGCATTTCGCGATGATCGGCCGCATGGACCCCGATGGCTCGCACTACGAGACCATCGCGCGCGGCGTGCGCAATACGGTCGGCTTCGCCTGGCATCCGCAGACGCATGAGCTGTGGTTTACCGACAACGGCCGCGACATGATGGGCGACGACATCCCCGACGACAAGCTCAACCGCCTCTCCCACGTGGGCGAGGACTTCGGCTTTCCGTACTGCCACGGCGGGAATGTCCCCGACCCCGAGTTCGGCGCGGGTCATCCGTGCAGCGCGTTCACGCCGCCCGTCATCGGGCTCGGCGCGCACGTCGCGTCGCTCGGCATGCGCTTCTACGCGGGCCCGATGTTTCCCGCCGATTACACGAACAGCATCTTCATCGCCGAGCACGGTTCGTGGAACCGCAGCAAGAAGGTCGGCTATCGCGTGGTGCGCATCAGCGCCAATGCCGACGGCACGCATGCCCGCCAGGAAGTCTTCGCACAGGGCTGGCTCAACCCCGACGAGACGCAATGGGGCCGCCCCGCCGACGTCCTGCCGCTGCCCGACGGCTCGCTTCTGATCAGCGACGACTACGCCGGCGCGATCTACCGCGTCACTTACAGCAAGCCCTGATCTAGCCGCCGCGCGCGGGCGCATGGCATGGTGCCGCGCATAAGCGCGCGCTCGTCCTGCAAGACGCGCGCGCGGCTACAATGCCCAGCGGCCGTCCACGATCGCATCAGCCCATGCCCAACGAGAAAAACCCCGCACGCTTTCGCTCCAAGACGCTCACCGCCGCGCTCGCATTCCTGCTCGGCAGCTTCGGCGCTCACCGCTTCTATCTGTACGGCCCGCGCGACGCGTGGGGCTGGGCCCATGTGCTTGGCACACTCCTCGGCATTCCCGGCGTGCTCCTGCTGAGCGCGACCGAACGCGCCTCGATACCCGGCTGGGCGCTTGCCGTGATCGGCGCGGTTTCGGTGCTTTCGGCGTTCCTCGCGGCGATCGTCTATGGACTGCGCCCAGACGCCCGATGGGACGCGCAATTCAATGCCGCGTTCGCGCGGAACGGCCGCACGAGTCGCTCGGGCTGGACGGTCATTTTCATCGTGATCTTCTCGCTGCTGATCGGCGCGTTTCTGTTGATGACGGGCCTCGCGCTCTCGTTCCAGACGTACTTCGAGTCGCAGGTCGAGGCCGCGAAGGCGATCTCCCAGTAACGGCGGCGTGTCGACCCGAGTTAGCGCTTTAGCGCTTACTCGGGTCCCATGCAAAGCTGTCGACCCGAGTTAGCGCTTTAGCGCTTACTTGGGTCCCATGCAAAGCTGTCGACCGGCGTTGGCGCTTCGGCGCTTGGTCCCGTGGCGCTTCCCTTGGCCCGCGACGCCCCGCTCAGAACAAGTCGAGTTGCGGCTTCTCGCGCACCGCTTTGGTCTGCACGAACGCAGACATGTCGAGAATGCCGTGTCGTCGCTCGTTGAGCCCCAGGCGCCGCACTGCGTTACGAAAGCGCTGCTTGAGCAGATCGGACCAGAGGCCCGTGCCCTTCATACGCTGCGAAAACGCCGATTCGTAATCCTTGCCGCCGCGCATGTCGCGCACGCGGCTCATCACACGCTCGGCACGTTGCGGATAGTGCGCCGCGAGCCAGTCGCGAAAGAGTGGCGCGACTTCCCAAGGCAGGCGCAGCACGATGTAGCTCGCACTCGTCGCGCCGGCCTCAGCGCAGGCTTCGAGCACGCGCTCCATGTCGGGCTCGGTCACGAACGGAATCACCGGCGCGATGCTCACGCCCACCGGCACCCCGGCCTCGGCCAGCGTGCGGATCGTGCGCAGACGCCTCGACGGCGTGGCCGCGCGCGGTTCGAGCGAGCGCGCGAGATCGGCGTCGAGCGTGGTGATCGTGATCGCGGCCATGAACTGCTGGCGCTCGGCCATCGGCACGAGCAGATCGAGATCGCGCTCGATCAGCGAGGATTTCGTGATGGCCGCGAACGGATGCTGCCGCTCGGCGAGCACTTCGATCACGCGGCGCGTGATGTGCAGCTCGCGCTCGACGGGTTGCCAGGCGTCCGTGTTCACACCTAGCGCAATGGGCTCGGGCTCGTAGGCCGGTTTGGCAAGCTCGCGCGCGAGCAACTCCGGCGCATTGACTTTCGCGTAGATACGGCTTTCGAAGTCGAGGCCCGGCGAGAGGCCCAGATAGCTGTGAGTAGGCCGCGCGAAGCAGTAGATGCAACCATGCTCGCAACCGCGGTAAGGGTTGAGCGAGACGTTGAACGGGATGTCGGGCGACTGGTTGCGCGTGAGGATGCTTTTCGCGTGCTCCTCGAAGACCTCGGTGCGCAAGACGGGATCGCCGCCTTCCTCCGTGCCTTCTCCCTGGCCGCCGCTCACGTGCTGCCACCCGTCGTCAAATGCCTCGCGCTGGTCGACTTCGTAGCGCCCCTGCAGGTTCGTGACCGCCCCTCGCCCCTTGCGCGGCGCGAGCGGTGCAAGGGGATGCCAGGCATCGGGATCGTGGTTGGAATCGGTCACGGCTGAAACGGAGAGGACATGAGAAACGCGGCTCGATGCTGTATAAATATACAGTATCGAGCCGCGTTGTCGAGTCCTTAAAACAGGGCGCTTTCAGTCGCTTCAGTTGCTTCAATCGCCAACGGCGATCGTCAGCGTCTCCTTGATCTCCTCCATCACCACATAACTCTTCGACTGCACCGCGCCCGGCAGTTGCAGCAGGATGTCGCCGAGCAGCTTGCGGTAGTCGGCCATCTCGCCAATGCGCGCCTTGATCAGATAGTCGAAGTCGCCCGAGACGAGATGACATTCGAGCACCTCGGGAATCTTTTGCACTTCGCGACGAAACTGGTCGAACATGTTGCCGCTCTTGTGGTCGAGCGTGATCTCCACGAACACGAGCAGCGCCGCGCCCAGCACGGCGGGATTCACGCGCGCGTAGTACCCCGTGATGACGCCGTCGCGCTCCATCCGCTTGACGCGTTCGATGCACGGCGTGACCGAGAGCCCGACCTGCTCCGCAAGGTCTTTCATGGCCATCCGGCCGTCCTGTTGCAGCAGTTTCAGGATGCGGTGATCGAGCCTGTCGAGCGCGCGGACGGGTTGGCGCTGCGTTCTCATGATTTATTCCTGAAAATCTGAAAAATACGATAACAAAATCTGGCCACACAACAATAGCATAGCTGTTAATGCTGGCTACACCGGTTTTTTCATGCCTTCAGCGCTATGGGTGCCAAAACATGGCACAACAGCGCCCGGCTTCGAGTCGTAGCCCCAACAAATCTACCTGGAGCAGCTATGCGAGTCGTCGTATTGGGCAGTGGTGTGGTCGGGGTGGCCAGCGCCTGGTATCTCGCCCGCGCGGGACACGAAGTGACGGTGATCGACCGCGAGGCCGGCCCCGCGCTCGAAACCAGTTTTGCCAACGCCGGCCAGATCTCGCCGGGCTACGCCGCGCCGTGGGCTGCGCCTGGCGTGCCGCTCAAGGCGATCAAGTGGATGTTCGAGAAGCATGCGCCGCTCGCCATCCGCCTCGACGGCACCAAATTCCAGCTGCAGTGGATGTGGCAGATGCTGCAGAACTGCACGGCCGAGCGCTATGCGCTCAACAAAGGCCGCATGGTGCGCCTCGCCGAATACAGCCGCGACTGCATGCAGGCGCTGCGCGCCGACACCGGCATCCAGTACGAAGGCCGCACGGGCGGCACGCTGCAGGTGTTCCGCACGCAGCAGCAGTTCGATGGCGCGGCGAAGGACATCGCCGTCCTGAAAGAAGCCAACGTTCCGTATGAGTTGCTCACCGCCGCCGAGCTCGGCCGCGCCGAACCGGCGCTCGCCGCGGTCTCGCACAAGCTCACGGGCGGCCTTCGCCTGCCCGGCGACGAGACCGGCGACTGCCAGCTCTTCACCACGCGTCTCGCCGCGATGGCCGAGCAACTGGGCGTGAAGTTCCGCTACAACACGCCGATCGACAGCCTGGCCGTTGCGGGCGACCGCATCACGGGCGTGCAGTGCGGCAGCGAGATGGTGCGCGCCGACGCCTATGTGGTCGCGCTCGGCTCGTTCTCCACGAAGATGCTCGCGGGTCTCGTGAAGATCCCCGTCTACCCGCTCAAGGGCTACTCGATCACGGCGCCGATCGTGAACGCAGAGGCCGCGCCGGTTTCCACCGTGCTCGACGAAACCTACAAGATCGCGATCACGCGTTTTGACGACCGGATCCGCGTGGGCGGCATGGCGGAGATCGTCGGTTACGACAAGACGTTGAAGCAAGCGCGCCGCGAAACGCTCGAAATGTGCGTGAACGACCTGTTCCCGGGCGGGGGCGACACGACGAGCGCCACCTTCTGGACCGGCCTGCGCCCGATGACGCCGGACGGCACGCCGGTGGTTGGCCGCACGCCGATCTCGAACCTGTTCCTGAACACGGGCCACGGCACGCTCGGGTGGACGATGTCTTGCGGTTCAGGCCAGCTGCTCGCCGACCTGATCTCCGGCAAGCAGCCCGCGATCAGGGCCGACGATCTTTCGGTCCACCGCTATCTCGGCGATACGCAGGGCTCGGGCCGCCCGGCGTACGCATGATCGCGCGCGTCTCGACCGTCTCACTCGCGACATGAACGAACACGGCGCCTCCGGGGCGCCGTGTTGCATTTCTGCTGCTATGCGATGCGCTCGCGCGCCGCTTGCACGCTAGAACTGATCCTCCGTGAGCGCCAGCATGCCTTCAGCCCCGTTCGCGCTGACGATCGCGGCTTCGAGTGCCACTGCCTGCGGCAGCACGTGTTGCGCGAAAAACTGTGCCGTGGCGATCTTGGCGCCGTGGAACTTCGGATCGTCCTGCATGAGGCGCTGCGAGGCGAGCATCGCGCGCGCCATCTGCCAGCCGCCCAGCACGATCCCCGCAAGCTTCAGATACGGCACGCTACCGGCGAACACCGCGTTCGGGTCGCTTTTTGCCTTCGCCAGCACGAAGTCCACGGTTGAGGCCAGTGCCTGTGCGCCGAGCGCGAGGTGCTTGCGCATCGCCTCGAACGCCGCGCCTTCGTGCGCGCCGAGCGCATCGACGGTCTGTGCGATATCGCCAAGCAACGCCCTCGCAACTGCGCCGCCGTCGCGCAGCGTCTTGCGCCCAATCAGATCGTTCGCCTGGATCGCCGTCGTCCCCTCGTAGATCGGCAGGATGCGCGCGTCGCGATAGAACTGCGCGGCGCCCGTTTCCTCGATGAAACCCATGCCGCCGTGCACCTGTACGCCGAGGCTTGTCACCTCCAGCGAGAGCTCGGTGCTCCAGCCCTTCACGATGGGCACGAGATACTCGTAGCGCGCCTGATGCTGCGCACGTGCAGCCTCGTCGGGATCGCGATGGGCACGGTCGCTCTCACCCGCGGCGACGTAGGCGAGCGCACGCGCGGCCTCGGTGAGCGCGCGCATCGTCGCGAGCATGCGGCGCACGTCGGGGTGGTGAATGATGGTCGCGGCCTGCTTTGCGGAGCCATCCACAGGACGGCTCTGCACGCGCTCCTTCGCGTACGCGAGCGCCTTCTGATACGCGCGGTCCGATATGGCCACGCCTTGCATGCCCACTGCGAAACGCGCCGCGTTCATCATGATGAACATGTACTCGAGGCCGCGATTCTCCTCGCCGATCAACTGGCCTAGCGCGCCGCCATGATCGCCGAACTGCAGCACCGCGGTCGGGCTCGCCTTGATGCCGAGCTTGTGCTCGATCGATACGCAATGCACGTCGTTGCGTGCGCCGAGTGTACCGTCTTCGTTGACGAGAAACTTCGGCACGATGAAGAGCGAGATGCCCTTCACGCCTTCGGGCGCGTCTGGCGTGCGCGCGAGCACGAGATGGACGATGTTCTCCGCCATGTCGTGCTCGCCCCAGGTAATGAAGATCTTCGTGCCGAAGAGCTTGTACGTGCCGTCGCCCTGCGGTTCGGCGCGCGTGCGCACGGCCGCGAGGTCGGAGCCCGCCTGCGGCTCGGTGAGGTTCATCGTGCCGGTCCATTCGCCCGAAATGAGCTTGGGCACGAAGCGCTGCTTTTGCGCTTCGCTGCCGGCCGTGAGCAGCGCTTCGATCGCGCCGTCGGTGAGCAGCGGGCACAGCGCGAACGAGAGATTCGCTGCGTTGAGCATCTCCATGCACGGCGTGCCCACTAGTTTGGGCAAACCTTGTCCTTCGTACTCCTGTGGATGTTGCACGCCTTGCCAGCCGCCTTCGACGTATTGCCGGAATGCCTGCTTGAAACCGGGCGTGGCATGCACGGTTCCGTTTTCCCAGCGGCTCGGATTGCGGTCGCCTTGCACGTTGAGCGGCTCGATCACTTCGCCGCAAAGCTTCGCCGACTCGTGCAGCACGGCCTCGACGGTTTCCGGCGCGGCATCTTCGCCGCCCGGCAACTTCGCGATGTCTTCGAGGCCGGCCAACTCCTTCATGACGAACAACATGTCGCTCGTGGGCGCCTGGTACATGTCAGTCTCCTCTCGTGTCGATCGGACCTGGTATGTCGATCAGAGTCAGCGCTTTGGCGCTCGCTCCGGACCCATCGCGCCTGGTCCGATACCAGGCAGGGCACGGGTTCCTGAAATGACAAAGGGGCGCCGCGCGCCCCTTTTGTGCTTCGTTTTACGCCGGATATCCAGTCATGACTGTCGGCCTTTGTTCGCTCATGGCACCGGCCTGCTTCAGCCGAGTTCCTTCACGAGTTCAGGCACGAGTGCGAACAGGTCGCCCACGAGACCGTAGTCGGCCACGCTGAAGATCGGCGCTTCTTCGTCCTTGTTGATCGCGACGATCACCTTCGAGTCCTTCATGCCGGCCAGGTGCTGGATCGCGCCCGAGATGCCCACCGCCACGTACAA
>NZ_DATJWR010000315.1:0-14825 GCF_035501035.1 Paraburkholderia sp.
CCTCTCCACCATCACGGCGTTCTTCGACAAGGACACCTGGACGAATCCGTTCGTCGGCGCGGGCGGCAACGGCGTGGCCGTGGACGACTTCAACGCCGACAACTTCGACCATGGCCCGCTCGGCTTCGTGGGCGGCTCGCCACTGTGGGTGAACCAGGCGGGCGTGAAGCCCATCAGCGGCATCGCCACGCCCGCGGGCACGCCGAACTGGGGCGCGCAGTGGAAGAAGGCCGTGAAGGACCATTACGCGCACACGATCTCGATGGATGCGCACGGCACCAACATGTCGTACCGCGACGTGTACCTCGACCTCGATCCGACCTACCGCGACTCGTACGGCCAGCCGCTCCTGCGCATGACCTTCGACTGGAAGGACAACGACATCAAGATGGCGCAGTACGTGACCGGCCAGATGCGGAAGATCGCCGAGGCGATGGGCCCGAAGGCCATCAACGTCTACACGCGCGAATTCGGCGCGCACTTCGACTCGCGCCGCTACCAGACCACGCACCTCGTGGGCGGGGCCGTGATGGGCGCCGATCCGGGCACGAGCGTCATCAACCGCTATCTGCAGAGCTGGGACGTGCCCAACGTGTTCGTGATGGGCGCCTCCGCCTTCCCGCAAGGCATCGGCTACAACCCGACTGGCCTCGTCGCCGCCCTCGCTTACTGGTCCGCGAAAGCGATTCGCAACCAGTATCTGAAGAACCCCGGTCCCCTGGTGAGCGTGTGAAGCGCCGCATGGAGCAGCCATCCCTTGCGCGTGGCCGCCACACGCTGCGAGTTGACGGCAGGCCTCGCCGTGCCACGATCGCCGCCCTTGCGCTTGTGCTTGCGGCGGTGCTTGCCGCGCCGTTCATGGCGCAGGCCGCCGATCAATCTTCGAGCGCGTCGCCCGACGCTTCGCCCGTCGCGCGCGGCGAATACCTCGCACGCGCCGGGGACTGCATCGCGTGCCATACGGCGCAGGGCGGCAAGCCCTTCGCGGGCGGACTGAAGTTCGACACGCCGATCGGCGCGATCTACTCGACCAACATCACCCCCGACGCGAACACCGGCATCGGCAAGTGGAGCTACGACGACTTCGCGAAGGCCGTGCGCCAGGGCGTGCGCCCGAACGGCGAGACGCTCTACCCGGCAATGCCCTACCCCTCGTACGCGCGCCTCTCCGACGACGACACAAAGGCGCTCCATGCGTACTTCATGCGGGGCGTCACGCCCGTGCAGGCTCAGAACCGCGCCGAGGACATTGCGTGGCCGCTCTCGATGCGCTGGCCGCTCTCGATCTGGCGCGCGCTGTTCGCGCCGAAGGTGCAGGCGTTCGACGGTGCGCATTACAACGATGCGATCGTCGCGCGCGGCGCTTATCTCGTGCAGGGCCCCGGCCACTGCGGCGCATGCCATACGCCGCGTGCACGCACGATGCAGGAGCTCGCGCTCACCGAACTCGAAGGGGACGACTTCCTCGCGGGCGGCAGTCCGGTCGACGGCTGGGTGCCATCGAACTTGCGCGGCAACCTGCGCACGGGCCTTGGCGCGTGGAGCGAGGACGCCATCGTGCAGTTCCTGAAGTCGGGCCGCAATCTGCATACGGCGGCCTTCGGCGGCATGACCGACGTGGTCCAGCACAGCACGCAGCACATGAGCGATGCCGACCTGCTCGCGATCGCGCGCTACCTGAAGACGCTGCCCTCGAGCGACCCGAAGGAAACGCAATACGCTTACGATCCCGCCGCCGCCCACGCCTTGCAGAGCGGCGACGCGAGCGCACGCGGCGCGGCTGTCTATCGCGACAACTGCATGGCCTGCCACCGCAGCGACGGACGCGGCTACACGCGCGTGTTCCCGGCGCTCGGCGGCAACCCGGTCGCGCAAGACAAGGACCCCACTTCGCTGATCCATGTGCTGCTCACCGGCAATACGCTCGAAGGCACGCAGTCGGCGCCCTCTTCGTTTGCGATGCCGCCTTTCGGCTGGCGCCTGTCCGACGAGGAAGTGGCCGACGTGTCGACCTTCGTGCGCGCGAGCTGGGGCAACGCCGCCGCGCCGGTCAGCGCCGCAGAGGTCGCGAAGATCCGCAAGACCGTCGCCGTGAGCACGCCGGCGTTGCCGCCCGGCGCTTCGCTTGCGCGCTGAAGCTTGTCGCGCCGTTTCTTTGCCCGCCAGGCGGCGGAGTGGCAGGCGAAGCGTGCGCGCCGGCTTGCGTCGCAAGGTCAACGCGACATATCACTTCGTTGCATGAACAACGAAGCTGCAGACGCTTATGTGATCGCCCGCGCAATCGTCTTCGATTGCACCGTACCGGTGCATGACGGCGCGCCGCTCAATGCAGCACGTCGGGCCGTGCCAGCAGGCCGTAAAACTCGTCGATCGTAACGGTGGGCGCGAATTGCGAAAGCGTTGCGACGATCACGTCGTCGCAAATCGCCGAGCCTGCCGCCGATTCCAGCTCGACGCCGGCCGCGGCGGCCCGGTTCTCGGCCAGCTCGAGAGCGATCGACAAGATGAAGCGTGCGTCAGACTGGGTGAGTAGCGTCTTCATGCCCGCACTAACGGCGGCGGCAGGGGAACCTTTAGCGTTTTCGTTGCGCGGGCGCGCACCCCGCGAGACCTTCGAACGCTTTGCGAAGACGCCCTCAGCGCGTGCGCGCGACGAACTGGCCGGGACTCGTGCCCGTCAGCCGCCGGAACATTGCGATGAAAGCCGACGACGTGGCGTACCCCAGATCCAGCGCCACCGCCTCCACGCTGCGGCCCGCCCGCAGCATCGGCAGCGCGTTCACGAGCCGCACGCGCTGACGCCATTCCGTCAACGACATGCCCAGTTCGCGCTGCGCGCGCCGCATCAGCGTGCGCTCGCTCATGTGGAACGCATCGGCAAGCTCGGCGAGCGAGCGGTTGTCGGCCGGATTGTTGCGCAGCACCTGGAGGATCGCGTCGAGATCGGCGTCGTCGGTGTGCGGCACGAAGCTACCCGTCGTGGCGCAGGTCGAAAGCTGATCCACCAGCACGCGCAGCAGGCGCGCGCGCTGTGGCTCGCCCTCTTCTTCCGCCGGCGTTTCGCGCAGATGCTCGAGAATCGCGCGCACGAGCGGCGACACCATCACCGCGCAGCTCGTTGCGGGCATGCGCGTGCACAGCTCGCGGCCGATGTACACGGAGCAATGCACTGTCTCCTGCTCGTTGAAGCCCACGTGCTCGGTGCCGGGCGCGATCCAGAGCCCGAGATGCGGCGGCGTGATGTAGTGCTCCGTGCCCGCCTTCACCTCGGTGGTGCCGCTGAACGCATAGACGAACTCCCCCCACGGGTGGCACATCTGCGGGTAAGTGGCGTACGAGGGCAAGTGCTCCATGCGGAAGAACACGGGCGCGGGCAGCACGTCGGTGAAGGGCGGCAGGCGTAGATGGCGCGCCGGACGCGGGCGGACTGGCGTTTTGGGCATGGCGGTCTGGGGCTATCGATTGTCACTTTCGCGCTATATGCGCGCAAGCCGACGCATCAATACTACGCTCGCTGCCGCAAAACTTCAGCCCAATCCTTCGAGTCAGTGAGTCCGCAATGAGAAAGCAAGTCGACGCAACGGCCGTGGCCATCATGGTGGCGCTGTGCCTCGTTTGGGGCCTGCAACAGGTCGCAATCAAGGCAGTGGCCGCGGAAATCCCGCCCATGCTGCAGATCGGGCTGCGCTCGGGTGTGGCGGCCGGCCTCGTCTGGCTCTTCAACCAGCTCGTGTCGCGCGAGCGCTGGCTGCCCGGCGTGGGCCGCGGCGCGGGGCTCGTGGTTGGCGGCCTGTTCGCGCTCGAATTCGTGTTCGTGGCCATGGCCCTGCGCTGGACCAACGCCTCGCACATGGCCGTGTTCCTCTACACCGCGCCGATGTTCGCAGCCATCGGCCTGCATCTGCGCCTGCCCGACGAACGTCTCGCACGGCTGCAATGGGGCGGCATTGCGCTCGCTTTCGTCGGCATCGCGATCACGTTCCTCGGGCCCGCGCTGATGGGCGGCGGCACGCCCGCCTCCCCGCTGTGGCTGCTCGGCGACTTCATGGGACTGTGTGCCGGCGCGGCCTGGGGGCTCACGACGGTCGTCGTGCGCACGAGCCGCCTGAGCGAGGCGCCCGCCACGCAAACGCTCTTCTATCAACTGGCCGGCGCCTTTGTCGTGCTCGTACCATTTGCACTCCTGACTGGTCAGACGAGCTTGCACGGCACGCCGCTCGCCTGGGCGAGCCTCGCGTTCCAGACGCTGCTCGTCTCGTTCGTCAGCTACCTGATGTGGTTCTGGATGCTGCGCCGCTATCTGGCCGCGCGCCTCGGTGTGCTGTCGTTCATGACGCCGCTGTTCGGCGTGGCAATGGGCGTGGCGCTGCTGCACGAGCGTGTCGAGCCCGCCTTTCTCTTTGGCTCGGCTTTGGTGCTGCTCGGACTGCTGGTAGTGAACGCGCAAGGCTGGGTGCGCCAGGCCTTCGGCCGGCGCGCGGCGAATGCGCGCGGCGCGCAGGCATCGTAAGCGGAACACTCCCGGCAGAGCACGGGCCAGGGGCGCGGGTACGCGCCGCACACTTCGGGATTCTGTTGTAAAGTCGCTCGGGTTCCAACTCCCAACAAATCCAACACGCGATGGAAACTCTCTCGACTTTCGTGCCGGTGGCACTCGAACACGCCAGCCGCCTCATCAATCACGGCCCCACCGTGCTCGTCACCAGCAGCGACGGCAAGCGCCGCAACGTGATGGCAGCCGCGTGGTCGATGCCCGTGGAATTCAAGCCGCCGCGCATCGCCATCGTCATCGACAAGCACACGTTCACGCGTGAGCTCATTAGCGCGAGCGGCACGTTCGGCGTGATCATTCCGGGCGCCGCCGCAATCGACCTCACCTATGCCGTGGGCAGCGTGAGCGGCCGCGACACCGACAAGTTCCAGCGCTTCCATATCGCCGCCATTTCGGGCCCGAAGCTCGGACTGCCGTTGCTCGAAGCGGGCTGCTCCGCGTGGATGGAGTGCCGCCTGATTCCCGAGCCGCATACCGAAGACGCCTACGATACGTGCTTCGGCGAAGTGATCGCCGCCGCGGCCGATCCGCGCGCCTTCCGCAACGGCCATTGGGAACTCGACAGCAGCAACGCGGACCTGCACACGATCCACCATCTCGGCGGCGGCAATTTCGTGCGCGCGGGCGACACGATCAAGGCGCGCGAACTCGCGTGACGGCGTAGACGGCTTGCGCCGTCATGCCGCTTCGAGTTCGCGCCCGCGTGTTTCGGGCAACGTGAGCGCAGCGACGATCAACACGCCATACGCCGCGATCGCGAAGATCCCGATGCTCGGGCCGAGGCCGAACTGCTTTGCGAGCGCGCCGATCAGGAACGGGAACAGGGCGCCAACCGCGCGGCCCACGTTGTAGCAGAAGCCCTGCCCCGAACCGCGCACGCGCGTTGGAAAGAGCTCCGTGAGGAACGCGCCCATGCCCGAGAAAATGCCGGACGCGAAAAAGCCCAGCGGAAAACCGAGCCACAGCATCGAGGCGTTCGTGAGCGGCAGCGAGGTATAGGCGAACGCAATCGCCATGGACCCCGCCGCGAACAGGATGAAGTTGGGCTTGCGGCCGATCCGGTCGGTCAACCACGCGCTCGACAGATAACCCACGTACGAGCCCGCGATGATCATCGCGAGATAGCCGCCCGTGCCCATCACGGTGAGATGTCGTTCGCTCTTGAGAAAGGTGGGCAGCCAGGTCGTGATCGCGTAGTAGCCGCCTTGTGCGCCAGTGGTGAGAAGCGCCGCGCGCAGCGTCGTGGAGAGCAACTGCGGAGCGAAGATCTCAGTGAAGCGCGGCTTGTCGCCTGCCTCGGCCTGCGCCGCCTTTGCGCTCGCGAATATTTCGGGTTCCTTGACATATCGGCGAATCACGAGCACGAGCAGCGCCGGAACGAGACCGATCAGAAATAGCGAGCGCCAGGCCAGATCGGCGGGCAAGAGAGAGAACAGCACGGCATAAAGCAACGCGGCGAGCCCCCAGCCGAGCGCCCAGCCCGATTGCACGAGCCCCACCGCCTTGCCGCGATCCTTCGCGCGGATCACCTCGCCAATCAGCACCGCGCCCGCCGTCCATTCGCCACCGAAGCCAAAGCCCATCAGCGCACGCGCGGCGAGCAACTGGCCGTAGTTCTGCGCGAGTCCGCACAGGCCCGTGAAAAGCGCGAACCACAGCACGGTAAGCTGCAGCGTACGCACCCGGCCGATGCGGTCGGAGAGGACGCCGGCAATCCAGCCGCCCAGCGCCGAAGCAAGCAGCGTGAGTGTGCCGATGAACCCCGCGTCGCCCAAGCTGATGCCCCAGCTCGCCACGAGCGTCGGAATCACGAACGACAGCATTTGCGTGTCCATGCCGTCGAGCATGTAGCCGACCTTGCAGCTCCAGAACGCCTGACGAGCCTGCGGCG
The DNA here is from genome assembly GCF_035501035.1 of Paraburkholderia sp. Classification (GTDB taxonomy): domain Bacteria; phylum Pseudomonadota; class Gammaproteobacteria; order Burkholderiales; family Burkholderiaceae; genus Paraburkholderia. Next base: position 6,444 of record NZ_DATJWR010000315.1, read on the forward strand.
AAGCGTGTGCGTACCACGAGCATTCCTGTGGCGGCGCGCCCGCAAGTCCGGAAGATTCCGACGATCCGGAAGATCCGGACAATGCGGCAGATTCGACGGCTGACGCCGCGAGTGTCTTGCTGTCCATCTAATGCTCCTGTTGATAGAAGTCCTGATGAATGCCGTCCGTTTCCCCAACACGGGGAGGCACCACGAGGGTGAGCGTCCCTCCCATCCTTGCGGCCGGATTTCTTGAGACTGGAGAGCCGTATTCAACGTCGTGCGAGCGCGCTTCGAACGACGCACCTCATGCGCTAGAACACCGCCAGCGACGCATTGGTGATATCCGTCATGAGCATGTGGCCTGGCGCGTGCGCGATCGCGAGCGGCAGCCTGGCGTCCATCAACGCCGTCTGCGGGGTCACGCCGCAGGCCCAGTACACGGGCAACTCGCCCGCGCGTATCGTCACCGCATCGCCGAACTCGGGCCGCGCGAGGTCGGCAATGCCCAGTTCGCCTGCGTCGCCGATATGCACCGGCGCGCCGTGCACGCCCGGAAAACGGCTCGTGATCTGCACCGCGCGTATTGCATCGGCGCCGCGCATGGGCCGCATCGACACGACGAGTTCGCCGCCGAACACACCCGAGCGCTGGTTCGCGCGGCGCGTGCGGTACATCGGCACATTGCGGCCCTCTTCCACGTGGCGCAGCGGAATGCCTTCGAGCGCGAGCATGTGCTCGAACGAAAACGAGCAACCAATGGCGAACACGACGAAATCGTCCTGCCAGAGCGCTTCGAGCGACTCGACGCGCTCGCTCAACTCGCCGTGCCGATAGACGTTATAGGCAGGCACATCGGTGCGGATGTCGATGTCCTGGCCGAGCGCCGGCACGCGAAAATCGCCCGGCTCGCCGACACCGAGCAGCGGACACGCCTTCGGATTCGCATGACAAAAGCGCAGAAAGTCGTGCGCGTGCGCCTCGGGCAGGATCGCGAGATTGGCCTGTGCGTACTCGCCGCAATAGCCTGCCGTGGGACCGCGAAAATCGTGCGTGCGCACGGCAAGCCGGAATTCGTATGGGGTCATGGTGTCGGGGCGTGACGTGAAATTCGGGCGGTGAGGCAAACCGCGCACCCACCGTTAAGGCGAAGCATAGGAAGGACAAAAATTTGACGCCAACTAGTTTTTCTTCAGTCCAGCGAATAGAATTTCTTAACGAAACCGCGGGTTTTCCCGAAGTTTTCGAACCCACTCGCCTGCCTGCGTGCCATGAATACCCGATTCATCGAAACCTTCGTCACGCTCGCGAAGCTACGCAGCTTTCGCACCACGGCCACGGCGCTGCACGCCACACCCGCCGCCATTTCGCAGCGCCTCAAGGCACTCGAAGACGAATTGCAGACGGTGCTCGTCGACAGGGAGAGCCGTGAATTCCGGCTCACGCCCAGCGGCGAATATCTGCTTGGCTACGCGAAAGCCGTAGTCGAGGCAACGCGCCAGTTGCAGGCCGCCGCCTCCAGCGAAGGCACGATGCGCGGCAAGCTGCGCCTCGGCGTGATCGAAACGGTCGTGCATAGCTGGCTCGCCGATTACATGCAGCGGCTCAGCCAGGACTACCCCCAACTCGACGTGGAACTGGCCGTGGACGTGAGCGTCGTATTGCAGCGCCGCCTGATGGCGGGCGAGCTCGACCTCATCATTCGCGTGGAAGGCAGCGACGAGGCCTCCGTGGTATGCGACGCGCTCGCGAACTACCCCGTGCACTGGATCGCGCGCGCAGGCCTGCTGCCGCTCTCGAAGAGCGGCCTCGCGCGGCGCGTGCTCCAGCATCCGATCCTCACGTTCGGCCGCGGAACGGCGCCGCATCGCGCGCTCGAAGACATCGTCAGCAAGCTCGCGCTCGCCAACGGCGTGAGTATTTCCGACACGCGCATCACCGGCTCGCCCTCGATTTCCGTCATCGTGCAACTGGTGCGCGACGGCTTCGGCGTGGCCGCCATTCCGCGTCTGTTCGTCGACGAGCTGATCGCGCACGGCGAAGTGGTCGAACTGCCGCTGCAGCCCTCGCCGCCTTCGATCGTCGTTTCCATGTCGCGGCGCACCGATGCGCCGCTCTTCGTGCACGCCGCGGCGAACGCCGCGCGCGCTGCATGCCACGGCTATTGCGAACGCAGCGACCGACGCTTGATCGAGCGGCTGTAGATAACGGCACGCTTGAATTTTATAGACGATCAGTCTAATATCGCCGTCATGGAATCGCCGATCGTTAAACCGCGCCGAGGCAGGCCGCCGAAAGACCCGCGCGCGCACGCCGACACGCGTGAGACACTCATTCGCGCCGGCATGGAAATGCTGACCGCGCAAAGCTTTGCCGCCACGGGGCTCGACGCCGTGCTCAAGCGCGTGAACATTCCCAAGGGCTCCTTCTATCACTACTTCGAGAGCAAGGAAGCGTTCGGGCGCGAACTCATGGCAGCGTACGATGCATACTTCTGCGCGAAGCTCGACCGCTGGCTGCTGGACGATACACGCCCCGCGCTGGAGCGGCTCGGCGCCTTCGTTGAAGATGCGAGCAACGGCATGGCCCGCCACGCCTACACGCGCGGCTGCCTCGTGGGCAATCTCGGCGTGGAGGTTGACATCCTGCCCGAGGATTTCCGCGAAACGCTCGAGCGCATCATGCAGGGCTGGCAGGCGCGCATCGTGGCGTGCCTGCGCGAGGCCCAGCGCGAAGGCGTGCTCGCCAGGCGAATCGACCTCAACGCACTCGCTGCCTTTTTCTGGATCGGCTGGGAAGGCGCGGTACTGCGCGCCCGGCTCGTGCGCAGCGCGGCCCCGCTCGACACGTTCTTCCGAGGATTCATCGCCGGCCTGCCTCGCGCATAACCGGCCGCTACACCAACCGTTCATCGTTTCAGGAGCGAACTACATCATGTTCAAGGCCATTCTCATTGATAAGGAATCCGGATCATATGGCGCACGCGTCGCCGAACTCGACGAGGTGCAGTTGCCGCAAGGCGATGTGCTCGTCGATGTCAGCTACAGCACGCTGAACTACAAGGACGGACTCGCGATCACCGGAAAAAGCCCGGTCGTGCGCAGCTTCCCCATGGTTCCCGGCATCGATTTCGCAGGCACGGTCGCGCAGAGCGCGAATCCCGCTTACGCCGTTGGGGACAAGGTCGTGCTCAATGGCTGGGGCGTGGGCGAGCAGCATTGGGGTGGCCTTGCGCAGAAGGCTCGCGTGAAGGGCGAATGGCTCATTCCGCTTCCCGCAGGGCTCACGCTCCGGCAAACGATGGCAGTCGGCACGGCCGGGTACACCGCCATGCTCTGCATCCTCGCGCTGGAGCGGCACGGCATCGCGCCGGGGCGCGGCGACGTGCTCGTGACGGGTGCAAGTGGCGGCGTAGGCAGCTTCGCCATTGCGCTGCTCGCGCGCCGTGGCTACCGCGTGGTGGCGTCCACCGGCAAATTGCAGGAAGCACAGTATCTGGAGCAGCTCGGCGCCGCCGAAGTCATCGACCGCGCTGCGCTGTCCGAGCCGGGACGTCCGCTGCAAAAGGAGCGCTGGGCGGCCGCGATCGATTCGGTCGGCGGCCACACGTTGGCGAACGTCTGTGCAAGCCTGTACGCCGACGGCGCCGTTGCGGCCTGCGGCCTTGCACAAGGCATGGACTTCCCCGCAACGGTTGCGCCATTCATCCTGCGCGGCGTGAGTCTCCTTGGTATCAATAGCGTTACGCGCCCGTTTGCCGAACGCCAGCAGGCATGGCAAGCGTTGGGCGAAACGCTCGACCTGAAGCAACTGGACACGATCACGCGGGAAATCGGGCTTGCCGAAGCGATACCGGCAGCGAGCGATCTGCTCGCCGGCCTGGTGCGAGGACGCCTCGTGGTCGATGTGAATCGTTAGCAGACCAACAGTTTGCCTACGATCACCACGTTAGTCGCGCTTGCGTTCTGGAGCCGTTCCTTTCGCAACGAGCATTCTCGTGGCGCGGGAGATTGCGAACGCGTTGATCGACAATCTCACCGCGTGAGCGTGCGGGCGTCCTTTTCCTTCACGACTTCACGCGGCGTCACACCGAGGAGCCGCGTCATCCAGTGCGCCATGTGGCTTTGATGCGCGAACCCGGCTTCGAGCGCGACCTGGCTCAGGCTCAGCTTGCCTGCAACGAGCAACGCCCTCGCACGTTCGACCCGGCGGCGCACGACATATTGATGCACGGGCATGCCCAGCGTTTCGCGAAACAGCGCCTTGAAATGCGGCGCGCTCAGGTCGACCAGCGCAGCAAGGTCGCCGAGCGTCAGGCGTTGGTCGAGATGGGCTTCGATATAGTCGATCACACGTGTGGCCTTGTGTGGCGCAAGCGTAGCGGGCCGGCCTCCGGGAACATTCGTGCAGCCAAGCAACCGGACGACCATCGCCGTGCCGATGCTTTGCGCAAATAGCGGATCGGAGGCCGTGCCCGACTGGAGTTCGGCAAGCAGTGCGACTGCAAGCGAATTGATGCGGGCATCGCGCAACTGCAGTTGCGGACGAATCTCCCGCAACGCCGCCTGACCCTCCATCTGCTGCGCTATCGAGCTCACGAAGCGGTCGTCGAATGAAACGCGCAGGATCGTGCAGTCCGCGTCGTCGATCCATTCGCCGTCTACCCCGGCGGGCACGACATCGGCATCGCCGTGAGCCTGGAGCCGCGATTGACGCCGGCCGTCACAGGTGCATCTCGCCCGCACGGGCGTACCAACATGAATGCCAACGCGGTGATGCGCCATGCCGGGAAGCCGATGCCGTCCCGCTTCGATGCGTAGCAATTGCGCACCGCCGCCCTGCCAGCCCAGACCCTCGCTGGCGTGCAGGCTGAGGCGTGCAGTTGCCTGCTGGTTCGAATCTGCCGTCACTGCGCTCATGGTTTTCCTTTCCGGCGCCAACGCCGTATGCGCACCGCTTGATGTCTGCGGCCAGTCTACTGGATTACCGCCACGCCCGCGGGCGGCGCAAAGATAGATCTGGCGAATCCTCCGTTTCTGCGCAACACGCTCCTTTCCTGCGCGCCATGCCGCGCTTGCGTGCCTACGATGACGCATCCCATCCACGCAAGGAGAGACGGAACATGTTCGTGATTTTCGGAGCCTCTGGAAAGGCCGGCCGCGCCACCGCCGCCGCGTTGCGTTGTGCGGGGCAACCGGTGCGCGCCGTGGTGCGAGACGCGCGCCACGGCGCAAGCCTCGCGGAAATGGGCTGCGAAATCGCCCTCGCCGACCTGACCGAGCCCGCCTCCGTTGCCGCGGCGATAAGGGGTGCGCGCGCCGTGCAGCTGTTGTGCCCCGTCCCCATCAATGATAAGCATCCCGAATCAATGATGCGAAAGATGATCGACGTGGCACTCGACGCCCTGCGCGAGAACCCGCCCGCCGCGCTGCTCGCCATTTCCGACTATGGCGCCGAACTGCCGCTCAATACGGGTATCACTCGGCTCTTTCATCATCTCGAGCAACGCCTGAAGGTCGTTGCAACGCGACTGACCTTGCTGCGCTCGGCAGAGCATATGCAGAACTGGGCGGCGTTCATTCCCGCCGCGCTCGCAAGCGGTGTTCTGCCGAGCCTCCACCTTCCTCTTGAGCGCCGCTTTCCAACCGTCGCCGCGCAGGATGTTGGCATTGCGAGCGCCGCGCTGCTGCTCGATGCGCCACGATCCGGCGCGCCGAGAATAGTCAGCCTGGAAGGGCCACAGCGAGTGAGCGTGAACGAAATCGCAGCCACGCTCAGCGAAGTCAGTGGCCGCGCGATCACACCTTACGCGTTGCCGCGCGAGTCGTGGACGCCCACGCTCCTGAAGGCCGGCCTCAGCGACGAGCACGCCCGGCTCATCACCGATCTCTACGATGTCCACAATACCGGCAAGATCGACGTCGAAGCCGAGCGCAGCGAACGACGCTTCGGCGTGACCCGATTGCGCGAAGTGTTTGCATCGATCGTATCGAAGCGCGAGGACAAGTGATGAACGTGATGCGGGAACTGGCTGGGCGGCACGCCCACCCGTTCCCGCGTCGCTGCGCGGCAATCAGAACCATTTGCCGAACAGCCCGCCTGGCGCGAGCGATACGCCACGCAGCACCTCGCCAAAACCGGCGCTGCGCAGCGTGACGAAGCGCTCCTGCGTGGCGCCGGCGGCCGTCGTGTTGCGCAGCATGTCGCGAACCGCAACGAGACGATTCGGGTCCGCGCCCGTGTCGCCGTTGCCGCTGACCGTCGAGGTGATCGCCCAGATCGTGACCGTGCCATCCGCCTCGACGTGGCCCGTGATATTGCGCAGACCGTCAGTTGCGGGCGACCAGGGCAGGTTGGTCGCGCTGTTCGTGCCGACGGGATAGCCCGGTACGGTGTACGACGTGCCCAGATTCAGGCCGTTTTGCAGCGTATACGCAAGCTGCCACGATTTCGCCCCTGCGTTGTACACCCATTTTTGCAGGCCCGCGGTACTCTGCTGCGCGGCATGCGTGTACAGATCGGTGCTGCCCGTGTAGCCGTCGCCTTCGTCGGCGACATAGAGCGTATTCGCGTCGGCGAACCAGATGCCGAACGGATAGGCCACCGTCGTCGCCGATTTGTTGGGTGTGGCCGGAAAGCCCGCTAGCACGCACACGTTGCTCGGCAAGCCGCTCGTCGCCACCGTGGACGGATCGTAGGCGAGCGGGTTCGCCGGCAGCGTTGCCCCGGCCACCGGCACGCCCACGCCTCCCGACGGACACGCCTTGCCGGTCGTATCGACGAAATACACCGTGTTCACGCCGTTGCCGCCACTGCCTTTCGTGAAGTAGACGACGTTGTTGAACACGGTCAGGCCGCGGAAGTTATCGTCCTTGCCCACTTTGTCTGCCTTCGCGCCGAGTTGCGTGACCGAGAAGCTCGCAAGCGGCGTTGGCGTGCCGGGCGCCTGCTGCGCTTCGTGCTGGTCCGTCGCCGCGATGAACTGCGCGCCCGCGCCGAGGATCACGTTAGCCGGCTGCGGATTCGCGCCGTTACCCGCATTGCCAACCGTGTAGTAGAAGCCCTTGCCGTTGCCGCGGCCGTTGTTGAGCAGCGCGCTGCGGCCGTTGTTGCCGCTGTACGCGTTCGTTTCCGTGAAGCTGAATTGCCCCTCGGGATCAAGGCGCGCCACGGCGCGATAAAACGATTGACCCACCGGGTTCGTCGGATCAATCGCGCCAGGCGTGTTCGAGTTCGATACGTCGATCGCATCGACCGGCGCAACGTAGCCCATGAACGTGAGGTAGCGACCGTCGCTCGAAAGGTTCAGCGAGAGTTCGGACTTGGAACTGAAACTCGTCACGAGCTGGTCATGGCCATTGCCAGGATGCAGGCTGTTCGGCACCTCCAGCGTGCGGACGACCTGCCCTCCCGGCGTGATGGTGTCGAGGAAGATTCGCGCCGTGATGCCGAAGCTCGGATCGTAGAGCGCGTTGTTCCATACGGCCGGATAGGTGCCGTCGTTCGGCGCGCCGTTGCCCGTCGGGCAGCTTGCGGACGCGCTATTGCAGTCGGGCGGCAGCGCCATGCCCGCAGTGATGTTGCTCGACCGGTTGTCATAGACGCTGCGGCTCACGACGAGCAGACCCGCCCCACCGAAGAAAGCGTTGGGTGTCTGGGCGCCCGCGCCGGCGCTCGAGCAAACCAGCGCCAGGGCAAGCGAAAGACGGGAAGGATGTGCCGCGAAGCGCGAGCGGCGAAGTGCAGAGCGTAGGGTGCTGACGGCCATCTGTAGCATCTCCGTAAGGGGTTAGAAGCTTCTTGTCAAGACGAACTCGGGGTCGATCGAACGTACCGTAGCGGCAGTTTGTGAAAGCTTCGTTGCAGCCATATCGTCCGGGTCCCACTTTTTGCTCTGCGGAAATGCCCGGGCCCACCACGGCACCATCTCGGTGACTTCGTTTGTTATCCTTATCGTTTATCGGGGTCCATGACGCTCCGGGCGGCATTGGATGCCACTTACGCGTCTCATGCAATTGCAGAACCGCCCTGGGCGGTTCGATGACGTAATCGCCCGCAAGATAGCTCGATTCAACTTGAATCCAGGCTGTCACCGACCTGTAATAGGGAGAATGCCGAGCGCGTAATGAAAGGAGGCAGGACTTCCTGCGCACGAGCATGCGAAATGCTTGAGCGGTTGCCCTCCAGAAAGCTCGATTGCGCACATTAGTCGGGCTCCGCAATGTCCTGAAGAAGGATTGAACAGGAGACGCTGGTGAGACCCCTATGCGCCCTCATTGCCGCTCTCATTTGCGGCGTTTGCGCGATCACGACCCGCGCAGAAAACGTGACCGGAGCGGGCAGCACGTTCGCTGCTCCCCTCTACGCCCGTTGGGCCGTCGACTACCAGAAGTCCGGCGGTGG
>NZ_DATJWR010000316.1:0-7760 GCF_035501035.1 Paraburkholderia sp.
CTGCCGCTCACGCGGCGATCGCGGGCGGACGCCAGGTTGCACGCAGGCGCTACAATCGCACGATGGACTCGACCCTCAAGCCAGCCTCCCCGGCCGCCTCGCGCGAAACCCAACCCGCCGCCAACGCGGCCGACGTGCAACGGGGCCCCGACGGCGGCGCCGCGCTCTATCGCGCACGCCGCGAGCGCGTGCTTGCCGCGCTGCGCGCCGAGGGCGGCGGTGTCGCGCTCGTGCCGACCGCGCCCGAAGTGCTGCGCAACCGCGACGCCGACTATCCCTATCGGCACGACAGCTACTTCTATTACCTCACCGGCTTCACGGAGCCCGAGGCGCTGCTCGTGCTCGACGCGAGCGCGGGCGAGAACCAGCCGGCCGCGATCCTGTTCTGCCGCGCGAAGAACGTCGAGCGCGAAACCTGGGAAGGCTTTCGCCACGGTCCCGACGGCGCGCGCGAAGCGTACGGCTTCGACGCCGCGTTTCCCTTCGACGAACTCGATGCGCGCATCCCGCAACTCATCGCGAACCGCCCCGCGCTGCATTACGCGCTCGCGGCCTCCGATCGCTTCGATGCGCAGGTGAAGCGCTGGATCGACGCGGTGCGCGCGCAGGGGCGCAGCGGCGTCACCGCGCCTGCCGCCGCGTACGACCTGCTGCCGCTGCTCGACGACATGCGCGTGATCAAGGACGCGCACGAGCTCGACACGATGCGCCGCGCCGCGCATATCTCGGCGCTCGCGCACGTTCGCGCGATGCAGACGTGCCGCCCCGGCATGCGCGAATACGAAATCGAAGCCGAGCTGCTCTACACGTTCCGCAAGCACGGCGCCCAGGCGCCGGCCTATGGCTCGATCGTCGCGGCCGGCGCGAATGCCTGCGTGCTGCACTATCCCGCCGGCAATGCCGTGGCGCGCGAAGGCGACCTCGTTCTCATCGACGCCGCGTGCGAATTGAACGGCTACGCCTCGGACATCACGCGCACGTTCCCCGCGAGCGGCCGCTTCACGAGCGCGCAACGCGAGCTTTACGACATCGTGCTCGCCGCGCAGCAGACCGCCATCGATGCCACTCGCGCCGGCGTGAATTTCGAGGCGCCGCACGAGGCCGCCGTGCGGGTGCTCGCCCAGGGGCTGCTCGATACCGGCATCCTCGACCGGCAGCGCTTTGCGAGCGTCGACGACGTGATCGCCGAGCGCGCCTATGCGCGCTTCTACATGCATCGCACCGGGCACTGGCTCGGCATGGATGTGCACGATGCGGGCGATTATCGGGAACGTGAGGAGCGTGGGGAACACAGCGCCGCCTCGAGCGCCACGAGCACGGAAAAAGCCGACACCCCGCCGCCCTGGCGCACGCTGCGTCCCGGCATGACGCTCACGATCGAGCCGGGCCTCTATATCCGCGCGGCCGAAGACGTGCCCGAGCGCTATTGGGACATCGGCATTCGCATCGAAGACGACGCGATCGTCACCGAAACGGGCTGCGAGCTGATCACGCGCGGCGTGCCCGTGGCCGCCGGCGAAATCGAAGCGCTGATGCAGGACGCGCGCAGCCGCGCCTGACGCGCGCGAAGACCCCAGACGAAGCGAAGCAAACGACATGAACGCAGTTTCCGGCAGCGCGAACGACGCCCCCGTACCCGCCTCGGCCACGTCGGCCGCCGCGGCCGGCACCGTCACGCACGAGCCGTTCGATTACGACTTGACCATCGTCGGCGCGGGGCCGGTGGGTCTCGCGCTCGCAGGCTGGCTTGCGCGGCGCAGCGCCACGCGCGCGCTCTCGATCGCGCTGATCGACGCGCGCGAACCCGACGACAGCACCGGCGACCCGCGCGCGATCGCGGTCTCGCAGGGCAGCCGCACGCTGCTCGAAGCGCTCGCGTGGCCACACGACGCCACGCCCATCGAGCGCATCCACGTCTCGCAGCGGGGCCATTTCGGGCGCACGCTGATCGACCGTCGCGACTACGACTTGCCAGCGCTCGGCTACGTCGCCCGCTATGGCGCCATCGTGCAGGCGCTCGCGCAGGCCGTGCGCGGCAGCAGCGTGCACTGGCTGCATCACGCGTACGCACATGACCCGGTCGTCGAGCACGACGGCGTCACGCTGCCCGTGGTGAGCGCAGGCGTGGAGCGGCGCCTGCGCACGCGCATTCTCGTGAACGCCGAAGGCGGCCTCTATCGCCCGCAACCGCGGCGTGCCGCGCACGACGATTCCGACGAAGCCAACAAGCGGGCCGTGCAGCCGCAAGGTGAAACCAAACGCTCGCGCGACTATGGACAAACGGCGCTGGTCGGCGTGGTGACGCTCTCCGCGCCGCAGCCGCACGTGGCGTGGGAGCGCTTCACGAACGAAGGCCCAATCGCACTGCTGCCGATGGGCGGCGTGCGCGGCGCGGATTACGCGCTCGTGTGGTGCTGCTCCCCCGATCAAGCCGAGCGCCGCGCGCAACTCGACGACACTGGCTTCCTCGCCGAACTGGGTGCTGCGTTCGGCGCGCGCATGGGCCGCTTCACGCATATCCACGGCCGCGCGGCGTTCCCGCTCGGCCTGAACGCGCTCGACGCACTGGTTTCCGGTCACGGCCGCATCGCGGCGGTCGGCAACGCGGCGCAAACGCTGCATCCGGTTGCGGGCCAAGGGCTCAATCTCGGCCTGCGCGACGCGCACGCGCTCGTCGACTCCGTCGCGCAGCACGGCGCCACACCACGCGCGCTGGCGGATTTCGCCGGCCGCCGTGCGTTCGATCGCCGCATGACGATCGGCGCCACCGACACGCTCGCGCGCCTGTTCACCGTCGACTTCGGCCCGCTGGCCATGCTGCGCGGGCTCGCGCTCACGGCGCTCGAATTCGCGCCGCCCGTCAAGACGGCGCTCGCGCGGCAAATGATGTTCGGACAGCGAAGCTGATGAGCCCGTTTTGGGGTCAAAGCACTTTTCTTCGAAGCGCGCTTGACGATCTGCTTGCGGACGCGATCGTCGACTCAATCGCGGACACGATTACAGACCCCACACCCGCATCTGAAACAAGACCAGGGTCTGCATTGCGCGACCTTGCATCCCGTTAACGCTAAAATACGCGTTTCCCCGTTTTCAGATTCTCGCCGTTAGCCGCGTGTGCCGGAACGCCATCCGCGCCGCGACAACCGGCGTCGCCCGCGCGTCATGTTCACAATCGGCCGTCACACCCTGCGTAACAACCTGTTCGTCGCCCCCATGGCAGGCGTTACGGACCGGCCGTTCCGCCAGCTGTGCAAGCGCCTCGGCGCGGGCTACGCGGTGTCGGAAATGGTCGCGTCGAACGCGCAGCTCTGGAAGAGCGAGAAAACCATGCGCCGCGCCAATCACGCGGGCGAGGTGGAGCCCATTGCCGTGCAGATCGCCGGCGCCGACCCGGACATGATGGCCGAAGCCGCGCGCTACAACGTGGCCAACGGCGCGCAGATCATCGACATCAACATGGGCTGCCCGGCCAAGAAGGTCTGCAACGTGGCGGCGGGCTCGGCGCTGCTGCAAAACGAGCCGCTCGTCGCGCGCATCGTCAAGGCCGTGGTCGACGCCGTGGGCGTGGGTCCGGACGCCGTGCCCGTCACGCTCAAGATCCGGACCGGCTGGGACCGCGAGAACCGCAACGCGCTCACGGTCGCGCGCATTGCCGAGGAAAGCGGCATTGCCATGCTCACCGTGCACGGCCGCACGCGCGCGGACCTCTATCACGGTGAAGCGGAGTACGAAACGATTGCCGCGGTGAAGGCCGCCGCGCGCATTCCGGTGGTCGCGAACGGCGACATCGTGTCGCCGCAGAAGGCGCGCGAGGTGCTCGCCGTCACGGGCGCCGACGCCATCATGATCGGCCGCGCGGCGCAGGGGCGTCCGTGGCTCTTTCGCGAAATCGAGCATTTCCTCGCCACGGGCGAACTGCTGCCACCGCCGCGCGTGGACGAAATCCAGTCGATCATGAACGAGCATCTCGAAGACCACTACGCGTTTTATGGCGAGTTTACGGGCGTGCGTACTGCGCGCAAGCATATCGGCTGGTACACTCGCGGCCTTTGCGGCGCCAATACGTTCCGGCATCGCATGAATACGCTGGACACCACACGCGAACAGCTCGTTGCCGTCAACCAGTTCTTCGACGAGCAGAAGGCGCGCTCAGAGCGCCTCGTCTACGTCGACGACCAAACCGATGGTGGCGAGGAATCAAACGATCGACTGGCAGCATGAGCAAGCACAATATCGAACAATCCGTCCGCGAGAGTCTGGGCATTTACTTCCAGGACCTCGACGGCAGCAATCCGCACGACGTCTATGAAATGGTGATGGCGTGCGTCGAAAAACCGATGCTCGAGGTGGTGCTCGAGCAGGCCGGCGGCAACCAGTCGCTGGCCGCCGAGTATCTCGGCATCAACCGCAACACGCTGCGCAAGAAGCTCCAGCAGCACGGCCTGCTGTAACGGCCGTCGCGGCCCTTCCCGCACTTCTGGACTTCGGCGCGGACTCCTCGATCCCTCGGTAACTCCTCCTCATCATGATCAAGCAAGCGCTCATCTCCGTTTCCGACAAGTCGGGCATCGTCGATTTCGCGAAGTCCCTGTCCGATCTCGGTGTCAAGATCCTGTCGACCGGCGGCACCGCGAAACTGCTCGCGGACGCAGGCCTTCCCGTCACCGAAGTGGCCGACTACACCGGCTTCCCGGAAATGCTCGATGGGCGCGTGAAAACGCTGCACCCGAAGGTGCACGGCGGCATCCTCGCGCGCCGCGACCTGCCCGAGCACATGGCCGCGCTCGAAAAGCACGGCATCCCGACGATCGACCTGCTCGTCGTGAACCTCTATCCGTTCGTCCAGACGGTGTCGAAGGAAGAGTGCACGCTCGAAGACGCGATCGAGAACATCGACATCGGCGGCCCGACCATGCTGCGCTCGGCGGCGAAGAACCATCGCGACGTGACCGTGGTCGTCGACCCGACCGACTACGCGTTGGTGCTGGAAGAGATGCGCGCGAACGGCAACACCATGAGCTACGCGACGAACTTCCGCCTCGCGACCAAGGTGTTCTCGCACACGGCGCAGTACGACGGCGCGATCACGAACTACCTGACGAGCCTCACGCAATCGCTCGATCACAAGGAGCGCAACACCTACCCGGCCGTGCTGAACCTCGCGTTCGACAAGGTGCAGGACCTGCGCTACGGCGAAAACCCGCACCAGAGCGCCGCGTTCTACCGCGACCTCGCAACGCCCGCCGGCGCGCTGGCGAACTACACGCAGCTGCAGGGCAAGGAGCTGTCGTACAACAACATCGCCGACTCGGACGCCGCGTGGGAATGCGTGAAGACCTTCGACGCGCCGGCCTGTGTGATCGTCAAGCACGCGAATCCGTGCGGCGTGGCGATCGGCGCGAACGCGCACGAAGCGTACTCGAAGGCGTTCCAGACCGACCCGACCTCGGCGTTCGGCGGCATCATCGCGTTCAACCGCGAAGTGGACGAAGCCGCGGCGCAGGCCGTGTCGAAGCAGTTCGTCGAAGTGCTGATCGCGCCGTCGTTCTCGGAAGCGGCGAAGGCCGTGTTCGCGGCGAAGCAGAACGTGCGTTTGCTCGAAATCGCTCTGGGCGAAGGCCATAACGCGTTCGACCTGAAGCGCGTGGGCGGCGGCCTCCTCGTGCAATCGCTCGACGCGAAGAACGTGCAACCGCACGAGCTGCGCGTGGTGACGAAGCGCCACCCGACGCCGAAGGAAATGGACGACCTGCTCTTCGCCTGGCGCGTCGCGAAGTTCGTGAAGTCCAACGCGATCGTGTTCTGCGCGAACGGCATGACGATGGGCGTGGGCGCGGGCCAGATGAGCCGCGTGGATTCGGCGCGCATCGCCAGCATCAAGGCCGATAACGCGGGCCTCAAGCTCGCCGGCACCGCGGTCGCTTCGGACGCGTTCTTCCCGTTCCGCGATGGCCTCGACGTGGTGGTCAATGCGGGCGCGACCTGCGTGATCCAGCCGGGCGGCTCGATGCGCGACGACGAAGTGATCGCCGCCGCCGACGAGCACAACATCGCCATGGTGATGACGGGCGTGCGCCACTTCCGTCATTGATCCTTGCGCGCGGCGCGTGACCTGCACGTGACGCGCCGCTGGTGCAAAGGCCCGCCGGATTCATGTCCCGCGGGCTTTTTCTTTGCGCCTTGCCGGCGTCCCTCTACGCCAGCAAGGCTCGCGGCGGCTGTGCCGTTCGTTGTACCATCGCAGGCACATTCGCTTTTCCCGCATTTCATGAGAATTCTCGGCATCGACCCCGGCTTGCGCGTCACCGGCTTCGGCGTGATCGAGCGTCACGGCCATCAGCTCACGTATGTCGCAAGCGGCGTCATCCGCACCGCCGATGCCGATTTGCCTACGCGTCTGGGCACGATCTTCGAGGGCATTTCGACCTTGATCCGCCAGCACGCGCCCGACCAGGCCGCGATCGAAAAGGTGTTCGTCAACGTCAATCCGCAGTCGACGCTGCTGCTCGGCCAGGCGCGCGGCGCAGCCATTTGCGGGCTGGTTTCGGGCGGCGTACCGGTGGCCGAGTACACCGCACTGCAACTGAAGCAGGCCGTGGTGGGCTACGGACGCGCGACCAAGGAACAGATGCAGCAAATGGTCGTGCGGCTATTGAATCTCACCGGCACGCCCGGCACCGACGCCGCCGACGCCCTCGGCATGGCGATCTGCCACGCCCACGGCGGCGATGCGCTCGCCACGCTCGGCGGACTTGCGCCAGCGCTCGCGAAGAAGGGCATGCGGGTGCGGCGCGGACGTTTGATCGGCTGATCGAGGCTTCGATGGCGCCGCTGCTGCACCTGGCCGAACGATCAAGGTTCGAGGCGCGCGCTCCGCGCCGCCCTGCCCTCCGCTACACTCTGAAGCTTTCTCTCATCACTGAACCCGCCATGATCGGTCGCATTGCCGGCGTATTGCTGGAAAAGAACCCGCCGCACCTGCTCATCGACTGCAACGGCATCGGCTACGAAGTCGACGTGCCGATGAGCACGTTCTACAACCTGCCCGGCGCCGGCGAAAAAGTCGTGCTCCTCACGCAGATGATCGTGCGCGAAGACGCGCACCTGCTCTACGGCTTCGGCACGCAGCAAGAACGCGCGACGTTTCGCGAGTTGCTCAAGATCACCGGCATCGGTGCGCGCATGGCGCTCGCCGTGCTCTCGGGCATGAGCGTGCACGACCTCTCGCAGGCGGTCACGCTGCAGGATTCGGCGCGCCTCACGCGCGTGCCCGGCATCGGCAAGAAGACGGCCGAGCGCCTGCTGCTCGAACTCAAGGGCAAGCTCGGCGCCGACCTGGGCGCGATGGCCGCCGCCGCTTCGCCATCCGATCACGCGAACGACATCCTCAACGCACTGCTCGCGCTCGGCTATTCGGAGAAGGAAGCGCTCGCCGCGATCAAGAGCGTGCCCGCCGGCACCGGCGTCTCCGAAGGCATCAAGCTCGCGCTCAAGATGCTCTCCAAGGCTTGATTGCCGCCGCGCGCACTCACCGCGCATTCGCACGCGCGGGCGCGGTCGGCGCTTGCGATGGCTGTTAGTTGCACCACCTACGTTTGCGCGGGAGACGGCGCCGCCGGCGCGTAGTCTGCGCGGTACAATCGCCGGATGATCGAAACCGACAAACTCGCCGCAAGCCACGCCGGCGCCGACCGCGTGATCGCCGCCACGCCCGCCTCGACCCACGAGGAAGCGTTCGAGCGCGCGCTGCGCCCGCGCCA
>NZ_DATJWR010000317.1:0-18878 GCF_035501035.1 Paraburkholderia sp.
ACCTATCCGGCGCTCGGCGGGCTCAACGTGATGCGCCTCGCCTCCTCGCAGTCGGCGATCCTGTCTGCGGTGATCTTCAACGCGCTGATCATCATCGCGCTGATCCCGCTCGCACTGACCGGCGTCAAATATCGCGCTGTCGGAGCCGCGAGTCTGCTGCGGCGCAATCTTCTAATCTACGGCCTCGGCGGCATCCTCGTGCCCTTTGTCGGCATCAAGCTGATCGACATGGTGCTCGCCGCGTTCGGCTGGGTTTGAGCCGCGCGCCGATACACCTCGCTAGATACACAGGAACCCAAAATGAAAGCGCAGTTTCGTCCTCTGATCGTGATCTTCGCCGTGCTGACGGTCATCACCGGCCTCGTGTATCCGGCCGTGATGACGGCGTTCGGCCAGGCCGTGTTCCACCGTCAGGCCAACGGCAGTCTCATCGAAGTGGACGGCAAGGTGGTGGGCAGCGCGCTCATCGGCCAGCAGTTCGATGCGCCCCAGTACTTCTGGGGGCGTCTGTCGGCCACCTCGCCGAATCCGTACAACGCGGCGAATTCGGGCGGCTCGAACCTCGGGCCGACCAACCCGGCGCTCGCCGATGAAATCAAAGGCCGCATCGCCGCGCTGAAGGCGGCGGGCACCGATGTCTCGCAGCCGATCCCGGCCGATCTCGTGACCTCGTCGGCCAGCGGTCTCGATCCCGAGATCTCGCCGGCCGCGGCGGCCTACCAGGTGGCGCGCGTCGCGCAGGCGCGCCACCTGAACGCAAGCGACGTACAGGCGCTCGTGGACCGCTACACGAAAGGCCGCCAGTTCGGCGTGCTCGGCGAACCGCGCGTGAACGTGCTCGAGCTGAACCTCGCGCTCGACGGCAAGGAGGCGAGCTGAGCGCCGCAAGTGCAAGTGCAAGCGCGCGCAAGCACAAACCGCACGCCGCCGCCCGCGGTGTGCGGTTTGCCATTTCCGCGCCGCGGTGAGACGATCTTTCGTGGCGTATTCCATGTCACGCATGCGCGCCGGTTGTTGGCCATGACGCATCGGCCACGACGTTCGGCGCTTTTTACGCAACCTGCTGCTCAAACCGCATGAACCGCCCCGATCCTGACGAGCTGCTCGACCGCCTCCAACGCGACGAAGAAAAGCGCCGCCGCGGCAAGCTCAAGATTTTCTTCGGCGCGTCCGCCGGCGTCGGCAAGACCTATGCAATGTTGCAGGCCGCGCGCCGCCGCGCCGAGGAAGGCGTGGACGTGGTGGTCGGCATCGTCGAGACGCATGGGCGCAGCGAGACCGCTGCGCTCACCGACGGCCTCGAGGTATTGCCGCGCCAGCGCATCGCTTATCGCGGGCGTCTGCTCGAGGAGTTCGATCTCGACGCGGCGCTCGCGCGCAAGCCCCAGCTCGTGCTCGTCGACGAACTCGCCCACTCGAACGTCCAGGGCGCGCGGCACATGAAGCGCTGGCAGGACGTCTACGAGCTGCTCGACGCGGGCATCGACGTGTACACGACTGTCAACGTCCAGCACCTCGAAAGCCTGAACGACGTGGTGGGGCAGATCACGGGCATCCGCGTGTGGGAGACCGTGCCCGACCGCGTGTTCGACCACGCCGACGAAGTGACGCTCGTCGACCTGCCCGCCGAGGAACTGCTCGACCGCATGCGCGACGGCAAGGTCTACATGCCGGCGCAGGCCGAGCGCGCGGTGCGCAACTTCTTTCGCAAGGGCAATCTGATCGCGCTGCGCGAGCTGGCGCTGCGCCGCACCGCCGACCGGGTCGACGCGCAGATGCGCGAGTACCGCGCCGACCGCTCGATCCAGCACGTGTGGCAGGCGCGCGAACGCCTGCTCGTCTGCGTGGGGCCGGGGCCTGAGGCGAACGCGCTGGTGCGCGCGGCGGCGCGCCTTGCCGCGAGCCTGAAGGCGGACTGGATCGCCGTGTATGTCGAGACGCCGAAGCTGCAGCGGCTGCCCGATGCGACCCGCGAACGCACGCTCGCCGCGCTCAAGCTCGCCTCCGAGCTCGGCGCCGAAACGGCGACGCTCGCTGGCGAGGACGCCGCGACCACGCTCGTCGGCTATGCGCGGCTGCGCAACGTCTCGAAGCTCGTGGCGGGCGCTTCGCTGCGCACGGGGTTCGCGCGCTGGCTGCGCCGCCCGTTCGGCGAGCGGCTTGCCGAAAAAGCCGGCGACGTCGATTTGACGCTCGTGCGGGCGAATGCAAGCGAGGCGTCGCGCGCGGGCGGCGAGCCAGGCGCTGCGAGTGCGGCGGCGCGTGCCGCCAACGCGTGGCGCGAGGCGCTCGCATTTGGCGGCGCCGAGCGCTCGCCGCCGCGCGCCTACACGGCCGCGCTCGTGATCTGCGCGTTTGTGACGCTCATCGCGAGCCAGCTGATCGACCACCTCGACCTCGCCAACCTGGTGATGCTGTATCTGCTTGGCGTAATCTTCGCCGCGACGAGGCTCGGGCGCGGGCCCGGCGTGATGCTGTCGTTCGCGAGCGTCGCGGCGTTCGACTTCTTCTTCGTGCCCCCGCGCATGTCGTTCTCCGTGAGCGACACGCAATATCTGCTGACCTTCGTCGGCATGCTGCTCACTTCGCTCGTCATCAGCCATCTCACGTCGAGCCTGCGCCGCGAGGCGAGCGTCGCGCAGCGGCGCGAGCAGCGCACCGGCGCGATGTACGCGATGGCGCGCGAACTGGCCGCAGCGCTCACCACCGAGCAGATCGTGGCGATCGGCAGCCGCCACGTGAGCGAGGTGTTCGGCGCGCGCGTGGCGCTGCTGCTGCCCGACAGCACAGACAAGGTGCAGCAGAAAATCGAGGAACCCGACCCGCAGATCATGCTCGACGCCGGGAGCCTCGACCTCGACGTGGGTCAGTGGGTCTATGACCAGCAAAAGCCCGCGGGCAACGGGACCGACACGCTGCCGGCCGCGCTCGCGCGCTACCTGCCGCTCAAAGCGCCGATGCGCACGCGCGGTGTGCTCGCCGTCGTGACGCGCGACGCGCGCGAGCTGCACGTGCCGGAGCAGCAGCGCATGCTGGACGCGTTTGCGGCGCAGATCGCGCTCGCGCTCGAACGTGTGCACTACGTGGACATCGCGCGCGACGCGCTCGTCAACATGGAGTCCGAGCGGCTGCGCAATTCGCTGCTCTCGGCCATCTCGCACGACCTGCGCACGCCGCTCACGGCGATCGTCGGTTTCTCTTCGATGCTCGCGCAAACGCACGAACCCGGCGACAGGATGGACGCGCGCGCGGACGAGCTGATCGAGGCGATCCACGACGAGGCGCTGCGCATGACCGGCATCGTTACGAACCTGCTCGACATGGCGCGGCTGCAGGCGGGCAGCCTCAAGCTCAACCGTCAGTGGACGCTGCTCGAGGAAACCGTGGGAGCCGCGCTTGCCGCGTGCCGGCGCGTGCTCGCGCGGCACCCGGTGCGGGTGTTGCTCGACGAGGGCTTGCCGCTGCTGCACCTCGACGCCGTGCTGATGGAGCGGCTCTTCTCGAACCTGCTGGAGAACGCGGCCAAGTACACGCCGGCAGATACGCCGCTCACGATCGCGGCGCGGCGCGTGGAGGAGGGCGGCCAGCCGTTCGTGCGCGTGTCGGTCGAGGACAACGGGCCAGGCTTGCCGCCGGGCATGGGCGAGCGCGTGTTCGAGAAGTTCACGCGCGGCGAGAAGGAATCGGCGAAGCCCGGCATCGGGCTTGGCCTTGCGATCTGCCGCGCGATCGTCGAGGCGCATGGCGGTACAATCGGCGCGGCCAATCGCGTTGCGGCCGACGGCCATGTCGTGGGCGCGACGTTCTGGTTCGCGCTGCCGGTGGAGTCGCCGCCACCGCTGCCCGCCGATGTCGCTGATATCGCCGAAGCAGCAGAAGCAGCAGAAGCAGCAGAAGTGCCCGAAGCGGCGCAAGGCGCGGACGATGCGGGCGCACACGTCGCCCACGAAGGCTTTGACGCGCTGCCGGCCGCGCCGTCGGCGACCGGCGCGCTCGCGCCCCCTGGGGGCGCGCAACCCGAACCGGCCGGGCGCGAAGCCGAACCCGTCGTGCGGGAGGCCGCGCAGCGGATGGCCGCCCCTCAGCAACCCGTCGATCCCAAACCCACCCATGAGTGACCCGAGCATCGCCGTTGTCCTGATCGAAGACGAAAAGCAGATTCGTCGATTCGTGCGCGCATCACTGGAGGGCGAAGGCATCGTCGTGCACGATGCCGAAACCGGCAAGCAAGGCCTCGTCGAGGCGGCCACGCGCAAGCCCGACCTCGTGATCGTCGACCTGGGCCTGCCCGATACCGACGGTCTCGATGTGATCCGCGAGCTGCGCGGCTGGAGCGACCTGCCGGTGATCGTCCTCTCGGCGCGCACCCAGGAAACCGAGAAGGTGGCCGCGCTCGACGCCGGCGCCGACGACTACCTCACCAAACCGTTCGGCGTGTCCGAGCTGCTTGCGCGCATTCGCGCGCAGTTGCGCCGTCGCAATCGCGGCGGGGCGAACGAGGCGCCGCAGGTGAGCTTCGGCAGCGTGCACGTCGATCTGGGGCTGCGCCAGGTCACACGCGACGGCGCGCCGGTGCATCTCACGCCCATCGAATACCGCCTGCTCGCGACGCTCGTGCGCGACGCCGGACGCGTGCTCACGCACCGGCAACTGCTACGCGAGGTCTGGGGCCCGTCGCACGTGGAAAGCAGTCACTATTTGCGCATCTACATGGCGCACCTGCGGCAGAAACTGGAGCGCGATCCCGCGCAACCCGAGCACATCATCACCGAGACGGGTGTCGGGTATCGGCTCGTCGGCGTGCAGTGAGCCTGCACCACGGGCGTGCTATCATTACAACTCTGTAAGGACGGCCTTGCAGTCTTTTATCCTCATCGGGGACGGCCCCATTTTTTGAATGGAGCGTTCCTCATGCCCTGGTTTCTTCTTCTCGTCGCAGGCCTGCTCGAAGTCGCATGGGCCGCTGGTCTCAAGTCTTCCGATGGATTCACGCGGCTCTGGCCCTCGGTGTTCACCGTGGTCACGGCGCTCGGTAGCTTCGCGTTGCTCGCCATGGCCATGCGGCAGTTGCCGCTCGGCACGGCCTATGCAGTGTGGACGGGTATAGGCGCGGTCGGTGCATTCGCGTTCGGTATCGTCATGATGGGCGAGGCGGTGAGCGTCGCGCGCGTGGCGAGCGCCGCGCTGATCGTGCTTGGGCTCATCGGTCTCAAGCTTTCTTCGGCTACCTGAATAAATTGCCTGCGGCTGGCACGAAGCGCCTCGTGGTGCTCCTTTACATCGTCACCGCGGCAGCGCAGCGAGCGTGGCTATAATGGAGCCGTCATAACCCGATAACACTCCGCGCCGCTTGAGCGGCGAGCGTGTGCGCACAGCGCCTGCTCACCGCGTGAAGCGTGGGGCACCGGCGCCCGGCCGCGCCGCGCGAGGAGGCAGCCATGCTGGAACCACTTTCGCTAGCAGCGGGCCTGTCGTGGGGTAGCGGCCTGCGCCTCTATCTCACGGTGCTGATGGCCGGCGTCATGCAGCGGCTCGGGCTCATTCATCTGCCCGACACGCTTTCCGTTCTGGCTTCGCCCTGGGTGATCGGCATCGCCGCTGCGCTCACGGTGCTCGAATTCCTCGCCGACAAGGTTCCCGCGTTCGACTCGCTGTGGGACGCACTGCATACCTTCATCCGCATTCCGGCCGGTGCCGTGCTGGCCGCGGCTGCGCTCGGCCATGCCGATCCGGCGCTTTTGACCGTCGCCGCACTCGCGGGCGGCACGCTCGCGGGCACCGCGCATCTCGCCAAGGCCGGCACGCGCGCGCTCATCAATCTCTCGCCTGAGCCGGTTTCGAACGTCGTCACGTCGAGCGCCGAGGACGGCATAACTTTCGTGGGCGTCCTGCTCGCGTTCTTTCTGCCGCTGCTCTTTCTCGTCATGCTCGTGGCGTTCCTCGTGCTTGCCGCGTGGGCGCTGCCGCGTCTGTGGCGCGGTGTGCAGGGCGGTTTTCGCGGCATGGCAATGCACATGGTTTCGCGCCTGTCGCTGCGTGGGCGGCACGATTGAGCGGCGCCACGCCTTCCTCGTCCAATCCGAAGCCTCCGCGTAGCGAGGGCGGTCCGGGACTCGCGCAGTCCGAGCCGCCGCGTGCGACTGGCGGCCCGCGACCGCCCGCTGCCCTGCGGGCCACCCCGAGCTGGTCCGATCTCGTGCAACTCGCCGCGCGCATGACCGCGCGCGACTGGCGCGCCGGCGAGCTCACGATGCTGCTGCTCGCGCTCGTGCTCGCCGTGGCGGCGCTCGCCAGCGTGGCCTTTCTCGCCGACCGCCTGCAGCGCGGCCTCGAACGCGACGGCCGGAGCATGATCGGCGCCGATTTCATCGTGCGCGCCGATCATCCCGTCGATCCGAGGTTTTCTCGCGAGGCGCAATCGCTTGCGTTGCGCACGGCGACCACGGCCATCTTTCCGAGCATGGTGAGCCCGGGCATGCCCGAAGCGGCAGCAGCCTCGCGGGCTTCGGCCGCCGCCGGCCCAACGCCCACGCGTCTTGCCGCCATCAAGGCCGTCTCGGCGGCCTATCCGCTGCGCGGGGCGCTGCGCATTGCCACTGCGCCGGGCGCACCCGACCACGCCGCGCAAGGCATTCCGCCGCCCGGCACCGTCTGGGTGGATGGCGAGCTGCTCGACGCACTCAAGCTGCACGTGGGTGACACGGTGAAGGTCGGGACGCGCACCTTCACCGTGAACGCGATCATCACGCGGGAGCTCGATCGTGGCTTTTCGTTCGTGAACTTCTCGCCGCGCCTCATGATGCGCGCCGACGAGCTGGCGTCGACGGGCCTGATCGGCTATGGCAGCCGCGTCACATACCGGCTTCTCGTGGCGGGCGCCGATCCGGCCGTCGCGCAGTTCGCGGCCTGGGCGCGTGCGCGCGTGGACGGGGGCAAGATGCGCGGGGTCGCGCTCGAGTCGCTCCAGGACGGCCAGCCGCAGGTGCGTCAGACGCTCGATCGCGCGCGCCACTTCCTTACGCTCGTCTCGCTCCTCACGGCGCTGCTCGCGGCGGTGGCGATCGCGATGGCCGCGCATCGCTACACGCGCCGGCACCTCGACGGCTGCGCCGCGATGCGTTGCCTCGGCGCGAGCCAGCGCACGCTGCGCTCGCTCTTCGTGCTCGAGTTCGCCGGGCTCGGGCTCGTGGGCGGCGCAATTGGCGTCGCGCTCGGCTATGCGGGGCATCTCGCGCTGCTCGCGTGGCTTGGCAATCTCATCGACGTGGTGCTTCCGTATCCGGGCCCGCTGCCCGTGGTCGAAGGCATCGGCGCCGGGCTCGTGCTGCTGCTCGGCTTCGCGCTGCCGCCGCTCTTGCCGCTCACACGCGTGCCGCCGGTGCGCGTGCTGCGCCGCGAATGGGGCGACGAAGGGCGAGCCGCGTGGGCCGCGTACGGCATCGGCATCGCGCTGTTCGCGGGGCTGCTCGTGATCGCGGCGGGCGAGCTCAAGCTCGGCGGCATCGTTGCCGGTGGCTTCGCGATCGGGCTACTCGTGTTCGCGGTCGTGGCGCGCGTGGCGCTCTGGTGCGCGGCGCGAGTGGCGCGCAGCGCCCGCTTCGGCGACCAGGCGCGCGCGGGCGTGGGCTGGCGCTATGCGCTCGCCTCGCTGGAGCGGCGGCCCGGCGCGAGCGCGCTGCAGATCACGGCGCTCGCCATCGGCCTCATGTGCCTGCTGCTGATCGCGATGACACGCGACGACCTGGTCGAAGGCTGGCGCAAGTCCACACCGCCCGATGCGCCCAACGAGTTCCTAATCGACATCCAGCCCGACCAGCGGGACGCCGTGGCGGCCTGGCTGCGCACGCACGGTATCGCGGATAGCGACCTCGAGCCGATGGTGCGCGGCCGCCTCATCTCGATCAACGGCAAACCCGTGAATCCCGATGCGTACAAGAGCGAGGACGCGCGGCGGCTCGTCGACCGCGAGTTCAATCTCTCGTACACGACGCAACTGCCCGGGGACAACCGCATCGAGGCGGGCACGTGGTATGGCGAGTCGAGCGCGCCGCAGCTCTCGATCGAGCAGGGCCTCGCGAAGCTCATCAACGTGAAACCCGGCGACGTGCTCAAGTTCGACGTGACCGGCCTCGAAGTGAGCGCGCCGGTGACAAGCGTGCGCAAGCTCGACTGGGGCTCGTTCAAGGTGAACTTCTTCGTACTGATGCCGCCCGCGCTGCTGCGCGATTTTCCGGCGACCTACATCACGAGCTTTCACCTGCCGCCCGCGCAACGCGAAGTCGTGGACGGCCTCGTGGCCCGTTATCCCAACATCACGGCGATCGATATCGCGCCGATCCTTGCCCAGATCGAGCGCATGCTCGAGCAGGTGATCGGCGCGGTGCAGTTCCTTTTCCTCTTCACGCTCGCGGCGGGCGTGCTCGTCCTCTACGCGGCGCTCGCGGGCACGCGCGACGAGCGCATGCGCGAGTCGGCGCTGCTGCGCGCGCTCGGGGCCTCGCATCGGCAGGTGCGGGCGGTGCAGGTTGCCGAGTTCGTCTCGGTGGGCGCGCTCGCGGGGCTCATGGCGGCGATCGGCGCGCAGATCGTGGGCTCGGTACTCGCGACTCGCGTGTTCGAGTTCTATCTCCCATTCGACCCCTGGCTCGTGCCGGCCGGTATCGCGGCGGGTGTGCTGTGCGCGGGGGTGGGCGGGTGGATCAGCCTGCGCCACGTGCTGGCGCGCCCGGCGTTGCAGTCGCTGCGCGACGCGTGAAGCGGGGCGTGCTTTGCATCGATGGCGTGCCGCTGCTTTTGACTCTCGCCTGGCTCTCATTTGGCTCGCTTTCGCCTGCATATCGCCGATTGGGGCTGCGTAGCCCAGCGACCTGGCGCGCGCCACTATGCGAGAATTATTAGCTTGCGGCAGTGCCTTGACGCACTTCACCGTCCCTCTTTTCGTATCGATTCAACCCGCATTTCTTCAACCCGCTATTCAACCGTATGACCGATCCAGCCGACGAAGCGCCGCAGCAGCCCACGGCCTTCGAACTCGTCGGCGGCGAGGCGCGCGTGCGCGAACTCGTCGACCGTTTCTATGACCTGATGGACCTCGAAGCCGAGTTTTCGGGCATCCGCGCGATGCATCCGTCAACGCTCGACGGCTCGCGTGACAAGCTGTTCTGGTTCCTGTGCGGCTGGCTCGGCGGCCCGGACCACTACATCGAGCGCTTTGGCCATCCGCGCCTGCGCGCGCGCCATCTGCCGTTCTCCATCGCTTCGTCCGAGCGTGACCAGTGGCTGCGCTGCATGGCCTGGGCGATGGAAGACATCGGCCTCGCCGAGCCGCTGCGCGAGCGCCTTCTGCATTCGTTTTTCGATACCGCCGACTGGATGCGCAATCGTCCGGGCTGATGCGCCGCACGCAGATTGTGCCGGCCCGCATGCCGGTACAGTCAGGCGCTCACGTGCTGCGGCCGTCCAGCGGGCCGTTTCGCGACGCGGCCATAATGGGCGTTTGACGAATCCGGCAGATGCGGCCCCGCGCTGCGAGCCGAACGCAAAACAAGGAGACTCCCACGATGACGACAACCCGAGCGCTCTTTCGCGAGGACGCCTATCTCACGCATTGCGAGGCGGCCGTGCTTGCCGTTGGCGAGGACGGCGTGCGGCTCGACCAGACAGTGTTCTATCCGCTCGGCGGCGGCCAGGCCGGCGACACCGGCGCTCTCGTGCTCGCCGACGGCACCCGCATCGAGATTGCCGACACGCGCAAGGCGAAGTTCGAAGGCGCGACGCCCGACGACGCGCTGCACGTTCCCGCGCCTGGCCAGGACGTGTTGCTCGCGCGCCTCGCGGCGGGTGAGCGCGTGCGGGCCGAGATCGACTGGGCGCGCCGTCACCGGCACATGCGCCTGCACACGGCGAGTCATCTGATGTGCGCGGTGTTGCCGTACCCCGTTGACGGCTGCAGCATCACGACCGACTACGCGCGGCTCGACTTCGCGACGGTCGAGCCGATCGAGCGCGAGACCGTGGAGGCGCGGCTTGCCGAACTCGTGGCGGGCGCGCATGCGGTCGCCACCGTCTGGATCACCGACGACGAGATGGCGCAGCGTCCCGAACTCGTGCGCACGATGAGCGTGAAGCCGCCGATGGGACTTGGCCGTGTGCGCCTCCTGCGCATCGAGAACGTCGACTTGCAACCGTGCGGCGGTACGCACGTGCGCAACACCCGGGAGATCGGCGCGCTACGCGTGGCGAAGCTGGAGAAGAAAAGCGCGCGCACGCGGCGTCTCGTACTGGAGCTGGCGTGATGGCGAGTGGCGGCCAAACGCAGGGCACGCTCGATCCGCGTGCACGTGAGGTGCTCGACTTCTGGTTCGGCGCGCCGGGTTCGGAGGAGTTCGGCCGGGAGCGCAAGATCTGGTTTCACAAGGACGCGACATTCGACGCACTGCTGCGCGAGCGCTTCGGCGCGTTGCTCGAAGCGGCAGCGGCGGGCGAGCTCGACAGCTGGTGCGCGACGCCCGAAGGTTCGCTTGCGCTCGTGATCGTGCTCGACCAGTTCTCGCGCAACTGCCATCGCGGTACGCCGCGCGCATTTTCCACGGACGAAAAAGCGCTCGAAATCGCGCGAGCAATGGTGGCAAGCGGCGCCGACCTGTGCCTCGCTGGTCTGCACCACCGCGCATTTGCGTATTTGCCGTTCGAGCACGCCGAATCTGCGCAGGCGCAGCGCGAGTCGCTGCGCCTCTTCGGGGAGCTTGCGAAAGATCCGGATGGTCAGGACTACTACGATTACGCCGTGCGCCACGCCAAGGTCATCGAGCGCTTTGGGCGCTTTCCGCACCGCAACGCGCAGCTTGGGCGCGCTTGCACCGAAGATGAAGCCGCGTTTCTGCGCGAACCGGGTTCGTCGTTCTAGCGTAGCGCAGGTCCGGGCGCTCCTTCAGCGCCCGCCGCTCACGTCGAGCAACGCCCCCGTCACGTACGAGGCGGCGTCGCTCAGCAGCCACACGATCGTTTGCGCGACTTCTTCGGCGCTGCCGGCGCGCCCGAGCGGGGTCTGCGCGCCGAGCACGGCCGCGCGATCCGGCCGGCCGCCGCTAGCATGGATCTCGGTGTCGATGAGGCCGGGGCGCACCGCGTTCACGCGTATGCCCTGCGGGCCGAGTTCCTTCGCGAGCCCGATCGTCATCGTGTCGATCGCGCCCTTCGAGGACGCG
Organism: Paraburkholderia sp.; assembly: GCF_035501035.1. Taxonomy (GTDB): domain Bacteria; phylum Pseudomonadota; class Gammaproteobacteria; order Burkholderiales; family Burkholderiaceae; genus Paraburkholderia. The sequence continues at coordinate 11,208 of NZ_DATJWR010000317.1, forward strand.
TAGTCGACATATTCGTTCGGAGAGCCCAGCCGCGACGCCGCGGAGGAGACATTGACGATCGCGCCGCCGTCGCCGCCGCGGTCCTTCGACATGCGCCGTGCCGCCTCGCGCGCGCACAGGAACGCGCCGTAGACGTTCACGTCGAACATGCGCTTCAGGCGCTCGGCGCCCATGTCGGCGACCTGGCTGCCTGGCGCGACGATGCCGGCGTTGTTCACGAGCGCATCGATACGGCCGTAGGCCGATTCGAGCGCGTCGAACATCGCGATGACGTCCGCCTCGCTCGCGACGTCGCCGCGCAGCACGCGCGCGTGGCCGCCCGCGCGGCCCACTTCGGCGGCGGTTTCGTCGGCGGCCGGTTCGTTGTGCAGATAGTTGACGCCCACGGTCCAGCCGTGCGCGCCGAGCAGGCGCGCCGTTGCGCGGCCAATGCCGCGGCTCGCGCCGGTAATCAGGACAACCTTGCTCATCGCGATGCACTCATCGTAGTGACTGCGGTTTGTCGAGGGAGAGCGGCGCGGGATCGGATCAGACGTTCTCGCGCAGGTCCGCCCACTTGTCTTTCTCGGGCGCGTGGTAGCGCTGGAGCTTTGCGATCAGCGCGGCCGGATCGCTGTCGGTTTGCAGCATCTCGCGGTAGGCCTCGCGCATGAAGCCCTCACGCACCGTATGGTCGAGCAGCGCCATGAGCGGATCGTAAAAGCCGCCGATGTTCAGTATGCCCACGGGCTTGCGGTGGTAGCCGAGCTGCGCCCACGTATAGACCTCGAACAGTTCTTCGAGCGTGCCCGCGCCACCCGGCAGCGCGACGAACGCGTCGGCGAAGTCGGCCATCATCTTCTTGCGCTGGTGCATGTCGGGCACCACGTGCAGCTCGGTGAGGCCCGCATGGCCCACTTCCTTGTCGACGAGCAACTCGGGGATCACGCCGATCGCGCGGCCGCCGCCGGCCATGACCGTATCGGCGATCACGCCCATCAGGCCCACCTTGCCGCCGCCGTAGACGAGCGCGAGATTCGATGCGACGAGCGCGCGGCCGAATGCCTGCGCCGCGTCGGTATAGATCGGATTGGCTCCGTACGAGGAGCCGCAATACACGCAGACTGCTTTCATTCGCGTTTGGCCTTGGGTTCTTAGTCCCGGTTGTCCTTCGCCGCGGCGCGCGCGCCGCCCGTGCCCGCGGCGCCCGTCGCGCCCGCGGTGCCGGTCGTGCCCGCGCCGTCGCGCGGCGGCAGGTAGTCGTAGAACTCGCGCTTTTCGAGCTTTCCCGAAACGAGGTCGTCGAACAGCTCGCGCGCACGGCCGCGCAGATACGGCGCCATCAGCGAGACGATCTGCACGCTCACCTGGTGCAGCTCATCGCGGATCGCTTCCTGGTCGTTGTACTTGCGCGGGTTCATCACGAACTGGTACGAGAGCCAGTAAGTGGCGATCACGCCGATGTTGGTCGAGATCACCTGGATCTCGGCGGGCGTGGCGACCATTTCGCCGTCTTCCACGAGCTGCTCGCAGAACTGCTTCGCGAAGTGCACCTTGTGGCTGATGATCTGCTTGAAGTGCATCTCCAGCGTGCGGTTGCGCGCGAGCAGGTCGTTCAGGTCGCGATAGAGGAAGCGGTAGCGCCACGTGAAGTCGACCATGTATTGCAGATACGCCCACATCTCGTCGATGGTGGCGCGATGGTCTTCGGGAAAGCGCAGACGCCTTTCGATCTCCTGCTCGAACTGGCTGAAGATGCTGTTGATGATGTCGTCTTTATTGCGGAAGTGGTAGTACAGGTTGCCTGGACTGATCTCCATTTCCTCGGCGATGGTCGTCGTCGTGACATTCGGCTCGCCGATCTCGTTGAACAGCTTCAACGACAGTTCAAGAATCCGTTCGCGTGTACGGCGGGGAGGTTTGGCTTCCATGTCGTCCGGCCCTGAAAATGCTGCGCCGGGCTCCGGCGCCCGCCAATATGTTGCGGTGCGCGCGGCCCGGACGCGGTTGGTCGTTATAAGACTGTCGTTCGATTATAAACCGACGGCTCGCGCGCACAGGCAGCTTGCGCCGGCAAGGCGTGGGGCGGCATGCGAAGCGCCCGATGCCCCGAGCCTGCGGTGCCCCGGATGGTGGCTCGCGCGCGGTGCTACAGCACGCCGAGCCCGCGTAGCAGCGGCGGCCCGAAGAGGGGTACGAGGATCAACCCCCAGGTCATCACACAGAGCAGCAATGCGACGGTCACGGCTGCGCTGCCGAGGTCTTTCGCGCGGCCCGAGAGCTCGTTGCGTTCGAGACCGATGCGGTCCACGGCATTCTCGATGCTTGAATTGAGTAATTCGACGATCAACACCAGCATCACCGAACCGAGAAGCAGCACGCGCTCGACCGGCGCGACCGGAAGGAACACGCCGATCGGCACGAGAATGGCCGCGAGCGTGAGTTCCTGGCGAAACGCGCTCTCCTCGCGGATCGCAACGCGAAAGCCCTTGATCGAGTACTTGAGGGCGTGCCATGCGCGCGTGATGCCGCGGTTGCCCTTGTACGGATTGAAGGGCAGCGGCGCGAGCGGATCGTCGGGGCCGAGCGGTTCGTGCAGGTGCGGCGGCTCGGGCGGTTCAGGTGCAGTGGCGGGTGCGGGCGGCAACGCTGCCGTAGCGGGACCAGGCTGCGCATGGGCCGGCGCCGCTTCGGGCACAGCGTCCGGCGCTGGCGGCCGTGGATCGAGCGCCTCGGCGGCTCGCGCCGCACGCGCGGCGCCGCCGGCGCCCGGGCGAGCCGGCGGGTTCGCCGTGTGGGCGCCCGGGGCGCCGGTATGGGCACTGTGCGGCGGTGATGGAGGACGTGGCGTCATGGTCGTGCGGTGCAAGCTACCAGTATCGCACGCGTGGGAGGCGCTTGCGCCGGGGGCGTCCGCGTCCCCGGCGTTCTTGTGTACCGTCGGGGCTCGGACCATCGCTGGCCTCGCGTTCAAGCCGCTGCGCTCGAAGGCTCCATCGTCGCTTGCGAGCGCGGCTTGAGGTGCGACGCGAACTGCTCGGAGGCCGCGTGCCACGAGAAGCGCTCGGCCCAGGCGCGTGCCTCCCCGCGATCGATCTTGAGCGCTTCGAGGCAGGCTTCGCGCAGGTCTTCGTTCATCGCGCCCGCGCCGCCCGTGCCGAGCACGTCGATCGGTCCCGTCACCGGGTAGGCGGCCACCGGCGTGCCGCACGCGAGCGCTTCGAGCAGCACGAGGCCGAACGTATCGGTGCGGCTCGGGAACACGAACACGTCGGCGGCGGCATAGACCTTCGCGAGTTCGGGCTGGTTTAGCACACCCAGGTAATTCGCCTGGGGATAGCGCGACTTCAGTTCGGCGAGCGCCGGGCCTTCGCCGCACACCCATTTCGAGCCGGGCAGATCGAGCTTCAGGAACGCCTCGACGTTTTTCTCCACGGCCACGCGGCCCACGTAGAGGAAGATCGGACGCGCCGTGTTGAGCACCTTCGACTCCATCGGCCGGAAGATGTCGAGGTCCACGCCGCGCGTCCACAGCACGACGTTGGTGAAGCCGAACTTCTCGAGATCGGTCTTCACGACGGGCGTGGGCGCCATCACCGCGAGCGAGGGCTTGTGGAACCAGCGCAGGAAGCGGTAGGTGGCCGATAGTGGCATGCCGAAGCGCGCCTGCACGTATTCGGGAAAGCGCGTGTGATAGGCGGTCGTGAACGGCAGAGCGTGGTCGATCGCGTAGCGGCGCGCGGCGAGTCCGAGCGGGCCTTCGGTCGCGATGTGAATCGCATCGGGGCCGAACGCGCGGACGCGCTCACGCAGGTGGCGCTTCGGAAACAGAGAGAGCTTGATTTCCGGATAGGTCGGGCACGGCATCGTGCGGAACTCGAGCGGCGTGAGCAGTTCGACCTGATGCCCGAGCGCGATGAGCTCGCGCGTCGTGTTCTTCAGCGTTCGAACCACGCCGTTGACCTGCGGCTCCCATGCATCGGTCACGATCATTACTTTCATTGGTCGTCGGCCCTTTGGTATTGCGGTTGTGGTTGCGTGCAGCTCATGTTTGCCGCTGCGCACGGGTGCTGCGGGTCGGCTTGCCGGGTACGGCGCGTTGGCGACCCCGCTGGCCTCGCGCCTGGGGCGGCGCCAGGCTGGTGCCAGGTTCACGCTCGTTCACGCTCAAGCGGCGCTCACGCGGGCCTTGCGCGCCGGGGCCTGCGCCTGGGGCGCGCGCATCACGGTCCAGTAGACGATGCGCAATTCCCCTTCGAGTGTCTCGACGAGCGCGGTGAGGCTCTCCACCCAGTCGCCGTCGTTGCAGTACAGGATGCCGTCGATGTCGCGGATCTCGGCCTTGTGGATGTGGCCGCAGACGACCCCGTCGCAGCCGCGGCGCCGCGCCTCGTCGGTCATCACGCGCTCGAACGACGAGATGAAGTTGACCGCGTTCTTCACCTGGTGCTTGAGGTACTGCGAGAGCGACCAGTACTGGAAGCCGAGCTTCGCGCGAACGCGGTTGAACCAGCGGTTGAGCAGCAGGATCAGCGTGTAGGCGGAGTCGCCGAGATAGGCGAGCCATTTGGCATGCTGGATCACGCCGTCGAAGAGGTCGCCGTGCACGACCCAAAGGCGCTTGCCAGTGAGCGTCGTGTGAAAGGCTTCCTCGCGCACGTGGATGTCGCCGAATGCGAGATTGCAAAACTGGCGCGCGGCCTCGTCGTGGTTGCCGGGAATGTAGACGACCTGGGTGCCCTTGCGCGCCTTGCGCAACACTTTCTGGACGACGTCGTTGTGCGCCTGCGGCCAGTACCAGCCTTTCCTCAGCTGCCAGCCATCGATGATGTCGCCGACGAGGTACAGATACTCCGACTCGTTATGGCGCAGAAAGTCCAGCAGATACGACGCCTGGCATCCGCCGGTTCCGAGGTGGATGTCGGAGAGCCAGATCGTGCGGTAGCGGGTCGGGTCGGGATGGTCGTCGTCGTGGGGGCCGGTGCCCGGGGCGTCGTCGAGTGGCAAGGGCGGAGCGGGAAAGGTGGCGCCGCCTGGGGCCGACGGATGGAACGTGGCGGAGTCGGTGCCTCGTCCGGTGGTCTGCCGGAACAGGGTGGTCGCTGACGTCTTTTGGGCCATGGCACACGCGGCGGGTTGTAATACGCGCATTGCGCCATGCCGCCGTGACGGCAACATGACAGTCACAAGACGGTCGTGTTACGCAGTCCTGCGTTGTGCGGTATGGAGGGCGTCTGTGCGCGCTATGCCGTCGCGCCCTGTTGCGTGATTGCGACGATGCGCGTGCCCGCGATGCGGTCGTGCAGGAACTGCCGGTCGTGGGCGAAGCGGGCGCTCGCCGCCCACATCGCGAACCAGGACGCTTCGAGCGCGAGCGTGTGGGGAATCGAGAGATTCAGAAGCGGATGCAGCGCGAGCGGTGGCAGGAACCATAGCCACGCGGCGAGGTAGCGCAGCGCCGCGCGCGCGAGGGTGGGCGGCGCGTCGTGCGGCCCGACCACGCGCAGGCGCCAGGTTTTCATCGGCAGCGTCTGGCCGCCCTTGTGCCAGAACCCGACGAAGTACGCGCCGACCACGAGGACGATCCAGGCGGTCATGAGGTTGTGATGCGTGAAGCCGTTGCGCTGTTGCAGGACGAGACTGAACGCGAGCCCCGCAGCGAAGACGATGCCGAAGAGCAGCACGCCCTCGTAGACGAGCGCGGCGAGGCGACGGCGAATCGAGACGGGAGGTGGGGTGACGGCGGCGGGCGGCAGGGCGGCGGCTTGGGCGCTTTCGGACACGATGGCGTCGGTTTGGGGGCGGGACGTCCCAAGCATAACCGCGAAAGCTCGCGCGGCGATACGGCCGGAAGGCCTGGGTTTACGAGCCCTTGAACGCCGCGGGCGCTTCGGCCGGCGAGACCGGGATCGGTGTGGCCGGCACGAAGCTGCCGGCTGCGGGAATGCCTGCCGCAAACGACGAAGCAGCCGGCGGCTCTCCCGGCGTTGCGGGTACCGGGCCCGAGCCCGTGCTGCTGGCGCCTGCCGCGCCGGAGGCCCCGGTGACGCCCGCAGGCGCATGGGGGGCGCCACGGTGGTCGCGTTCGTTGACGAGCCGCTCGATATCGCGAATCTCGCTCTTGTTGCCGCTGGGCGGCGCGCTGACGACGGTGGGACGGCGCTTGTGCTCGCTGGCGGCGAGGCGCTCCTTCTGTTCTTCGGAGAGCTGCTGATAAGCCTTCCAGGCGCGCTGCCGCGCCTGCGCCGGCAGCTCCTTGGAGACCTGGTAGTTCTCGCGCGCGACGCGGCGCTGCTCGGGCGTCATGCGCACCCATTCGGTCATGCGCTCATGCAGGCGCTTTTGCGCTTCGGGTGGCATTTTCGGGTAACGTGCCGCGATCTTCAGCCATTTGCGTTTGCGCTCGTCGCTGAAGCTGTCCCATTCGGAGGCGAACGGGGCGAGCGCGACGTGCTGCGCGTCGCTCAGACGCGCCCACGCGAGCGGATCGGTCTGCCCGGGCAGAGGCGTGAATGCGGTTGCGAGCGAATTTTCGACCGAGGGCGCTTTCGCCTGCACGGCCGCACCCGCCGCGTTTTCGTCAGCCGGCTCGGGGTGAAAGCGCGGGTAGGTCGCCACATACGACACGACTGCCGCGACCACGCATCCAATGACAACGGCCAGGCCGCGCTTGTAACTCACCCCGTCAGTCTCCCGCTCAGTTTTTCCTTAGTGCGCGCGCGACAGATACGCGTTGAACCCGTGATCGAGGTAGGCGGTGAGCGGCAGGTCGTCGCTCAGCATGGCCGCGTCGATATCGGCGAGTTCCGCAGTGCGTTGTTGATCTTCGAAGTACGCGATCGCGAAGAGGCCCGCCACGAGCGCCGCAAGCGGCCAGGCGAGCGCGAAGCGCGCCAGCGCCGAACGGCGGCGGCGAGCGGGCAGCTGCGCGCTCGCGCCGCCCATGTCGCCGACGCCAGCCGCCGCGAGCGCCGGCGCACGCACGAATACCGGCTCGGCCTTCTTGCGGGCGAGCGCAGCCTGGCGGGCGGCGGCGAGTCTGGCAGTGGTGGGGGCGGGCAGGCTGGCGGCGCTCTCGTCGAGCGCGCGACGCATCTCCCGCACGAACTCTAGTTCTTTGCTTTCGAGAGCGGAGCTCATAGCGTGATTCCTTTGGCCTTGAGCGCTTGCGCCAGCGTGTGGGTGGCCCGCGAGCAGTGCGTTTTCACGCTGCCTTCGGAGCAGCCCATCGCGGCGGCAGTCTCGGCGACATCCATATCCTCCCAGTAACGCATCAGAAACGCCTCCCGTTGACGTGCCGGTAATTTCTGGATTTCATCGTCGATCAGCTGGAGCACCTGAGCCCGCTCGATCTGCTGCTCGCTGCTCTCGGCGCCGGCCGATCCCTGTTGGGCCTCGAAGGTTTCGAGCGGATCGAACTCGTCGTCGTCGGCGTTGCCGAGCGACGAGAACAGGCTCACCCACGTATTGCGTACTTTCTGCCGACGAAAATAGTCGTGCATCGTATTTTGCAAAATACGCTGGAAGAGCAGGGGGAGTTCGGCGGCTGGACGGTCTCCGTATTTTTCGGCGAGCTTGATCATCGCGTCCTGCACGATGTCGAGCGAGGCGTCGTCGTCCCTTACGGCGTAGACCGTCTGCTTGAACGCGCGTCTTTCGACGCCCGCCAGAAAGTCGGCGAGTTCCTTGTCT
>NZ_DATJWR010000318.1:0-3373 GCF_035501035.1 Paraburkholderia sp.
AGGCCGCAGCTGTCCTGCTGCCTCCATCCACCGTCTGCCGTCGCTTTCGAGGAGTGCATCGTGTCTACCGATCTGTCCCGTGTGATGCGCCACAACACGCAAGCACAATGAAAAAGGCGCGCATCGCTGCGCGCCTTTAGCGTGGTGAGGAAGCGAGCGCCGCTTACTCGACGGCCTTCACCATCTCCTCGATGACCTTCTTCGCGTCGCCGAACACCATCATCGTCTTGTCCATGTAGAACAGCTCGTTGTCGAGACCGGCATAACCGGCTGCCATCGAGCGCTTGTTCACGATGATCGTGCGCGCCTTGTACGCCTCGATGATCGGCATGCCCGCGATCGGCGACTTCGGATCGTTCTTCGCCGCCGGGTTCACCACGTCGTTCGCGCCGAGCACGAGCACCACGTCGGTCTGCCCGAACTCGTTGTTGATGTCCTCCATCTCGAACACCATGTCGTAGGGCACTTCGGCTTCCGCCAGCAGCACGTTCATGTGCCCCGGCATGCGGCCCGCCACCGGGTGAATCGCATAGCGCACGTCCACGCCCTTTTCGACGAGCTTGTCGGTGAGCTCCTTCAACGCGTGCTGCGCACGCGCCACCGCAAGACCGTAGCCCGGCACGATCACCACGCTCTCGGCGTTGCCGAGCATGAACGCGGCATCATCCGCGGAACCCGACTTCACCGGACGCTGCTCCTGCGCGCCGCCCGCGGCCGCCGCGCCCGCCTCGCCGCCGAAGCCGCCCAGCAGCACGTTGAAGAACGAGCGGTTCATCGCGTGGCACATGATGTACGAGAGAATCGCACCCGAAGAGCCCACGAGCGAGCCCGCGATGATCAGCATCGCGTTGTTCAGCGAGAAGCCGATGCCGGCCGCGGCCCACCCCGAGTACGAGTTCAGCATCGACACGACCACGGGCATGTCCGCGCCGCCGATCGGGATGATGATGAGCACGCCCAGCGCGAACGCGATCAGCGTCATGATGATGAACGGCAGCCACGACTGCGTGATGAAGAACAGGATGCCGAAGCCGATCATGCCGAGCGCGAGCAGCAGGTTGATCACATGCTGGCCCGCGTAGACCACGGGCGCGCCCTGGAACAAGCGGAACTTGTACTTGCCCGAGAGCTTGCCGAAGGCGATGACCGAGCCGCTAAAGGTAATCGCGCCAACGAACGTGCCGATGAAAAGCTCGATGCGGTTGCCGTACGGCAGGAAGCCCGGATACGGCGCGTCCTCGGCCACGAGTCCGAACGCGGCAGGCTCGGAAACGACCGCATACGCGATGCACACCGCCGCGAGACCGATCAGCGAGTGCATGGCCGCGACGAGTTCGGGCATCTTCGTCATCTCGACGCGTGCGGCGACGTAGGCGCCGAGCCCCCCGCCCACCACGAGCGCCCCGAACAGCAGCGCGAGGCCAAGCCCGAGGTTCGAGCCGAATTGTGCGGACTCCTTCACGATCAGCGCAAGGGTGGTCAGGATGGCGATGGCCATGCCGACCATGCCGAACATATTGCCGGCGCGCGCGCTCTTCGGGTTCGAAAGCCCCTTGAGCGCCTGGATGAAACAGACCGACGCCACCAGGTAGAGCAGCGTAACGACGTTCATGCTCACGAAGTTCAGCCCCATCATGCGCTCTCCTTGCTGCCGGCAGAGGGGAGCTTCTTCGGTTCCTTCTTGCGGAACATCTCGAGCATGCGCCTCGTGACGAGGAACCCGCCGAACACGTTCACGGCCGCGAGCAACACGGCGAACGTGCCGAAGAACTTGCCCGGGCCGCCCACGGTCAGGCCCGTGGCGAGCATCGCACCGACGATCACGATGGCCGAGATCGCATTGGTCACGGCCATGAGCGGCGTATGCAGCGCGGGCGTGACGTTCCAGACCACGTGGTAGCCCACATACACGGCCAGCACGAAGATGATCAGGTTGATCACCGTATGATTGATGACTTCCATTGTTGTTCTCCTCCTCGTCATGCCTTGCGCGTCACCGCGCCGTCGCGCGCGATGAGCGTGGCCGCGACGATGTCGTCCGCGAGATCGATGTTGAGCGTGCCTTCCTTCGTGACGATGAGCTTCAGGAAGTCGAGCAGGTTGCGCGCGTAGAGCGCGGAGGCGTCGGCGGCGACCATCGAGGCGAGGTTCGTGTAGCCGCAGATCTGCACGCCGTGCTGCATCACCACCTGGTCCGCGACGGTGAGCGGGCAGTTGCCGCCGCGACGGCCCGTGGCCTGATCGGCAACGGGCCCGCGTCCTGCCGCGAGGTCGATCACCACCGAGCCCGGCTTCATCGCCTGCACGGTTTCGGCGGGCAGCAGCGTGGGCGCGTCGCGGCCCGGAATCAGCGCGGTCGAGATGACGATGTCGGCCTGCCTCGCGCGCTCGTGCACGAGCGCGGACTGGCGCGCGAGCCACGAAGGCGGCATGGGCCGCGCATAGCCGCCCACGCCAACGGCCGCTTCGCGCTCCTCATCGGTTTCGTAGGGGACGTCGAGGAATTTGCCGCCGAGCGACTCGATCTGCTCCTTCACGGCCGGGCGCACGTCGGAAGCCTCGATCACCGCGCCCAGACGCCGCGCCGTGGCGATGGCCTGCAGGCCCGCGACACCGGCGCCGAGAATCAGCACGCGCGCGGCCTTCACGGTGCCGGCGGCGGTCATCAGCATCGGCATGAAGCGCGGATAGAGGGTCGAGGCCACGAGCACCGCCTTGTAGCCGGCGATGTTGGCCTGCGAGGAGAGGACGTCGAGGCTTTGCGCGCGCGTGGTGCGCGGCGCGGCTTCGAGCGCGAACGCGGTCACGCCCGCTTCGGCGAGCTTCGCGGCGTTCTCCGCATTAAAGGGATCGAGCATGCCCACGAGCACCGCGCCGCGCTTCATGAACGGCAACTCGCTCACCGTGGGCGACTGGACCTTGAGCACGAGATCGGCACCGAAGGCGGCGGCCGCATCGGCGATCTGTGCGCCCACGGCCGTGTAGGCCTCGTCGAGATAGCTCGCACCGGCGCCGGCGCCCGCCTGGATCGTGACCGTGTGGCCCTGCGCGACATACTTCTTGACTGTCTCCGGCGTCGCGGCCACGCGGGTTTCGTTCGCCCGCGTTTCTGCAGGCACTCCAATGTGCATCGTTGTTTCCTCCTCGACCATCTTGTTCTAGCTGTTCTGGCTCGAATCGAGCGGGGGAAGACCGGCACGACATCCTTGAAGCGCCGGCATCCATTGCAACGGCGAAACGACGCACCACTTTAACCGAAAGCGCCGGCGGGTTTATAGCGGGAATTGCCCGTTTTTGTGCGATGCACACAACACGCCGCGCCGTCCGACCGGACGGTCGGAGAACCGGGCGAGCGCCCTGCCAGCCATCGGGC
>NZ_DATJWR010000319.1:0-6857 GCF_035501035.1 Paraburkholderia sp.
CGGGAAGGGCACGCTGCAAGCGGATTCAGTCACTTCCACGGTCCAGCGTGTGAAGCGGGCAGCCGAGCAGGTCGCCGTGGTTGTAGCGGAAATATCCACCGCATCCGACGAACAAACGGCGGGAATTGAGGAGATTCATGCCGCCGTCAACCAGATGGACAGAGCAACGCAAGAAAACGCGGCCCTGGTCGACGAGACCGCCGCCGCGGCTCTTTCGCTGAATGAGCAGGCACGCGAACTTCGGGACGCGATTGCATTGTTCAAAATCGCAAGCTAGCCCTGCGCGGCGGCGCAGCGCGGCACAGTTCCGGTGCGCAACAGCACCTTGCAGGATCACCCTGCCCTGCAGCGCGGCGCTCGGCACTTGTCACAAAGGCGCCGGAGTTCCGGCACACATGAGCAGCTTGCGCTACCGCGGCCGGGCACCGACTTCAGCGCGGCGACGTCTGCGCCTGACGCGGTTGCTGCCCAAGCAACGCCGCTCCCATTCTCGTGGCAGGAACGAACGCGGAATCGTGAGCGAAAACGCAGATCGTAGCGGGAGAATTGCCATGCCCAGAGCCAGTGCTTACGGACGCCCAAATCCGTGCCGCTCCGCAGACCAGCTGCCCCATGGCCGTGGAAATAACGTTTGCACCCGGCATGCAATGTACCAACGCAAACAGGCCCAAAGTTTGCGTAACCGGGAGAAAAAATCTCACACTCATGGAACCACCACATGTCGAATCCACAGGCTATCGTCGACCTCACGCATGAAGTCAGGCGCCTTGCAAAGAGCAAGATCAGCGACATCAACGACATCAATCGCGAGACCACGTTTCTCGCACTGAATGCACTCATCGAAGCAGCGCGCGCGGGCAACGCCGGCAAAGGCTTCGCGGTCGTCGCGAACCAGGTCAAACATGTCTCCAGGCGCATTTCGGAAATCACCACGGATCTGAACAAGGATCTCGCCGGCTCGCTGTCCACTCTTACCCAGCTCGGCGACAGCATGATGGAGCGCCTGCGCTCCCACGACGGCCAGCGCTGTGCCGATCTCGCGCTCAACATGATTGACGTCATCGACCGCAACCTCTATGAACGCTCGTGCGACGTGCGCTGGTGGGCAACCGACTCGGCCGTCGTGGATTGTCTCGCCAGCGACGACGCATCTTCGGCGAAGCATGCCGGCGAACGCCTTTCGGTGATCCTCGACAGCTATACGGTCTACCGCGATATCTGGGTAGTCGACGCACACGGCTTCGTCGTCACGAACGGTCGGCCAGGCCTCTATTCCGTGCGCGGGCAGAACGTGGCGGGAGCGGACTGGTTCAAGTCCGCGATGAAAACCAGCTCGGGCGCGGAGTATGTCGCATGTGACGTCGAAGCTCTCGCGCAGATGCACCATTCGCAGGTGGTGACCTACTCCACCGCGATCCGCGGGGGCGGCCGCGCGAACGGCCGCGTGCTGGGCGTGCTCGTTATTTTCTTCGACTGGGCGCCGCAAGCTGGCGCTGTTGTCAAGGGTGTACGCTTGAGCGAAGAAGAATGGACACGCACGCGCTGCATGATCGTCGATTCCGCGTTTCGCGTGATCGCCGCCTCTGACGGGCAAGGACTCCTGACCGAACGTTTCCGCCTGCAGACCGACGGCAGGCAGACGGGCTTTTATCGGGCAGCAGACGGAACGATTGTCTCGTTCGCCGCGACGCCAGGCTACGAGACCTATCGCGGATTAGGCTGGTATGGCGTGATCTGCCAGAAGCCCGCGTAAGATCGGCGCCCCTCGTATGGACGCTGCGTTCGTATGACACGACTTTCGAAATCCTTAAGTAATTCAATGCGTCAATGGATCCCACCGTCGTGGCGAAAAGAAACTCACTTCGCCTGCTTCGTTTTTCGTAGAATCGAAGCCATACGGAGTGCACTCCCGCACCTGGCGAGTGGCTGTGAAATTCTCTGCGGCAATGGTGAGCGTGAGCACGATAAATGATGGGCCGATGATCGAGATAAATGATGTTCGAGGGACGAAGTAAAACGGGGGCGATGCCCCCGTGCTGTTTTAAAACGGATCGTCCAGAGACTCTGTGCCCTGGTACGGTGGCTGTCTGGGTCCGTCGTACCACGGCTGGTGATAGCGCCGGATCTGGGCACCGTAAGCACAGCTGAACCACAGATAGAAGTCCTCGAGGAAGAACTGCATCATGTAGGCAGCTTCATCGGTGAGTTCGGGCAGCGGCAGGCGCCTATGGGCGGCGTCCTCGCGAGGTAATGTTTTACGGGACATGCTATCGGGCTCCATTGGGCTGACGCGCCGGTGCACGACGCGCGGACGACGTTGAAGGGGCAAAGACATCGAAGTACAGCTTCTCGTCAAGTTCGGGCATTTCACGGTGAGCGGCGGTGGTGAGCAGTTCGTTGGCGAGCGTGGTGAGCACGCGGAAGTTGCCTAGCGCGTGTTCGCACAGCGTGTGGCGCAGCGGCGGCGTCATCAACTGCGGGGCGCCGGCGCTGCTGAGCAGATGCTCGAGACAGGCCAGCAGGTCATCGGTCGAAGCCTTCTCGGTCGCCAGGCGCGAGCGGATACGGCTGCCCAGTGGCAACAGTTCGTCGCGCCTGAGCTTGTCGGTCAGGCGCGTGTCGCCAGCAAGCACCACGCACAATAGCGGTTGCGAATCGAACCGGGCACTGGCCATGAGCCGCAGTTCGTTGAGCACGCCGGCGCTCATCTCCTGGGCTTCGTCAATCAGAAGGATCGGTCGCCGGCGCGTGCTCTGCAGGTGCGATAGCCACCGATCGCGCAGCGACCGGAAGCCGCCCCAGCGGTTGTGCGCCTTGAGTTCCAGATTGAAAATGTCGCCCATCTCGCGATAGAAGTCAGCGAGACTGCTTTGCGGGTGATTGATCGAGACGACCATCAGGTCGGTCAGGCGTTCGAGCTTCTCGGCCAGCACGCGCATGACGACGCTCTTGCCCGTGCCGGGCTCGCCGTGGATCATCGCGAAGCCGCCTTCGCGCACGAGCGCGTTCTCGATGCGCCAGCAGAAGTTCTCCACGCGCGGAGAGACGTACAACGCTTCGAGGGGAAGCTCCGGGGAGAACGGGTTCCACTTCAGGCCATAGAGGGCTTGCAGACGCTGGCTCATGCGCTCTCCTGCCAGTCGGCGGGAATCCAGGCCGGCGGCAGGCCCGTTGCGGCGTGCTCGGCGAGCAACTGGCGCAACAGCGGCGCGATGCCGGGTGTACTGTCCGGAATCGGCTCGACGACGTCGATCGCGTCGAGACGGCGGCGTCGACCATCGGCGTTGGCGGCCTTGTCCAGGGGCCTCAGCGCACACAGTACAGCGTCACTGTCGGCGTCGACGAGATCGACGCGGCTCAGGTCCCAGCGCGCGTAGCGCAGACGCACGCGCTGCAGGTGCCGGTAAGCCGAGGGGATCTCGAAGCGCGTACCGTCCAGACTCACGGTGCCATCCGAGCGCCGCTGGGTGCGCGTCACGTCGATGCGGAATGCAGCGCGCAGTGCGTCACTCGACGGGCATTCGCGGCCAACATCGGGGCCGGCGAGATAGCGCTTGAGCGGCGTGGCGCCGATCTCGGAATGATGCGCGTGGTGATACTCGCGCTCGATCCATGCGTGCGTGGCCTGATTGAGCAGTTCGAGCGTAAGATTGGGTTCGCCCTCAAGCATGGCCATCACGCGGCCTTCGATGCGGGCCCAGAACGTCTCCTGCTTGGCGTTCTGGTATGGGGAGTATGGGAGGGTCGTCTGGTGCAGCACGCCAAGCGTGTGCAGTCCAGCGGTCGTTTCCTCCGCAAGCATTGCAGCGCCGTTGTCGGTCATCAGCGCGCGTGGGAGGCTGCGCCGCTGGAACGCCTGGCACAGTCCATGGATCAGACTGCGCGCGGTCTCGTCGAGAAACCACTGCGCATGGCAGACGATGCGCGAGCGGTCGTCAAGCACGCACAGCAGCATCGGCGTAATCCACTGGCCGTCGTGCATGAGCAGCTTACGCGAGCCGTGGTGGAAATCGAGATGCCAGAGCGCATTGACGTGCTCGACCTCGAAGCTGCGTACCTCGAGCTTCTCGAGACGATCGCGGGCGAGCATCGCTCCGGTGCTCGTATGACGCGGCTTGCGTTCGCGATACATCCCCTGGGCGCGCAGGTAACGGCGCAGTGTCGTATAGGACGGTACGCCCACCTCGCCGAGTATGACCTTAAGGTTGTCGTAGTGGAGCTGGCATGTCCAGCCTGGGTGCTGGCGATATTGCGCGCGGATCGACTGTACCGCTGCGGGCGACAGGAGTGCGCCGGCGCCAGAAGGACGTTGGCGGTTGCGAAGGGTGTCCACCGGGTCGTGGGCGGCCTTGCGGGCCTTGTAGAACCATCGCTCGATGGTCGAGCGGCCGAACTGGACATCGTCGCCGGTCACCGGATGACGCCAGCGTTTGGTGGCCAGCACGGTGATGAGTTCGCGCAACTCGCCGGGTTCAGGTGGTGCGGCAAGCAAGGGGCCCACGATCGCAAAGCGCAGCCGCGCCCAACGATCCCGCAAGGGTAAATCGTGAAGTTCAGTCATGCTCTCTCCAGGGATGCGGCGCATCGCACCGCGATTCAAGGCAGAGGCGAGACTACAGGCGCGTTCCGAGGGGGGCGAGCGAGAAGTTCTGCGGGCGGCTACCGTCCCTCACTCACGGCGCCCATGGCGCTTGCGCTGGTGAGTGGAGCAAGCCACAGCAGCAGGCACAGCAGCGGCTCGGGAGGTCGCGTCGCGACAAAGCGTTCGAGCAGGCTCACCGGTGCCAGCCCGGTATCGATGGGCGGCATGAACGCCGCCTGTCCGAGCGTCCAGAATGGTGTGCTGACGAAGTCCGTGGTCCACCACTTGCGCCATCTGGCGATCGTCGCGGGCGGCACGCCAAGGGCGTCGAGCTGGCGCATTGCCGCAGCCGAACCCGCGCTAGCCCGGGTGGCGCTGACGGTGACCATGATTGCGCCGACGTAGACGCGCCGGCCAAGAAAGCGCACGGAGAAAGGCGTGGTACGGCGGCGACAGCCAGCGCAGCAGAAGCTGTGGCGGAAATCGCAGTGGCAGCGGGCTTCGCATGAAATACCGCGCGGCTTGCGTGGGTAACGGGCGCTATGCAGTACGCCGCCGCAGCGGCAACCCTGTTCCCGGGTCTGGTCGGCGTAGTCCTGATCAATACGTAGCAACAGGCGATAAAAATTGGGGGCGTTGGCTCTCACGTGGCACACTGGGGGAGTCTCTGTTCTTGGCAGACGTGAGACTCTCCCTTGGGCATCGTTTGTGCAAGATGCCTGAGGGAGATCCCCCTCTCTACATCACGCTGGACGCCCAAAACACCCCGAATTCCCATCAACCAACGCGCTCATGCTCAGCAATGGCGTAACCATCCAATGGCTTCGATGAGGGTCTACCCTATTGGATCCGCATCATGACTCGCGATCCCGAGGACTCAGGCGGCGGCGACGCACCGTCTTCCTTTCTAACCCATCCAGAGCATTTGTTTCCCCGCCTCACTGCGCACGAAATCTCGCGCCTGCGATGCTTCGGGATACTGCGCCATTGGGCAGCCGGCGAAATGATGATCAAAGCCGGGCGATCCGATGTAAATATGTTTGTCATCGTCAGTGGCGCAGTGAGCATGATGTCTGGCGATCGACTGAGGGGATCACATCCCGTCGCTGAACTGCATGCCGGAAATTTCACCGGCGAAATTGGTCAACTGAGCGGACGGCATCTGGCGCTTGTCGATGCGGTCGCGATCGAACCTGTCGACGCGATCGAGATGCGCCCCGAGCAGGTACGTACGCTTATCAACGCCGTACCTGAGCTTGGCGAGCGCATCCTTCATGCCCTCATCCTCAGACGCATAAGGGCAATGGAAATAGGGATGGGGCCGGTACTGATCGGTCATAGCCAGAACCAACGACTGCGCGAATTGCGTGGTTTTCTCACGCGCAATGCGCATCCGTACAGCGTGCTTGAGATGGATACCGACCGCGAAGCGCACGTGATTGTCGACCAGTTTGGCATGACGACAGACGAGCTACCGGTTGCCATATGTCCTAATGGCACTATCCTGCGCGCACCGACAGATGCGCAACTTGCCGCTGCACTTGGCTTTCTGAGTGATCTCGACACTTCCTGCGTCTATGACGTCGCGATCGTCGGGGCAGGCCCCGCAGGGCTGGCGGCGGCCGTCTATGCCGCATCGGAAGGATTGTCCGTGCTGGTGCTAGAGTGCAGTGCGCCCGGAGGGCAGGCCGGCGCTAGCGCCAAAATCGAAAACTATCTGGGATTCCCGACTGGCGTCACGGGCCAGGCGCTAGCGGGACGCGCCTATACGCAGGCAATCAAGTTCGGCGCACACATCGCCATTCCGGTGCAGGCCACAGCGCTCCATTGCGCCGAACGGCCGTACTCCCTCGAAACGCGCGGCGGGACAGCTGTACGGGCGCGCACGATCGTCATCGCCAGTGGCGCGATCTACCGGCGCCCTGCCATCGCGGGCCTCGATGAATTCGAAGGACGGGGCGTCTACTACTGGGCTTCACCGATCGAAGCGCGCATGTGCGTGGGCGCCGATGTGGCTGTCGTCGGTGGTGGCAATTCTGCCGGACAAGCAATCGTCTATCTCGCGTCGCATGCGGCGCGTGTTCATGTGCTCATCCGGAAAGACAACTTCGAGACGACTATGTCTCGCTACCTGATCGACCGCATTGCCGGGCTCGCTAACGTGGTGACTCACCCCCGCACCGAAATCGAGTGGCTGGAGGGAGACGACGGTGGACTCACGTCGGCCGTGCTCACAACCCCGCTCGACAACGGTAGCGCACGCCTGGATGTCCGG
>NZ_DATJWR010000320.1:0-14833 GCF_035501035.1 Paraburkholderia sp.
TCATGCAGCCAGGTCAGACCCTAAGTAAGGTAAATCAGGTTCAAGGAACCGGATCAGACAGACGAAAGACGATATGGAACTGGAGACGCGCTCGCCCGATTCTGATCGGTCATATTGATGGGAGCACGCACCGGGGGGCCGAAATACAGGCAAAGCGCCAGACCCAGCCGGACGGAGCAGCGAAATTCCCGCAGGGAATCGCTAGACTGAGCGCCATATTACGCAAAAACGCCCGGTGCGTAAAGACGCCATCCGGCACGCATCGCCGCGTTTCGCCTCCGGCACAGTGCCCGTTCGCGCCCTTGCGCCATGCCTGTGCATAAATGGCGCAAAGGCGTGCACTCAGCGCGCCCCGATCGCCTCCAGGTAACCCGCCAGACGTTCGACGCCCGCATCGAGGCGCGCCGGGTTGCACGCGTAGCACCAGCGCACGAAGCCTTCCCCCTCCGGACCGAACGCGCTGCCGGGTGCAAGGCCGAGGCCCGCATCGCGCACCAGCGCCTTGCACAGCTCGAGACTGTTTTGCGCACCCTGCAGCCGGAAAAACAGGTACATCGCGCCACGCGGTACCTTTACGTCGACGCCCGGCAGCTTCGCGAGCGCTGCCGCGAGATGGTCGCGCGAAGCGCGCAGATCGGCGACGAGCGCACGCGTGAACGGCTCACCGTGCTCAACGGCGGCGATGCCGGCCTGCTGCACGAACGAGGGCGCGCACGAGGTGTTGTACTCGACCAGCTTGCCGAGATCGTCCGTCAGGGTGCGCGGCACGACCATCCAGCCGAGCCGCCAGCCGGTCATGACCCACGTCTTCGAGAAAGAATTGACGCATATCAATCTTTCTTCGCGCGAGGCGATGTCGAGGAACGAGGGCGCGGCGCGCTCGCCCGCGTCGCCGTAATAGAGGCGCTCGTAGACCTCGTCGGCGACGATCCAGATGCCGTGGCGCCGGCAGTGCTCGAGCACGGCGCGCTGCTCGTCGCGCGTCATCACCCAGCCGGTCGGGTTGTTCGGCGAGTTGATCATCAAGAGGCGCGTGTCGGGCGTAAGCGCCGCCAGCAGCCTGTCGAGATCGAGCGTCCAGCCGCGTTCGCCATAGCTGAGCGAGACCGTCTCGACCGTGGCGCCGAGAATCTTCGGAATCTCGACGAGGTTCGGCCACAGCGGCGTGAGCGCCACTGCGCGCTCGCCCGCGCCCACCACCAGTTGCGCCGCGAGCATCAGCGCGTTCACGCCGGCGCTCGTCACCGCGATGTTGTCGAGCGGCGTCGCGCCGTGCAGTTCGCTCACATAGCGCGCGAGCGATTCGCGCAGCGGCGCGATGCCGAGGTTGTGCGTGTAGAACGTGTCGCCGCGCCCGAGCGCCTCTGCCGCGGCCTCGCGGATGAACGGCGGCGTCACGCGATCGGACTCACCGAACCAGAACGGCAGCACGTCGGGAACGCCGAACCCTGCGTTGGCCACTTCGCGTATCTGCGACGAGCGCAGCGCACGCACCGCGTCGCGCGGCAGGGAAACGGAGGACGACGGATCGAGATCGCTCATCGAGATTTCCGGATGTCACAAATTGTGGGAAAGCATGGAGTGTAGCGCGCAGCCCGCACCACCGAAGCCGAGGCCGGCAATCGGGGGCGCACCGCTTCAGTGCTGCATTTTTCAATGCCGTACTTCGTCAGCGCCGTACTTCGGGCTGACCGGAAAGCTGGCGGATCAACGACCACACCGCCTCGGCGGCAGGCGAGAGCGAACGGTCGCGGCGCCGCACGAGCTCCACCGTGCGCTCAGCGCGGGGCACGAGCGGCCGCGCGAGCAGCGACGCGCCCGCCGGCACGGGCAGGGCGAGCCAGGGCAGCACGCTGATGCCCACGCCCGCCTCGACGAGGCCGAACACCGTCGCGGGATGCCCAAGCTCCTGCACGACGCGCGCACGCACGCCCTGCTCGCTCATCACGGCGTCGATCAGCGGGCGGCTACCCGAGGCATAGTCGAGCATCACGAGGCGCTCGCCGTCCAGCGCCTTCCACGAGACCTGTTCGCGCTGCGCGAGCGCATGATCGCCGCGCACGACCACGCAGAACGAGTCCGTGGTCAGACACTCCGTTTCGAGATCTTCGGCCGCAAAGGGACCGATGATCACGCCGAAGTCCACCTCGCCCGAACGGATCTTCCGCACGACATCGCTCTGCACGTCGTCGCGCAGCCCGAGCGTGATGTAGGGAAACTGCCGCCCGCAAGCGGCCACGACCTCCGGCATCAGCCGGCACGCCACCGTGGGGCTTGCCGCGACGACGACCCGGCCGCGCCGCTGCTCACCGATCTCCCGAATCTCGCGCAATGCGTCGTCGAGGTCGCTGATGAGACGCGGGATGCTCGCGATCAGGTTTGCGCCGACATCCGTGAGCTGCACTTCGCGCGTCGTCCGATCGACGAGCTTCACGCCGATCTCGGCCTCCAGCTCGCGCACGCAGCGGCTCACCGCCGACTGCGTGAGCCCGATTTCGTCCCCGGCCCGGCTGAAGCTCTGGAGCTTCGCGACCTCGATGAACACCCGCAATTGCCGCAGCGTCACATTCATCCGCATACCTCATGAATCATCCGATTTCATGCAATTCTATGTCGATCGCATACCGTTACGCGAAAATGAATCGCGACGCCGATTGTTCGCCGCAGTGCAGCAATACAGCGCAAACGCACGTCCGACGGGCCTCCTTGCACAAGATTGGTGATTCTCCCGATTCTCTTGGCAAGTGTTTTCGCGTCTCATACGCCCCTGGCAATCTCCCGCGCGGGCTTGGCGCCACGCGGCTTCAAGACGAGAACGTACGTGCTGGCACAGTTTTCGCATTAAGGCACGCACAGGCTCGATGGACGTACCGGAAGCACGCAGTCCGGATCGATCCATCCGGGCCCGCCTGGTACTCCGGCATCCGGTCGGGAGTACATGAAGAGTGCGCAGCGCGGGGCAGCGCACCGGAGATAGCTTCGCTGAGGTGAAACATGATGCTGTTCGACGATTTGAGAGACAACGAATGGGCGCTGGTCGAGGCGTTGTTCTGTGCCGAACCGGCACGGAGCGAGCGGCGCGGACGGCCTCGCGTCGAAGCGCGTGCTGTGGTCAACGCGGTGCTCTGGGTACTTTCGACGGGTGAGGGGTGGTCCAAGCTACCGGGCCGCTACCCCTCGCCGCCGACCTGCCGCCGCCGTTTCGACGAGTGGCAGGCGGACGGCACGCTTGCGGAGATCGTCAAGCGACTCAGTTCGAACGGGCGCGAGATTTCGTTGCGCGGCCGTATCGGCGCAACGGCTACCAAGCCGCCCGCACCGCCGAGCCGCGACCGCCTGCGCGGCGCGTTCTGGACCAACCCGGAGTCGTGGCGCGCGCCGGTCAAGATGGCCTGAGCCCACGCTGTAATCGTTCCGTGCCGGGCGCCTCGTGCGCCCGGCACGCCATCTGGCCGCAGTTGCGGCCCGTGCGGGCGCCTTTGCCGGCTCGCCAGTTCCCCCTTCCGGCTTTCCCGTTGTGTCCGTCCGACCGGACGCAACGCCCTTCTGCGCCCCACGCAGGCGACCATCGATTCGCTGCGTCCACAACAAAGCGGGCGCCTGTGCGATACATCTCTTTACCAATATTTACAGCATCCTTTCGCACATTAAGTTAACGTGCCCTTATGTCCGTGAACGTCAGCAAACCCGATTGACGGGAAGCCATCATGAAATCCATGAACCTGCACATTCGGGGCATCATGGTTTCGCTGCTTGCTCTCGCGCTTTTCGCGTTGACGGCGTCGTTCATGTCGTTCAGTGCTGCCGCCCAACCACCGCATGCCCCAGTACCGACATGGTCAGCGCCCCGCAGTGGCGCTCGAGCGTGGCCACCTGCCGAGTCTCGCAGCGGCGCGGATCGCCGGCCCGTGCCGCGCGGCGACCTGCGCGGGGACATTGCCGAAAATGCACGCCGCAACGCACCACAGCGGCAGGAGCCGCAGCGCCACTGAAACTGGCTCAATTGACATCGCCGGCGGAACTGCCAGTTACTGATGGAAGACGGATACAGCCGCGGCTCAGCATATACCCTGCCTTTGGGAACCACCTCGCCTTGCGTGTGGTCTACCTTTACGCCATCAAGCACAGCGTGGCAGCAGTAATTCCGGTAAGCCCGTATCTTTCGATGCGGGCTTTTTTTTGGCGGTAGAGGGGAGAGGAACTACTGGCGGGCTTCGAGGCCGGCTTGGGGCACGCACTCCGCGACATAGTCGGCCACGCGATGTGCGCTCCAATGCGCCGTGCGCTCGTCGCGCTCAAGACGCGCGAATTCCGCGCGGCCGCGATCGGTCAGCACCGCAATGTCGACCGGCGCATGAAAGCCGGGCGCCGGCGCAACCGTACGCTGACGAACGATATCCATCATGCCGAGATCGCGCAAATACTGAAACACCTCAGGCCGACGCGCCCACGGGACCTGCCGATACTGCACCCGCCGCAGCGCTTCGAGTACTGCTTCGTTGGAATACGTGGTCATCTCACTTCTTTCTTAAAGTGCAGTCCTGCGATCATTGAGCCTGGCGCGAACCGGCTTCGCCGCAAGACCGCGTAAGCGGCAAAGCCCGAGCCCTCGTGGGCGCCCGCGCCATCCGTACGCTGTGCGGCGGCAGGGACTGCAGGTTATCCGGGCCCCGTGAAAGCGAATTCGCCGCTTCCTGCCCGCCCAACGCCGCGCCACGCTCGCGGCGCAAAAGGCAGTTGGACGCGCTTCTTCCCGAAAACAATACGTTACCTCATCCAAATTGATTCTATTCGTTTTGTTTGCGCTATTTATTGCGCTAGCCATGCTGTGGCGCAGCGCGCGCTGGCGAGTCGCTGCCTGCGCGGCCATCGTCTTCTGGCTGCTCGCGGCCGGCTGGCTGTCCGGGGTGCTGCTCGATTTCGCCCAGCCCAGGATGTATCGCACTCCCTACGATCAAGCCAGAGTCGGCCCGATGAGCTTCGGGCCGCGCACCGCCATCGTGATGCTGGGCGGGGGCACCGAGTATCGAGACGGGCAACTGGTGCCCAAGCCCGATGTCTACGCGCGCATAGCGCTTGCCGCCGCGCTGCACGCGAAGTGCGCCCGCGAGGGCGGCGTGTGCCGGGTGATCGTGACCGGCGGCAACCCGCAGCACCACGCAAGCGCCGAGGCCGACAACTACGTGCCCTACCTGCTGCACGCGGGCGTGCCGAGCGCCGACCTCGTCATCGAAAACCAGAGCCTCACGACCTGGCAGAATGCGCGCAACGTCGCGCCTATCGTCCACGCCGAGAACAACGACACGCTCCTGCTCGTGACGTCCTCGTACCAGATGCGGCGCGCGATGCTCGATTTCCGGCGCTTCGACATGAACCCGCTGCCCGCAGTCTCGAGCGTGCGCCTCGTCAAACGCGGCCTGCTGCCGCGCGTGGCCAACCTCGATTCCGCCGAAACCGCGCTGCACGAGTTGATAGGGATCGCGCAGTTTTATGTCTACAGGATGATTGGATGGTTCTAGCGTGACCGATATGCGACAGCAGATGTAACCAGATGTAACTCCGGGGCGCTGCGCTCACGTGATGTCATCTGGGGCGAGTATTTGCTCGTTAGAATGAGATGTCCATCCTGCTTGGACAGGTACCGGCTGGGTCCATAAACCACTCCTTCGGAGGTAGAGATGAAAAAAGTGTCCCTCGCAGTCCTGATTTCGCTTTCCGCACTGACGGGCGCTGCATACGCGCAGTCGGATAACGGCATCATGATGAGCACCGATCCGGCAAAGGCTGCAGATGTCGAACAACGCGCTCAGGATCTGCAGCAGCGTCAGCAGGCGGCCATGTCCGCGCAACAGGAAATGCCCATGAAGCACCACAAGTCCGGGCATATGCACAAGAAGCCCGCCGAGGCCCAGTAAGGACATCGGCCGCGCCGCGCAGCTCATGCCGCGCGGGTAGCGCCTTCCCGGAAATAAAGCCGATGCCGGTCGCGCCGTCATCGGTTTTTTTTGCTGGCCGCGCCCCACCCTGCGCTGCTCGTGGCGCGCGTGCGCCATGGGCTCGCGCCGCGGTGCGAGCGCGGTATGCTAAAGTCGCGCACCTCGAATCCGACCCGGTCAGGATAGACGCGGTCGGCATGCCCAACCCTGTGCGCGCCCACGCGCGGAGAATCCCAATGAGCAACATCCAGCTCGACATCGAATGGACCGAAGCGGCTTCCCGCAAGATCGAGAAGCTGATGCCCCGCGGCGGCAGTCAGGACGCCTTTCTCGCGCTGCCGCCCATCGAGTGCCTCCCGATGGAAGGCGACGTGCTGTTCCTCGGCCCGGCCGGCAAGCAGCAGCCGTTCATCGTGGCGGAGCGCCAGTACCATCACGAAGGCGACGCGGACTGGACCATCATCCTGATCCTCGACGTGCCCAACGCCACGCACTGAGCGCCAAATCCGGCAGCACGGGAGGCACCGGCCCATGGCGGGCGCCTCCCGTCCTTTCGCAATCCTCCGCTTCATCTCGTAGCTTTTCGCGTAGTCCGTTGGTTCCGGCAAGTTCACCCGGCACGCCGCGAGACCTGCTCACCGCGCGCCAGCGGCTTGCGCCGCTCTGCTCTCCCGCCCCACGATCGATATGTGCGCCACGCCTCGCTGGGCACGCCACGTGCGCGCAGTACTTTTCGATAGTCCGTACACTTGACGGCACGACCTACCGCCGCCGCGCGAGCGCCTGCAGCACGCAGCAGCAGCCTGGCGCGGCCCACGGGCCCCCGAATCGCGCACCGCCGCGCATCCCGAGCCATGCCGAACGATATGTCGAATGCGAAGGCGACTCCGGCCGCCAGCCAGCTTGCCCAGTTGCAGCCGCATGGCGACAGCTGGGGCGCGCAATGGCGCGGCTGCGAGCTCAAGAGTGCGTTCCAGCCAGTGCTGTCGATCACCCACCAGCGCGTGGTCGGCTATGAAGCGCTGCTGCGCGCCACCGACGCCGCCGGCCACGCCGTAGCGCCGGCGGATCTGTTCGCGGGTGTAGCGGGCGCCGAGGCGCAGCAACTCGACGAACTCGCCCGCTGCCTGCACCTCGCGAATTTCGTCGGACAAGGCATCGAGACCGGCTGGATCTTCCTGAATACGCTGCCGCGCAGCGCGCGCGCCGCGGACCCCGCGCAGGCGGCCATCGACGGTCTGTGCCGACAATTCGACTTCCCGCACGAACGCGTGGTGATCGAGGTTCTCGAGCAGCGCGGCGGCGACGAGTACAGTTCGTTCGTCGACGAACGGCCGCCCGCTGGCGGCCGCGACTTCCTCGTCGCACTCGACGACTTCGGCGCAGGCTTCTCCAATTTCGATCGCGTCTGGCGCTACCGGCCGGACATCGTCAAGCTCGATCGCTCGCTCGTCAAGCGCGCGGCCAGCGGCGAGAGTCATGTGGACTTCATCGCGGAGCTCGTCTCGATCCTCCATCACGCGGGCACGATGGTGCTCGCCGAGGGCGTCGAAACCGAAACGCAGCTCATGGTGCTGATGCAGGCCGACGTCGATCTCGTGCAGGGCTTCTGGTTCGGCGAGCCGAACGCTTCGGTGCGCGAGGCGAGCGCCGCCGCGCCCGCGCTCGCGCACTCGATGTGGCAGCGCTTTGCCGACTACCAGCGCAGCACCGAGATCGTCGAGCAGGTCAACTTCGGCGCGCTCTCGCACGCGATGCTGCGCGGCGCGCGCGTGCTCACCGGCGGCGGTTCGCTGGAAGCGGCCGCCGCGGCGATCTTCGGCGGCAGCCACGCGCAGCGCGTATTCGCCGCGAACGAGCACGGCGAGCAGCACGCGCCCTCGATCACGGCGCCCGGCGTCGGGCCGCCCGCGCGCCTCGCGCCCTTCTACCCCGACACCGACAGCAACTGGTCGCGCCGCGAATATTTCCGGCGCGCGCTCGCCGCGCCCGGACGCGTTGCCGTCATGGGCCCGCACTACTCGCTCAATGACGGCGAACTCTGCTATACCGCGGCCATCGCGCTCGACTTCGGCGGCGCGACGCACGTGCTATGCGCCGACTTTCCGCCCGAGCACGGACCGCGCGGGCAGCCGTGGCGCGAGGCTAATGCATGAACGAACCGGCACGCCGGCGTGCCAGGCTCAGTCGCAAACGCGCCGCCGGGCCGCCTTCGTCTCGCCATGGCGTGCCTTGGCATCGAGCCGGCGCAGCTTCGAGGCGCGGGTCGGACGCGTCGCCACGCGCGCCTTGCGCGTCACGCTCACGCTGTCGACCAGTTCCTCCAGACGCGCCAGCGCCGCCTCCCTGTTCTGCTCCTGGGTGCGGTATTCCTGCGACTTGATGACGATGACGCCCCCGCGCGAAATACGCCGGTCGGCGAGCGCAAGCAGGCGCAACTTGAGCACCTCGGGCAGCGACGACGCGCGAATGTCAAAGCGCAGATGAATCGCGCTCGACACCTTGTTGACATTCTGGCCGCCCGCGCCCTGCGCGCGAACGGCGACGAGTTCGATTTCCTGCAACGGGATGGGAGCGCGAGCGGTCATGAGAGAAAAGAAGGAAAGCGGGCCGCGTCGGGCAGCCCACGCGGCAGTTTCGCATAGCGCCGCGCGTGCCGCGAGCCGGGCTCCGGCAGGTACGCGAGATGCATCAACGCGGCTCGACGACCGCACCTCGAGCGCCGCTCGACCACGACTCGCGTTTGCTGCCGCGCGGCGCTTGAACGATACTTCGGTCATCCCGCAGGAAGCCCTCTCAGGAGCACGCATCCCATGAAGCTGCGTCCAGCATTCGTCGCCGAACTGGCCGTCAACCTGCTGCTTCCGTGGGTCGCCTACCGTCTCGCCGAACCGCATTGGGGCGAAGTCGGCGGCCTCGTTGCCTCGGCCATTCCGCCGCTCCTCTGGAGCATCGTCGAACTGGTGCGCTTTCGGCGCGTCGATGCGCTCTCGTCCGTCATTCTGCTCGGCATCGTGCTCTCGCTGCTCGCTGTCGCGTTCGGCGGCAGCCCGCGCGTGCTGCTGATGCGCGAATGCCTCGCCTCGGGCGCGATCGGTGTCACCTTCCTGCTCTCGCTGCTGGCAAAGCGCCCGCTCGTGTTCTATCTCACGCGGGCCACGGTCGCACGCGAAACACGCGAGGGTGTCGCACGCCTCGAGCGGCTCTGGGACGAGAACCCCAGCTTCGTCTCGGCCATGCGACTGCTCACGATCGTCTGGGGCGGGGGGCTGTGCGTCGACTCGGTGGTGCGCACCTGGCTTGCCGCCATCTGGCCGGTCGAGCGCTTTCTCGTCATGTCGCCGATCATCGGCTATGGCGTGTTCGGCGGCCTGATGGCCTGGACACTCTGGTATCGCACGCGCATGCGGCGCATACACGGCACGCACGGTCTGCTCGGCGACGCCAGCACGCTCAGCGTGGACTGAAAGCACGGGTTCCACGCGCTCGCGCCAGCGCGAAGGCAGCCGGCTGCGGCCCGCTGGAACGCACGGGAAAGCCCGCATACGCAGACGGTCAGATCGCGCCCGAAATCAGTTAGACTCAGCGCCACACTCCGCGGCGTACCGTCCGCTCTCGAACCATTCGGCAGTCGATGCGTTACTCGGTAGAAATCAGAAAATTCCTCTATAGCCAGTACTTTTACGGCGGTCTGCGCATCGCGGTCGGCATCTCGCTTCCCGCCGTCCTGTGCCTGTTCGCCTTCCACAAGAGCGAGCTCGGCTTCACGATCTCCACCGGCGCGCTCGGCGCCTGCGTGGTCGACATGCCGGGACCGCTCAAGTACAAGCGCAACGAGATGCTGGCGTGCAGCGTGATCGGTTTCCTGTCCGCTTACGCCACGGGCCTCGCGACCGTCAATCCGGTGGCGCTCTGGGCGACCGTCGTGCCGCTCACCTTCGTCCTCTCGCTGATCGTCGTGTACGGCAACCGCTGGCCGCAGATCAGCTTCGCCACCCTCTTCATGATGGTGATGACGCTCGAGGAGCACTTCACGCCGCACCAGGCGCTCGTGAATGCGCTGTGGATCCTGCTGGGCGGCCTTTGGTACACGGGCTGGTCGACGCTCGTGAGCCGGCTCATGCTCGATCGCATCGAGCAGCAGGCGCTCGCGGAGAGCGTGTTCGCCTGCGCCGAGTACCTGCTCGCGCGCGCCCAGTTCTTCGACCTCGATAACGATCTCGACGAGTGCTACCGCAACCTCGTGGCCAAGCAGATCGCGGCGGTCGAGCGCCAGGACGCCGCGCGCGACATCGTGCTGCGCAACCTGCCGAGGCTCAAGGCCGGCAAGATCGACGCGCGCCGCGCGATGCACTTCAACCTTTTCATCAACACAGTCGATCTGCATGAGCTCTTCGTGGGCGCGCATACCGACTACCCGCTCGTGCGCAACACCTTCGGCGGCTCGGACCTGCTGGTGTTCTATCGCGACCTGATCCGCAAGGCCGCCGCCGACCTGGAAGATATCGGCCTTGCTGTGCTGCAAAACGAAGCGCCGCGCGCGAGCGTCAACGTGAAAGCCGAGCTGCGCGCGATCGAATACGAGCTCGAGCTGCTGAAAAAGCGCGACCTGGCCGCCACCGACCCGGAAGCCTATGCGGCGATCTCGGCCTCGTTCCGGCGTATCTGGAGCGCGACGCGCCTGATCGACCGCATGCGCCGCAGCCTCGCGAGCGAGATGCCGACGACCGGAACCGAGCTGCGCATCGACGAAGCGCTGACACGTTTCGTGACAAGTCGCCGTGTGCCCTTCCTGCAAATCTTCTCGAACCTCACGATGGCCTCGCCGAGCTTTCGCCACGCGCTGCGCGTGACGATTGCCGTTGCGGTGGGCTTCTGGCTCGGGCGGCTGTTGCCGCTCACGAACGCTTACTGGATCGTGATGACGAGCATCATCATTCTGAAGCCCGGCTACTCGCTCACGCGCCAGCGCAATGCGCAGCGTATCGTCGGCACGCTGATCGGCTGCGTGGCCAGCATCGCGTTGATCCTGCTCGTCAAGCAGCCGCTCGTGCTGCTCGTCTCGATGTTCGCGGCGATGGTGATGAGCTATAGCCTCCTGCTCTTCAACTACACGGCAAGCGTGGTGTTCACGTCGGCTTACGTGCTCCTGATGTTTCATCTGCTTGCACCGGGCAGCATGCGCATCATCGGCGAGCGCGCGATCGACACCGTGGTGGGCTGCATGATCGCGATCGCCGCGAGCCATCTGTTCCCCTACTGGGAATATCGGCTGATGGGCAAGCTCGTGCACGACATGATCGCCGCGACGCGCAGCTATCTCGAGGCGAGCTGGTGGTGGAGCGGGCGCACGAGCGCGCCGCAGCCGGCGTTTGCGGGGGCTACGATCAGCGAGGCCGGCGCGCGCGTGCCGGGCCACGCGATGGCGACGGCAGCAACAGACGCTGGAGGGGTGGCAGGCAGTTTCGCAGGCGGCTCGGCTGGCGGCGTGAAAGGCGGCATGGCGCGCGCTGCGAGTGTCGTGGACGAGCCCCTCGCCGCCGCGGCCCTCGCGCTCGACGAAGCGCCCGCGGGCAGCGCCCCGGGCTCGCCCGTCGCGGCGGTCGGCGCGAAGGCCACCGCACAGGCCGCGCAGAACGCCGCCGCTGCGGCGCCCTCGCTCGCGCGCGACTTCCGCTACCGGCTTGCGCGCAAGAACGTGCACGTGGCGTTCGCGAATCTCGGCCAGGCGTTCCAGCGCATGATGCTCGAACCAAAGTCCGCGCAGAAGTTCGTGCCCGAGCTCAACGACCTGCTCGTGCGCAGCCACGTGCTCGCCTCGCAGATCACGGCCACCGCGCCGCTGCTGCGCAGCACGGCGCGTCCCGACCAACCGGCGCTCAAGCTCGACGCGCTCGAGCGCGCCCTCTCGTGCGTGCGCGAAAACCTCGTCGCCGCCGAGGCGGGCACCCCCGCGCCCGCCGATCAGGCCGACATCACGAAGCAATTCACGCGCGAGCTGGATGCGATGGTGGTGGAGGCCGAACGCGCGCTCGGCGCCTCGGCGGAACTCGCCCAGGAGATCAAGCTGCTCGCCCACCAGTGCAAGCAGATGATCGCGGCCTCCTGGCTGATTCGCCGGGACGCGAGCATCATCCGGCTACCGGAAGAGTAAGGCGCGTGGGGAGCGAAGCGCGCGGTGTGCACCGTGCGTCGCTGCGGTAAGGCGGTGCCGCTAAGGCTACGTCACTGCGTCGAGCTGCCGGCTTGCGAGGCGGCCGTGCTCGCCGTTGCGCTCGTCGATGGATTCGCTGCGCTCGCGCCGACGCTTTCGTCGTATTCGTGCTTGCCGCGCAGCGCATTGAAGAGCACGGTGCCGATCACGAACAGCACCACCACGACGATCAGCACGGCAACGCCGAACGTGGGGTTCTTCTTGCGCGGTTCGTTCATCGGTCGTGCCCAGCCTTGAAGGAAAACGGTGAGAGGAAAGGGCATTCTACGCCGCAGCGCCTTGCAGACGGCTTGCGGCCCAAGCAGCGCGCTGGCGCGGATGCCGCGCGCGAGGTGCCGCCAGTCCCGCTCTACGTCCCGCTGCGCACCGGCAGCGCC
This sequence comes from Paraburkholderia sp., assembly GCF_035501035.1. GTDB lineage: Bacteria > Pseudomonadota > Gammaproteobacteria > Burkholderiales > Burkholderiaceae > Paraburkholderia. The sequence goes on from NZ_DATJWR010000320.1 coordinate 12,528, forward strand.
GTCGAGTACTTGAGCTGCTCCATGGCGAAGCTCGAACTCACGTCGAAGAGCGGCACGGCGCGAATCAGCTGCTTGTAGACGCGGTCGTAGTCATCGATATCGGACACCACGATACGCAGCAGGTAGTCGGTCTCGCCGCTCATGCGATAGGCCTCGACGATCTCCGGAATGTCCTGCACCGCGCGCGTGAAAGTCTGCGCCCATGCCTCGGTGTGCTGGTTCGTTCGCACGCCGACGAACACCGTCGTTCCCACGCCGAGCTTGCGCGGGTCGCACAGCGCGACCTGCGCGCGGATCACCCCGGTCTCCTTCAGGCGCTGCACGCGCTTCCAGCACGGCGTTTGTGAGAGATTGACGCGCTGCGCCAGTTCGGCGACCGGCATGGTGGCGTCCTGCTGCAGCAGCTCGACCAGTTTTCTGTCGATGAGATCCATTTCCGCCTCCCCGAAGCGTAGAAATTTATTCTACATGATAGGGAAATGGCAAAAGAATAGGGAAACTCTTTCTCGACGCAAGCGGCTATAAATCTTCTTATCGAAACTCAAAGAAGAACGCGCCATGTACGCCCCAGCCGAACTCGCCCTGCTGAGCGCCGTCCACACCGCGGAGCACCATGCGCTCGCCGTCGCACGCCTGTGCGCCGCGCTCGACGCCGCCTTCGAAGCCTGCGCGACGCCCGCCGATCCGTCGCGTTGCGCCCGTTTCGCGCATGAGGTCCGCGAGGCGCTCACGCGGGCGCTCGCCGACCCGGCACTGGTCACGCCCGCGCAACGGGAAGGCTGCACGCACACGTATCGGCGCCACCTTATCGCCACCGACAGCCGGGGCCTCTACACGGTCGCATCGCTCGTCTGGCAGCCGGGCCACGCCAGCCCGATCCACGCCCACCACACCTGGTGTGGTTACGCCGTGCTCGAGGGCACGCTGACCGAAACGCGCTATGCCTGGGACGACGCGCGCCAGGGCGCCGACGTCGTTCGCTCGCATCCGCGCGCAAGCGGCGCGGTTTCCTTCGGCGGGCGCGGGCGCGCGAATATCCATCGGCTATCCAACGGCAGCGCCGCGCAGGCCGTCTCGCTGCACATCTACGGCGTGCCGGGCGAGCATATCGCCACGCAGGTCAACGACGTGCTGCCGCTGGCGCGCGAAAAGGCGGATGCGGTGCATTGAGGCAATGGCGGCGGCAAGCGCACCGGTCGCGAGGTCAATGGCGGCGCGTGCGTCCCGCTGCTCCATCGCCTGAACGGCGCGATATCGCCACTCATAAGCAATCCGAATGAAATCGAACACTGACCCGGCGCGCAGCGAGCCAGCATGACCCCGGAATCGAACTATCTCGACGTCACGCTCAACGTTGTGCCGCCAGATGGAGAATGCATTCAGCCACGGCTGCCTGCGGTGGGAATTTGCGGCGGCGCGCCTTCGGGACCGGCGGTCGAAGGCGGCGCGGGCCGTGGCTCGTGCGATGCGTCCCGCGCAACGCCACCGCTCGCGCGCTCTTCATGCGCATGCGCATGACCATGCGCGGCGCGCGCCGTCGTCTCGTGCGGCGGCTCGGGCGTTGTCTCGTATGGCGCCTGTACGTCGCCGCTGCGTGACGACATGTGCACCTGCATCTGCGGCACCGGGATCTCGATGCCGGCTTCGTCCATGTGGCGCTTCAGGCGTGCGTTGAACGCGCGCGCCACACTCCACTGTTGCAGCGGCCGCGTCTTGATCTGCCCTTTCACGACCATCCAGTTCGGATCGAACCGGTCGAGCCCCCACACTTCCACGGGCCCGAGAATCTCGCGGCGGTAGCGAAAATCGGCCACGAGCTCCGCGCCCGTTTCGCGAATCATGCGCGTGACCGTATCGAGATCGACCGCGAACGGCACGCGCACCTCGAACACGGCAAACGCGAAATCGCGCGAGAGGTTTTTCACGATCTTGATCTGCGAGAACGGAATGGCGTGAATCGCGCCCTGCCCGTCGCGCAGCCGCACGGTGCGAATCGACAGATGCTCGACGGTGCCCGCATGGCCGTTGTCGAGATCGATCCAGTCGCCCACCGAAATCGTCTCTTCGATGATGATGAACAGCCCCGTGATCAGGTCGGTCACGAGCGATTGCGCGCCGAAGCCGATCGCCAGACCGATCACGCCCGCGCCCGCCAGCAGCGGCGTCACGTTGATGCCGAGATTCGCCGCCGTGACGATGCCCGCGATCGTGAGAATCGACACGAGCAGCGCGTTGCGCACGAGCGGCAGCATCGTGCGTGCGCGCGTGCTCGGCGCGCGGCCCTTGGTGCGCGGGCCGCTCGGATT
>NZ_DATJWR010000321.1:0-24998 GCF_035501035.1 Paraburkholderia sp.
CCAGCATTCGGGCTGGCACACCGAAGACCTCGTGACGCAGGTGGGGCTCACGCGTGCGGAGCAGGACGCCTGGGCCGTGCGTTCGCAGCAGCGCTTCGCGGCCGCGCAGGCTGCGGGCCGCTTCAAGGAAGAAATCGTCGCTGTGGAAGTGAAGGGCAAAAAGGGCGTGGAGCGCATCGAAACCGACGAAGCGCCGCGCCCCGACACGACGCCCGAAGCGCTGGCGAAGCTGCGCCCCGCGTTTCGCCCGGACGGCACGATCACGGCCGGCAATGCGCCTGGCCTCAATAGCGCGGCGAGCGCGATGCTCGTGGCCGAGCGCGGCTTCGCCGAAGCCGAGGGCCTCGCGCCGATGGTGAAGCTCGTGGCGTGGGGCGTGGCGGCGGTCGAGCCGGGCCTGTTTGGCCTCGGGCCCGTGCCGGCCGTGCAGATGGCGTTGCGCCGCGCGGGGTGGTCGCTCGGCGACGTCGACCGCTTCGAGATCAACGAGGCGTTCGCGGCAGTGCCGCTCGCGGTCATGAAGCAACTGGGCATTCCCGAAGACATCGTGAACGTGGAAGGCGGCGCGATCGCGCACGGCCACCCGATCGGCGCGACGGGCGCGATCCTCACCACGCGCCTCGCGTGGTCGATGCAGCGCGACGGGCTGCGCCGCGGCGTGGTCACGCTTTGCATCGGCGGCGGGCAGGGTATCGCGCTCGCGCTCGAGAAAGTATGATGGCCGCACTACAGTAGTCGGTTCGACCGGGGATGACGATGACGAAGCGGGTGACGCGCGAAGAATGCAACTGTTTTGCGCTGCGGCAGGCGGCGCGCTTCGTCACGCAGCTCTACGAGCGCCACCTCTCGCAGGCGGGCGTGACGGCTGCGCAGTTCACGCTGCTCTCACGCCTCGCGAACCGGCCCGACGCCACGGCCGCCGAGCTGTCCGACGACCTCGTGATGGACCGCACCACGCTCGTGCGTGCGTTGAAGCCGCTGCAGCGCGACGGCCTCGTGCTCACGGCGGCGGCCGAGCACGACACGCGCACGCTCGTCTACCGGCTCTCGGCGGCGGGCCTGCGCCGTTACGACAAGGCGCACGCGTTGTGGCTCGACGCACAGGCCGAGTTCGAGCAGCACCTGAAGCGCGACCGCGCGAAGGCGCTGCGCGCCGAGCTGTTCGCGCTCACAAAGGCAGCGGCGGGCTGACGCGTGAGTTTCCCGATCAGGTTCTCGTAAGCACCAGGTGCAGGCGGGGCAAGCCAGCGATCAGATCTGTCTCGAAAATGGCATGATGAGCGCTTCAGGGGTCTGACGCAGTGCCGCCGGGTTCTCATGAGACGACATCGACCGCCGCCGCCGAATTTCCTGCGAGACCATACCCACCCCGCGTGGCGCGACCTTGCGATGTCCGCGCTGCCCGTGGCGGCATTTTGCGCCATCGTGATGGGGCTCGTCGTCTGGCTCGTCGATCCCGCGCCGCCGCGTACGATCACGATCAGTGCGGGTCCCACCGACAGCTCCTTCATGCAGATGGCCGAGGCCTATCGCACGATCCTCGCGCGCAACGGCGTGAGGCTCAAGATTCTCGAATCGGACGGCTCGGTGCAGAACCTGCAGCGCCTGCTCGATCCGAAGGAGCATGTGGACCTCGCATTCGTGCAGGGCGGCGTGGCCGAGGGCAAGGATACGCGCTCGCTCATGTCGCTTGGCAGCGTGGCCTATTTGCCGATCGTCGTGTTTTATCGCGGCTCCGGCCTTACGCGCCTCTCCGACCTCGACGGCAAGCGCATTGCCATTGGCCGCGTGGGCAGCGGCACGCGCGAACTCGCGCTGAAGCTGCTCGACGCGAACGGCATCGAACCCGGCGGTAACTCGACCTTCCTGCCGCTCGACGGCATGGACGCGGCCACGGCGCTCGTTTCGGGCAGGGTCGAGGCCGCCATGCTGAGCGGCGACTCCACCACGCGCGCGTTGATGCTGCGGCTCCTCGGCATACCCGGCATATCGGTGATGAGCTTCGACGAAGCGGCCGCCTATACGCGCCTCTTCCCGTACCTGGAGAACGTCGATCTGCCGCCAGGCGTGCTCGATCTGGCGCGGCGCATTCCGCCTGACACCGTGCATCTCATCGGGCCAACCGTAGAGCTCGTCGCGCGCGACACGCTGCATCCGGCGCTATCCGATCTGCTCATCGAAGCCGCGGGCGAGGTGAACGGCGTACCCGGGCTGCTGCAGCGCGAGGGCGAATTTCCGAGCCCGGCGGTGCACGACTTTCGCATCAGCGAGGACGCCTCGCGTTACTACAAGTCGGGCAAGAGTTTTCTCTATCGCGCGCTGCCGTTCTGGATCGCGAGCGTGACGAACCGTCTTCTCGTGCTGCTGCTGCCGCTGGCGGTGCTCGTGATTCCCGCGTTGCGCGCCATACCGGCGCTCTACCAATGGCGCGTGCGCTCGCGCATTTATCGCTATTACGGCGCGCTCATCGCCATCGAGCGCGACGCGCTCGAGCATACGAGCGAAGAGCAGCGGCGCGCGCTGCTCGACGAGCTCGACGAGATCGAGAACTCTCTGAACACATTGCGCATGCCGCTCGCATATGCCGACGCCTTCTACGTGCTGCGCGAACACGTGGGCTTCGTGCGTGCGCATTTGAGTGCGAACCCATCGCACTCGCCATCCCGGGCACTCTGAGCGGTATGTGCATGATTGATACGTACACCATACTGTTAGGTATGTTAAATGCACGCCGCCGGTCCGGCGCGCTGGTACCCATTTCACATTGACACTTGCGAATCTCGCCCCCTTATTTTGCTCTAGTATGACGTAGCGTTTAGAGATCGTCGTGTTCTTCACGATAGGTTTGCGAATGTTCGATCGCTACACAAATGGCAGCATCGTTCCGTAACCGGGAGGACCGTAACGTGAAATCATCCGGTGTCAGCCGGCGCCTCGCCTGGCTCGTGTGCGCCACGCTTGCGGGCGCGCCGCTTTTCGTGGGGCCGATGGGGACCACCGCCGTGTTCGCGCAGAACGCGGCCCATCTTTCGAGCCAGCAGCTCGATTCGCTCACCGCGCCCATCGCGCTCTATCCCGACGCGCTGCTCGCGCAGGTGCTCATGGCCTCCACGTTCCCGCAGGACGTGCAGGCCGCAGCCGCGTGGTCGAAGTCGAATCCGAACCTGAAGGGCGACGACGCCGTGAAGGCCGTGGCATCCGAGCCGTGGGACCCGAGCGTGCAATCGCTGGTCGCGTTCCCGCAGGTGCTCGCCACGATGGACTCGAAGCCCGAATGGGTCCAGCAGATCGGCAATGCGTTTCTCGCGCAGCCCAACGACGTGATGGATTCGGTGCAGCGCCTGCGGGCAAGGGCGCAGGAGGCGGGCAACCTCAAGTCCAACGAGCAGCAGAAGATCGTGGTGCAGCCGGCCCCGAGCGGCTCGGCCACGCAAACGATCGTGATCGAGCCGGCGAATCCGCAGGTGGTCTACGTGCCCACCTATAACCCGACGGTCGTCTACGGCACCTGGCCGTATCCGGCTTATCCGCCCGTGTACATGCCGCCGCCTCCGGGCTACGTCTTTGGCTCGGCGTTGATGACCGGACTAGCGTTCGGCGCGGGCGTGGCAGTGGCGAATTCGTTGTGGGGCGGCTTCAACTGGGGTTCCCACGACGTGAACGTCAATGTCAACCGCTACAACAACATCAACGTCAATAACCGCATCAACACGAACAACGCAACGGCGAACTGGAACCGCAACGCCAACGTCGAGCGTCGCCAGCAGAACCTCAACAACGCGAACCTTAACGGGCAGCGCAATCAGTACCGCGGCTACGACCAGTCGCGTACGCAGGCCATGCAGACGCTGGAGAATCGCACTGGCCAGAACGTGGGCGGCAATGCGAGCCAGCGGCTGGAGGACATCCAGAAGGGAGGCAACCGTCCGAATGCGAATGGCGCCAACGGGCCGAACGGCAATCGCGGCAATGAGCTGAACAATCGTGCGCAGAACGGCGCGCAAAACGCGAACCGAGGTAACGAGCTCAACAACCGTGCGCAAAACGCGAACCGCGGCAACGAGATGAACAACCGTGCGCAGAACGCGAACCGCTCAAATGATCTCAACAACCGCGCGCAGAACGCGAACCGCGACAACGCGCTGCGCGGCGCGGGCGACGGCGCCAATGCGCGGCTCGACCAGCAGCGCGGGCAGCAAAGCCGTCAGGTGGCCCAGAGCCGTGGCGGCGTCAATGGTGGTGGTGCGGCCCAGGCGCGACCGAACGTCGGCGGCGGTGGGCACGGTGGCGGTTTCGGCGGTGGTGGCGGAGGCGGCGGCGGACGTCACCTCGGCCGCCGATAACGTTGAATCTCTTGAGGAGTCTAGCGATGATCCGCATTCACGCACGCCGCCTGCCGCATGACTACGCGCTCGCACTCGGCTCGGCCCTCACGCTCTTTGCCGCGCCCGCGCTGCTGCCGGCATCGTTGCCGGGAGCGGGCGCGGCATACGCGCAAGCCGTCTACGCCACGCCGGAGGCCGCCGCGAACGCCTTCACCGACGCGCTCGCGACCAACGACCAGGGCGAGATGAGGCACGTGCTCGGCAGCGATTTCCAGGAATTCATCCCAACCCAGAACATTGGTCGGGACGACATCGATGACTATCTGGGCGCATGGGCGAAGGGCCATCGCGTCGTGCCCGACGCCACGCCGGTGGCGGGCAAGGCGAGCGCCCACCTCGAAGTGGGCGACAGCGGCTGGACGCTGCCCATCCCCATCGTGCAGTCAGCCAAGGGCTGGCACTTCGACCCGCGCGAAGGCGTGAGCGAAATCACCACGCGCCGCATTGGCCGCAACGAGCGCGCGGCCATGCTCACCTCGCTCGCCTACGTCGACGCGCAGAACGACTATCGCAAGCTCATGCAGCACTATGCGCAGCACCTCGTGAGCACGCCGGGCAAGCACGACGGGCTCTATTGGCCAGTCGCGCCGGGCGAGACCCAGAGCCCGCTCGGGCCGCTGGCGGAAGCCATGCCGCGCAACGCGAAAGTCACGCCGCAGGAGGGGTATCACGGTTATCACTTCCGCATCCTCACCGCGCAGGGACCGCATGCCAGCGGCGGGGCGCGCGACTATCTCGAGAACGGCGAACTGACCGGAGGCTTCGCGCTCGTCGCCTGGCCGGCGCAGTACGGCAAGACGGGTGTGATGAGCTTCATCGTCAATCAGGACGGGCAGGTCTACCAGAAGAACCTCGGGCCGGATGGCGCGCAAACAGCGGCGGCGATCAAGTCGTTCGATCCCGATTCGTCGTGGCAGCCCACCACGCCCTGAGTGACAAGCGGCCGGTGCTTTGGCGGAGTCTGGTGATCTGGTGTGGGTTACGGGCGCCGGTGGGCACCGCGATCGGTACTGGATCAACCGCCGCATTGGCGGGATGGCGACGCGCTGCTTTGAATTTCAGTGCGTCGCACAGGCGTTGGATTGTTCCGGCGTGGGCCGAGTGCTTACACCAAAGGCTCACCAAGCCCTTCCGTCTTGATCGCCCGCTGAACCGCTGGACGTGCAAGCATACGTTGCAGCCAGGCGCCGAGTAGCGGCCACTCACGCGCTGGCTTCGCGAATCCGCGCGTCCATCGGCAAAGCATCAGCGCATAGGGGTCCAGCACCGTATAGTGCTGACCCAGCAGCCACGGGCCACCGCTCGCACGAAGTTGCGCCTCCAGCTGGTCGAGCAACGTCGCAATCTTCGATTCGGCGTGGGCCTGAACTTGTTGCGCGCCAGCTGTATTGCCCGCATCGACCCATCGTTCAGGATAGAAGTAGACGATCAGCGACATTTGCAGCGTATTCGTTAGCCACATCAGCCATTTATAAAACTCGGCGCGCTCCGTCGTCCCCAATTCGGGAGCAAGCCTGCTCGCCGCAGACGTATCCGCCAGGTGCAGGCAGATGGCTGCGGTCTCGTACAAGACCAGATCGCCGTCGACCAACACCGGGATCAACCCGTTCGGATTGAGCTTCAGATACTCTGCGGACTTATGCTCGCCCTGTGTGCGGTCGACAAGCGCTAGCTCGAAGGGCTCGCCGATCTCCTCCAGAACAATGTGAGGAGCCATGCTTGCATTGCTGGGGTAGTAGAACAGTTTCTTTGTCGGCATTCGATGTGTACTCGTGCTTGGGAAGCTCACATTCTATCGGCACTGCCATGCATGATGGCATGCTGGTAAAAATGCTCAGGATGACTGTGAAGTTACTTCTTCACGGGAAGCATGCCAGCCGATAACGGACTAGTCTGCAAGTTTTCGCAGTGCGACCGTGCCGGCGTCCTCGGTTAGGCTGACTTTGGCCTGGGGCATGCGCTACGTGAATGCCTCGAGCGCGATCGGCAGTACGGTGAGCCCGACCGTCGATGTCGCGGCCAACGCCACGTGGCCATGCCCACCCGCTTTCACGAATAGCAGCTGCTCGCGAGCCCGGCGCATTTCTTCCAGCAACAGGTTTGCTCGAGCATGACCGGCGAGTTCGCAGCTATCCGCCGAACGCCTTGACGATCTCGTCGATGGTCACACGGATGCGCGCGGTATGTCGCAGATCACGATGCGTAACGAGCCAGATCTCATACGGTGCGTCGTTCGAAAGGTCGGGCCAAATCCGCACGAGACCGTCGCGTTCGCCCATCGGCACTGGTATTACGCTGATGCCAAGCCCCGCCTTGAGCGTCGCGCGCAGCGTCAGGTTCGTATTCAGCCGCGCAACGATGCGACCGCTCGTTAGCGCTTCCCCGACGAACGACGGCACGCGAATCTTGGCAACAAACGGCTGGTAGACGACGAGATCATGCCCGGCGAACCGCTCGCCCAGCACGGGTTCGCCGCGCCGCCGCACGTAGTCCGGCGATGCGAACAACCCGACTTCCCAGCTTGCGAGACGGCGGGCGAGCAGTTCCGGATTTCGCGGTCTCACGGTTCGGATCGCGATGTCGGCTTCGCGCTTCGCGAGATTGAGGACCTGGGTCGTCGTGTCGAGCACCACCGATACATCGGGGTGCCTGGCATGCAGGCGCTCGATCGCCGGCACCACATATTCCTGCGCAAGCGCGTCCGTCGTCGAGAGCTTCACCTCTCCAGCCAGGCGCTTGTCCACGCCTTGCGTGTGGCGCACGAGATCGTGCGCGGACTGCTCCATCGCCTCGGCGGCGCGGATAGCGATCCTGCCGACCGGCGTCAGCTCGTAGCCATTCGACGTGCGCAGGAACAGCGTCGCGCCGAGCGTGCGTTCGAGCACGGCAAGCCTGCGGCCTACCGTCGCCTGGTCGATGTCGAGCGCGCGTGCGGCGGCCCGCAGGGTCCGTTCGCGATGGAGCGCCACGAAGATGCGAGCGTCGTCCCAGTTCATGTCACCTCCCGCTGATGCAAATTTGCATCATACGATCGGAAATTCGCTGCGTGTCAAGCCACATCGGTGCCTCTAGACTTTGTTCCACCGATGCAGCGATTCGGCATCTCGCTCGAAGTCGCGACGCATCAGGCGTTTTGAGGAGGATGAAGTCGTGTCACATGAAGCGTATGCCATTCCCGCGGCGATGACCGCAATCGACATCACACGGCCGGGTGGCCCCGAAGTCCTGGTACCCGTGCAGCGGCCGGTTCCCGTGCCGAAAGCGGCCGAGGTCCTGATCCGCGTTCACGCGGCAGGCGTGAACGGTCCTGATGTCATGCAGCGCAAGGGGTTGTATGATCCGCCGCCGGGCGCGTCGGACATCCCGGGGCTCGAAGTCGCGGGCGAGATCGTGGCCGTGGGGCGTGACGTCACGCGGTTCGCGCGTGGCGATTCTGTCTGCGCGCTCGTCCCGGGCGGCGGCTACGCGGAGTATGCGGTCGCGCACGAGAGCAACACACAGGCGACCCCGCAAGGGCTTTCGATGGTCGAAGCTGCCGCGATGCCGGAGACCTTCCTCACGGTATGGCTGAACCTGTTCCAGCGCGGCAGGTTCGCGGCGGGCGAAAGCGTGTTGATTCACGGTGGCGCATCCGGAATCGGCACCACAGCGACGATGCTCGCGAAGGCATTCGGTGCTTCGAAGATCATCACAACGGTCAGCTCTAACGCACAGCGCGACGCGAGCATTGCGCTCGGGGCCGATCTCGCAGTGGATTACCGCAACGAGGATTTCGTCGAGGCGGTCATGCGCGCGACGGGCGGGCGGGGCGTCGACGTAGTCGTCGATATCGTTGCCGGTGACTACGTTGCACGGAATTACGCAGCGGCTGCGATGAACGGCCGCATCGTCCAGATTGGGATAATCAAGGGGCCGGCGCAGTCGCTCGACCTGTTCCCGATGCTGTCGAAGCGGCTCACGCATATCGGCTCGACGCTGCGCTCACGTACACACGAGGAAAAAGCCGCGTTGATCGAAGATCTCGAGCAAGCCGTGTTTCCGCACATTCGTCGCGGTGCGGTGAAGCCTCTGATCTATCGGACCTTCGATCTCGACGATGCATCTGGCGCGCATGCGCTGATGGATTCCGGCACACATATCGGCAAGATCGTGTTGACGACCCGGGCGGCACGCACAGCTTGATGCGCGGCGCCGGCACGCCGTCGACATGTCGCGCACGTCGACGCACGCGCGCGTGCCAGCGCGAAGCGCCATATATCCCGACGCGCAAGCGCAGACAGCCACGCTCACACCGCGCTTTTCGCGATCCGCGCCTTCAACGCCTCGATGACCGCGCGCACCTTGCTCGACGGGTAGCTCGTCGGTGGGAACACGGCCTGTACGTTGGACGGCACGCCTGACCATTCGGGCAACAGCCGGATGAGATTGCCGGACGCCACATCGGCTCGGATCGAGAAGTCCGTAAGCGCCGCAAAGCCGCCGCCCGCGAGGACCGCCGCTCGCAACGCCGTCGCCGTGTTCACGCGCAGCGCGTTCTCGCAGCGCACGTTGCGCGCCGCCTCGCCATGCGTGACGCGGCCCGCCGCGAGCCGCTCGACATCGCGCGTCAACTCCAGCGTCGACGGATGCGGCAGCACGCTCATGGCGATATGTGGCAGCGACGCGAGCGCCTTCAGCGACTTCGGCATGCCGTGCCGCTCGATGAACGCGGGGCTCGCGACGAGCCATCGGACGTAGGTGCCGAGTTTCACCGCGCGATAGTTCGAATCGGCCAGGTTGCCCAGCCGCACGGCGAGATCTATCCCCTCGGTAATCAGATCGACAAAGTGGTCGGCGCACATCAGCTCGATGTCGAGTTCCGGATACGCATCGCGCAGATCGACGAGAGCGGGCGCGACGATCTGCGCGCCGTAGTCCACCGGCGCGCTCACGCGCAGCGCGCCGCGCACCGGCGCGGCCGCGCCCGACGCCGCCGAAAGCGCCTCTTCCGTCATGTGCAGGATGCGGCAACTGGCGTCATAGAACGCTCGGCCCGCATCGGTGACGGAGAGTTGCCGCGTGGTGCGCGCGATCAGGCTCGCGCCGACCTCGCGTTCGAGCCGCTGCATATGCGCGCTGACCATCGTCTTGGCGATGCCGAGCCTTTCGGCAGCCGCCGTCAGCGAGCCCGCCTCAACCACGGCGACGAACACCGCGAGCCGGTTCAGATTCACGTCGCGTACGTCGGTCATCGTTGATTGTCCACTTTCGATAGAAAATGTTTGCAAGGTTAGCAGCCTTCTCGCGCGCGCGGTGATCGCCTAATCTGGGGGCTCCCTGCCGCGCAGGTGGGTGGGGCCATATCAGCACTTTGCGCGCGTGGCTCGAATGTGTCGCCGCGCTGCCGGGCTGCTTGCCGATGCCGTCGACGAAGGCGGCACGGCTCGCTGCGTAAGCGGCACGTCAGCGCCATCAACTTGAGGCCCTCATGAGTGATCTCGCCGAATTGAAGTCCTATCAGGCCGCCGGGCCGTTTCACGATGGCGAGCGGGAGGCGCAACTGCGCGCGGGCGTCGCCGAGTTCGCGCTCGAAAGCGGCGCGCGCAGTATCCGCGATTACATGCCGGATCAGCATCGCGCGTTCTTCGAGATGCTGCCGTTCATGGTGTTCGGCGGCGTCGACGCAAGCGGTCAGCCGTGGGCGACGCTGCGCGCGAGCACGGCGGGTTTCGTATCGACGCCGGACAGCCGCACGCTGCGCATAGACGGCGGCGCGCTGCCAGGCGATCCGCTGGCGGGATGCTGGGTGCCGGGCGCGCGCATCGGCGGCCTCGGCATCCAGCCGCACACACGGCGGCGCAACCGCGTGAACGGCGTGATCGAGTCGGTGGATGGCGGCGTGGTGACGCTCGCGGTCAAGCAGAGCTTTGGCAACTGCGCGAAGTACATCAACGGACGCGAACCGGCGTTCGTCGGCAATACGGCGGCGAAAGTCACGGTCGAACACGCCGATACGCTTTCGGACGACGATCGCGCGCTGATCGCCCGCGCCGACGTGTATTTCATCGCCACGGCGAATCTCGATGAGTCGGCAGGCGTGGCGCGCGGCGCCGACGTGTCGCATCGCGGCGGCGCGCCCGGCTTCGTGCGGATCGACAGCGCGCGCACGCTGACTGCGCCCGACTTCACCGGCAACAGCTTCTTCAACACGATAGGCAACCTGCTGCGCGATCCGCGCGCGGGGCTGCTGTTCGTCGATTTCGCACGCGGTGACCTGTTGTATCTGGCGGTGCGCGCCGACGTGATCTGGAGCGGCCCGGAGGTCGCAGAATTCCCGATGGCGCAACGGCTGGTGCGGTTTCATCTGGCAGAGGTGCGCCGCGTGCGGGAAGCATTGCCGTTGCGGTGGTCGGCCGTCGAATATGCGCCGCAGTTCGCGGAGTCGATGCGTGCGGCGGCGTCCGTGCCGGAAAAAATCACGGCGCCGGCATGGCGCGCGCTGCGCGTCGCCGAGGTGCGCGACGAATCCCCATCGATCCGCTCGTTCCATTTCGAACCGGTGGACGGCCATCCGCTCGCACCGTTCGAAGCGGGCCAGTATCTGCCGCTACGCGTTACCGTGCCCGGATCGGCCAAGCCGCTCACGCGCACGTACACGCTGTCTGCCGCGCATGATGCGGCGCGTCCGCAGCGCTATCGGATAAGCGTCAAGCGCGATGGCGCGGTATCGCACTGGCTGCACGAGCACGCGCGCACCGGCGCGCTGGTCGACACGCTGCCGCCGCGCGGAACGTTTACGCTCGATGCAGGCAGCCCGCGCGCGATCGTGCTGGCGGCGGCGGGAATCGGCATCACGCCGATGCTGGCGATGCTCGACGCGGCGCGCGCGCTTGAACCGAAGCGCCGTATCTATGTGTTTCATGGCGCGCGTGGCGAGCACGAAAGACCGTTCGCGGCGGCACTGCGCGAGGTCGAACGCGCGGATCCGAACGTGTCGGCATATCTGTTCGATAGCGCCGCGCGCGTCGATTCGCCCGATGGCGACCGGCTCGCGGGCCGCGTGAACGTCGATGCGTTGCGCCGTTTCCTGCCGTTCGACGACTACGACTTCTACCTGTGCGGCCCCGAGTCGTTCATGCGCGATCTGTACGACGGTCTGCGAGCGCTGAATATCGCGGACGAACGCATTCGCTTCGAGGCGTTCGGGCCATCGAGCCTGAAGCGCGCGCCCGCACGAACGCCGGTTGAAAATGAGGTAACGAAGGGCACGCCCGTCACGTTCGCACGTACGGGGAAAACCGTGCACTGGCAGCCGCAGCAGGGCTCGCTGCTCGATGCCGCCGAGCGCAGCGGCGCCGACGCGCGGTCTAGCTGCCGCTCCGGCATGTGCGGGACCTGCGCTGCGCGCGTGCTGAATGGCAGCGTGGAGTATGCCGAGCCGCCGGACTTTGAAGTCGAGCCGGGCTATGCGCTGATCTGCGTCGGACATCCGGCGGCGGGTGGCGTGACGCTGGATCTGTAGCGCACCGCCGCACAGCCGCGCCGCTTAGCCGCGTGTCAGGCCTTCGAGGCCGGCTTTTGATGCGTTGTAGTGAACACCGACGAGGCCGCCACCACGAGCGGCGGCCGAAGAAAGGTTGACGATGCGGCCCCAACGACGCGCACGCATGCCGGGCAACACCGCCTGCGTGCATAGAAATGCCGACTTCAGGTTGACGGCGAGCGTGCGGTCGAATTCCACTTCCGTGAGCGTGTCGATGTCGCAGAACGTACCGGCGCCCGCGTTGTTCACGAGCACGTCGACGACTCCGAGACGGCTCTCCACCTCTGCAATCATCAGCTTGACGTCATCTGCAACCGAGACGTCGGCGCGCACCGAAATCGCCCGGCCTCCGGCGCTTTCGATCTGCGAGACGACCCGGGCAGCTTCGCTCTCGCGCTGGCGGTAGTTGACGGCGACCGTTGCGCCGGCAGCGGCAAGCGAAACGGCAATGGCGCGGCCAATTCCGCGCGAACCGCGGGTTACGAGGGCGACGCGATTGTTGAGGTCGGGCGAAAGAGCTGGCATGGGGATCTCCTCTCGTGCAGGACGGGGCAGTCATGCCAGCCGGGGTGGCGGCATGCAAGATGGGGGCAGCAAGCTGACCACGGTTGCGTTGCGGGAGGCACCGATGCGGGAATGGGAGGGGCACATATCGGCTACTCGCTCGCACTCGTCAAAGCGACGATAAAGTCGAGAAACACCCTCGTCTTGGCTGGCATCTGGTGCCGCGATGGATGATACGCATAGAGCGGGAAGCGCTCATCCGGCCAGTCTGGGAACAGGTTGACGAGCCGTCCCTCCCGGATCAGGTGCTCGGCTCCGAGCAGAAGCATCTGTGCTATCCCGGAGCCGGCCAGGCACGCATTGAGGAGTGCGCTCGGATCGTTCACCGTAAGGCGTCCATTCGTTTGGACAACGATCTTTTTGCGCTTGCGATGGAACTCCCACTGATACGGCTTCCCGGTATCCGGGTTCCGAAATTCGAGACACCTGTGCACGCCACGACTCAGCTCTTGAGGTTCCGCTGGCCGGCCCCGCCGTGCGAGGTACAACGGCGACGCGACAGTGACAACCGCGGTGTCAAGGAGCTTTCGTGCAATCAGACTGGACGAGCGAGGCTCGCCGAATCGCAATGCCAGATCGAAGCCGTCCACGATCAGGTCACCGAGCTGATCTCTGGCAATGAACTCAAGTTCAAGGTCAGGATGCGCATCCATGAACTCGTCGAGCTTTGCGCCCAGAATGATTCGCGAAAAAACGGGATCAAGATTGATTCGCAGTTTCCCGCGCACTGTCGCGGCGCCTCCTCTCGCGGCTGCCGCCGCTTCCTCCAGTCCTCTCAAGTGAGGCATGACCTGCTCATAGAACCGTCGGCCTTCTTCAGTAAGGGAAATGGCGCGGGTCGTCCGATTGAAGAGCCGTATTTTGAGCCGGCTTTCGAGTCGGGCGATGGCCCGGCTAACGCCAGGTGGCGACATACCCATCAATTCCGAGGCGGCCGCGAACGTGCCCGCATCGACGACGGCCGCAAATACGCTGATACCGCTCGAGAGATTCCCGCTGGACGATCTCATAGGCCCCGCATTCCGTTCATGCAGATGCTCAGAAGAAGTTCAGTCGAATTCCCGCCTGGCACCCGGGACAACTCCGACTTGCAGCCGCGATAGAAGGCCACGCCGCCGGTCCCGAACATTCGATTCAGTGCCCGTGCGAAGGTCGCTGCTGGCTGGCCCTGCACAGGGCGTCAAAAAACGCACTATGACCGATTAGTAACCATCTGTCATCTCTAAAGTGTCATTCATGTCATTTAGTTTCTTGTCGCGTTTGCCCACAATGCATGCCAACAGCACGTGTCACCCTCAGCAGCCCAAAGGAGCATTGCCATGAATACCCGTCATCTCGCACTTGCCATCGCAGCCACCATCGCCCTCCCTGTTGCTGGACATGCTCAGGTATCCGGCGCAACCGCCACGCATGCGCAGGCGCCGTTTGACTCGCTCTACGCACATCGCTGATTAGCGCGTCACACAGCGAATTGTTCGTTCCATTTTAAAAGGAGTGCGAAATGATTGTTCAAATCACCCGCTGCAATTGGTGACCCGCACATCGCTATCACGCCGCACACCGATACGGCGGCATTTAACCAGACAAGGAAGTTAGATCATGTACGCAATCACAGGCATTACCGGAAAGGTCGGCGGCGCCCTCGCGCAGACGCTGCTCTTTGCCAATCAAACCGTGCGCGCTGTCGTGCGCAACCCCGCACGCGCACAGGGATGGGCCGAGCGTGGCTGCGAAGTGGCGGCCGCCAACATGGACGATGCGGCGTCGCTCGCCGCCGCGTTCGAAGGTGCCGCCGGGGTCTTCATCCTGCCGCCCCCCGAATTCGATCCGTTGCCGGGCTTTCCGGAGGCGCGCAGAGTCATCGACGCTGTGAAAGCGGCGCTCGAATCAGTGCGTCCCGGCAAGGTCGTCTGTCTTTCGACCATAGGCGCGCAAGCGACCCAAACTAATCTGCTGACTCAGCACACGCTGATGGAGCAGGCGCTCAGTGAACTGCCGGTTCCGGTCACGTTCCTGCGCCCTGGGTGGTTCATGGAGAACGCCGAGTGGGACGTCGGCCCGGCGCGCGACGAAGGGGGCGTTCACAGTTTTCTGCAACCTCTCGATAAAGCCGTGCCGATGGTCGCGACAGCGGATGTCGGGCGCGTTGCTGCGCAACTGCTGCAGCAGACCTGGAACGGCAAGCGCGTGGTGGAGCTGGAAGGGCCGCATCGTGTGAGTCCGAACGACCTCGCAGCGGCGTTCGCCGGGATTCTCGGGCGCCCGGTTCGGGCCGAAGCCGTTCCGCGCGAAACGTGGGGTGCATTGTTCCGGGCACAAGGTATGAAAGACCCGATGCCGCGCATCCAGATGCTCGATGGCTTCAACGAGGGCTGGATCGACTTCGAAGGGGATGAGGCAACCGTGGTCAAAGGCCATGTGGAACTGGAACCAGTACTGCGGGGGCTGCTGTCGCAAGCTGGCTGATGCCGCCTGGTTCTAGAACACGGGTGCGATCGCGTGCCGCAACAGGAGGTAACAGATCCGCGCTGGATATAGCAGTTCCACGACAAGGATCGGATCTTGACTTGATGGAGCCCGCCATGAGCAACGACTCTTCAGGCAATACCGGCGAGCTGTCGTCAGGCGGGAGCCGCCACCATCAGGTGTATCCCACCTTGGACGAAAGGCTCGACATCCCGATTGTGGTCCCGTTGCAGGTCAACGTGCTGCGGCGGCCCAGCAACAGGGCCGTCGCAGACGCAATCGGCCTGAGTCCGGATCGGCTGAATCGCGCGAGTTTCGACCTCGTTGTGGTCGGCGCGGGACCCGCTGGCCTCGCGGCCGCGGTCTGTGCAGCATCAGAGGGGCTGAAGGTGGTGGTTCTGGACGCCACGGCGCCAGGAGGCAAGGCGGGCACCAGCCCAAGCCATCGGCCCCTATCGCTGCGTGAGCATCAGATTCAGATTCTGAACCGCAGCACCGGATGCGCCTTTGCCAAGATTATCGAAAACCGCGGACAGCAGGACGTGCCCGTGCTCCACGTTGGAAAATACGCTAAGGCGCATGTCGTTCGTACCGTTCAGCGCTTGCGGATCCAGGTGCTTCAACGCGCACGATTCGTGCAGCGGCAAGACACGTACGTGGGCCGTTTCGGCATAGTGGCGTGCGAGGCATGCGTGTAACGCGGCGTCATCCACCCCGGGTGCCAGCAGCCGCAATTCCAGGGGCACCGTCAGCACGATGCCCTGGCGGAACGCGCCATACGCAGGCGCGAAGATGGGACGCTGCGCGAGCCCGGCGTGCTGCTGGATCTCCGGGGTGTGCTTGTGCGCGAGTTCCAGACCGTACACCTGATATGCAGGCGCGTTGACGGCACCCTGTCCCTCGTGTTCCTCCACGCCGGCACGCCCGCGTCCGGAGTAGCCGGACACCGCATGAATGCTCACAGGGTAGTCGCCTGGTATGAGCCCAGCCTGCAACAGTGGACGCAGCAAGCCAATTGCGCCGGTCGGATAGCAACCGGGATTGGTGACCCTATGTGCGCTCGCGATGCGCTCAGCCTGTCCCGGCGTCATTTCCGGAAAGCCGTATGTCCAGTCCGGCTGCGTGCGGTGGGCGGAACTGGCATCGATGACTCTCACGGCGGGATTGACGATGGCGCCCACTGCCTCGCGCGCGGCGGCATCAGGCAAACAGAGGATGGCGATGTCGCAGGCGTTGATGGCTTCTGCGCGACGCCGCGGATCCTTGCGTTCCGCGGCGGCAAGCGTGAGCAGTTGAAGGTCGGTCCGGTTACGTAGCCGTTCGTGGATTTGCAACCCGGTGGTGCCTTGGTCGCCGTCGATGAAAACAACGGGAGAGCTCATAAGTGGAATACTCCGCGGACTATATATGAGGTGTAACAGCTGGAACGAGCCCCTATGTTCCCTGTACCGCTAGAATAGCGAAAGTTGAATTTCACAACCCGTACATTCAGCTTTTCTGAATCAGGAAGCCGACATGCGAGAGATCAGCCTGGACCGCTTGCGCACACTGGTCGCGATTGCCGACCGTGGTTCATTTGCCGATGCGGCGCGTGCATTGCACCTGGCGCCGCCAACGGTCAGCCTCCACATCGCCGAACTCGAAGACCGCATTGGGGCTCCGCTCCTGTCACGCAAGCGCGGACATGTCAGGCCGTCGGCGATAGGAGAGGTGCTGGTGGAACGCGCGCGTCGGCTGCTGGCCGATGCGGAGCAGGCTCTAGACGATATTCAACGCCAGGTGCAGGGGCTCGAAGGGCGCGCGCGGCTCGGCGCGTCGACTGGCGCGATCGCGCACCTGTTGCCCCAAGCGCTCGAGGTGCTGCGCCAGCACCATCCCGGCATCGACATTCAGATCGCAGTACTGACTTCGCATGAAACGCTGTCCCGACTGGCGGACGGAACGCTGGATGTCGGGCTGGTCGCGCTGCCTCAGCCACCGGTGGCCGGGCTCGTGATAAAGCCTTGGCGCCGCGACCCCGTGATGGCCTTCGTGCCGGCGCATTGGCGGTGTCCGGCCCGCGTCACGCCTGAATGGCTCGCCGCTCAACCCCTCATTCTCAATGACGCGACCACGCGTCTCTCGCGTCTGACTGCGGAGTGGTTCGCGAGCGCGGGGCACCATCCTGCGCCGCGCATTCAGCTCAACTACAACGACGCGATCAAGAGTCTGGTAGCGGCGGGTTACGGCGCAGCGCTGTTGCCCCATGAGGCCACAACGCCATCGCCCGACAAGCGGATTGTCATGCGTCCGCTGCGCCCGGCGTTGTGGCGTCGGCTCGGTATTGCACATCGTGCTGGGTACGTCGAGCCTTCCACGCAACACGTACTTGATGTGTTGTGGGATCTGCGGCTGGCGTAGGCGTTGCTTTTACTGCTTCGGTTCGTTCTGGCGGGAGCTTGGCCGTATTGCACGTAGCGACGGACGAATGGTTGGGTCGTAGAAAGTTAGCTAACCGAATTGAGTCGGCTCCAGCGGACCGCGTCGGCCGGAGCCGGCCACGCTGCCAAGTGGCTCACTGATGCGGAGAAGGCGCTCCTGTCACGCAACGTGGCAAACGACAACGCCCACAAAGTCGCGCATGTGTCGATCAGGTCATTCATCGGCGATCGTCGCTTGTGGTTGATGGCAGCCATCTACTTCTGCGTAGTGCTCGGTCAGTATGGGCTGACGTTCTGGCTGCCGACGATCATCCGCAAATCCGGCGTGGCGGACCCGCTGTGGGTGGGCGTCTTTACGGCCATCCCGTACCTGTGCGCCATCATTGCGCTTCCGCTGGTGGGAGCAAGCGCGGACCGCCATCGCGAACGGCGTCTGCATCTTGCGATCCCGATGCTCGTATCGGCGGCAGGCTTTGCAACGCTTCCGATGCTCGGCGGAGTTGGCGCGTCGCTGGTGTGTGTCAGTGTGGCCGCCGCCGGCATCCTCGCTTCGTCGTCGCAGTTCTGGTCGCTGCCGACCGCGCTCCTCGGCGGCATGTCCGCCGCAGCGAACTGTTTCGCCAATCTCGCAGGCTTCTTCTCGCCCGCTATCGTGGGCTGGTTGAACGACCTGACCGGTAAGTCAACAGCTGGGCTTATCTTTATCTCCGTCGCTATCGTCATCGGCGCCGTGCTTGTTTTCCTCGTGCCAGCCAAAACCGTCAATCGCTGACTCGGCCCACTGCAAAGACTGACTTTTTAGATCAAGGAGAGGAGATGTCCGGCGGCCTGACGCACCGCTACTGAAAGCTAGAACGCTAACCTTGGTAAGCAAAGCCTGTCCGACTGAAGAGGATCTCTGACCGGCCGTTTGCCGCTTGTGTTCGGCCCCTCGGAATGAGCGAGTGTCTGGCAGCAACGGGTCGCGAACCGCCAATCCCGGAAACGCGGCAGGCGACCGGCACTTCACTTTTCAAATCGCGGCTAGCGCCGTCCGCTGCGGCCCCATACGTAGCGCACCCATCGCTGCCACCGGCTTTGCGGCGGAGCGGGTGAGGTGTGGGCAGCCTGCGCATCGCGGTCGCGCTGCACGGACTTCTGCACCTGTTCGTGAATCTGCCGCAACGTCATGCCGCCTGGGCCCTTCAGTTTATCGGGATCCGAAGCAGGATCAGGATCAGGTTCGTCTGTCATGGGAGTCACTTGTTTCTGATGCAGCGAGTTGATCTCGATACAGATGCGTAGTTGCAGCAAGCATGTAGACGCGGCGTAGTGCAATTCGCGTGAAGACACGATCGAGGTCGCCCAGCGTCCGGATCCACGGTACATGCTTCGCAACCGACGAGCCGAATCAGGTCCCGAGGACCGAGTGGGGCCAGGACCATCAAGAAACGCTCTGTGGTGGGAGAGCATTTATTGTGTCCAGCTGCACTGGATTTGCATAGGATGACTATGTATTGTATGGCAACTCGCCGTCAACGAATCCAAAAGCGGATGTAGCTTCGAGCGCCAGAAGAAGTCCCAATTCAGAAGGGTGCGCGCAGAGAGCAAGAGAGCATGAAAAGCGATGCCTTGCCCGGCCTTGTCGTTACATGCGTCTGGAGCAAAATAAAGCCCGGAATTTCCATGCCGGAACCGGGCCTTGTCGTTCTGTTGGCGTATGCCTTGCTGTCGGTCGCTATTCACGCCTGCGCTTCATTTCCCGTTGCTGCCTGGCTGGCTATAGCTATCGCACGCGTAAGCCGTCGAAGCTGGAAGTGCCAGGACAAGCGATACAGCCAGCAAAGCTGCAAAGATGCGTCGCGCTTTCATTTGCCGTCTCCAATGGGTCAATCACAGCAGCCGCCTCGCACGACCGCGGCTGCGGAAGTCTCACTTGCGAAATCCGGTCGGCGGTGGACCCGCATAGCCGTCTGCTCTATCGTGGGCATAGCACGCCATCGGCTGCGCAATTGTCGTTGCAACGGCGACGATGACCAGAATCGCGATCAAATAGGGTTTCATGGAACACCTCCGCCTATCCACCCAACCAATTCAGAATAGGCCGGATGATTTAGCGGGTCACTTACAGAGTGCCGGCTTAAAAGATCCGCACCATAAGGATTCTTCGAACGGGGACTGTCGTTCGACGTGACACCCTTGTGGCGCTATGCCCGAACGCGTGCAGGCCCTGTCACGAACGCCCGCGATTCCGTCGTTGCATTGGCATTTTGCGGGCGTACCATCATGGGACGCAGCGTGAAGGACATACGCGGGGCCGATCGACTCGCCGTTTGCCGATGCTGCGACTGTTCTCCGAATACCGGAAGCCGCACGGCAGATCAGTCGCTTCGCGCGGTGAGGAGTGCTCCATGGCCACTGGCATTCAGCTTCACGATCAAGGGCGGCAACTGCTTCCGTTTCGCGAGTCGCTGCTGGCGATGCTCGGTGTCGCGTCGGTTTCGATGCTGATCGCGCTCGACCAGACCGTAGTTGGCACAGCGATGCCGCGTATCGTCGCGGAACTCAAGGGTTTCGATCTCTACGCATGGGTCGCGACGGCCTACATGCTCGCATCCGTCATCACGATTCCAATCTTCGGGCGTCTGGGTGATCTGTTTGGTCGCAAGCCCTTCATGCTGGCGGCAATCGTTGTCTTCACCTTCGCATCGGTGCTTTGCGGCATGGCGAGCAACATGCTGTTTCTCGTGCTTGCGCGCGGCCTGCAGGGCATTGGCGGCGGCATCATGATCGGGACAGTGTTCGCCACCGTCGCCGACCTGTTTCCCGATCCAAGGCTGCGCCTGCGTTGGCTGGTGTTCGTCACCTCGACGTTCGGCCTCGCGAACATGGTCGGGCCAACGCTCGGGGGCATGCTGACCCAGCATGGAAGCTGGCGGCTCGTATTCTTCGTCAACGTGCCAGTGGGTGTGGCGGCACTCTTCTTTGTGCACTCCTTTTTGCCGCATCTACGCCGCGCCGGTGACGGCGCGCGGCTGCGTCTCGACTGGCTCGGCGCGTTCGTCGTCGCCGTCACGTTCAGCGCGCTGCAGATATTGATCGAGCTGCTGCCGAATCAAGGATGGACTACCTCGACGATCGCGCTCGGCGCGACCGTGCTGGCCTGTTCGCTGACCCTGTTTCTATGGGAGAAGCGCATGGGCTATCCGATCATTCCCGTCGACATGCTGCTCGATCGCAAGCTCGGCGCCCTCTTTGCGATGTCGGTGCTCGGTGGCTTCACGATGTTTTCACTCGTTTTCTACGTGCCGCTGTTGTTCCAGGGCGGCTATGCGATGTCGCCGCACGCATCGGGCATGCTGATCACGCCGCTCCTGCTTGGTACGACGGTTGGAAGCGTGGTGAACAACCGGGTGGTCACGCGCATCCGGCGCGCCAACGCGCTCCTCTACGTCGGCTTTGCGTTGTCCGCTTTCGCGAGCCTCGCGGTGGTCGCCCTGCGAGGCAACGAGCCGCATCTCGTGTGGATGGCGTGCATGGGCGCGAGCGGCATGGGGCTGGGCCTCATCGGCACGAGCCTCACGGTGTGCTCGCAGCAGATCGTCGCACGGGACCATATCGGCGCCGCTACGGCGCTGCTGCAATCGCTGCGCACGTTTGGCGGCATGCTGGGCACGGTGATAACGGGTGCACTGCTCGGGCACCTTTACACGATGGGCGTGCATCGCTCGCTGGACTCGTATCAGGCGACGCAGTGGTTCAAGTCGTTTGCGAGTCCCGAACTGCTCGTGGATCGCGCCGAGCAGGCAGCGCTCATCAATCGCCTCGTGAGCGCGGGCCACGCCGGCGACGCGATGATGAGCTCGGCGCGCAGCGCACTTGTGGAGTCGATCCACATGGGCCTCGCCGTGGCTGGCGCGTGCGCGCTGGTCGGCCTGTGTCTCGCGTGGTTCGTGCCGCCCGTGCGGGTCGGCTACCTCGAGGCGCAGTCGCAAAACGAATGACGATAGGCGCCCTTGGCGTCGACTACTGCCTCCCCGCTCGTGCGTCGGTCCGCGACCTTTCCTGTCGGATCGGTGAAACTGCGCCTGGCCACTTCGCTCCAGCCGCTGCATACCCAGATCAGATGCATCTTTGCGCCCCGTTATGTCGGGATGGTGCGGCACCGCCGTATGGCTGTATGTCGTCACCGAAACCCGGCTGCTGCCCGCGCAAGCGCGGCGGTCATTTCTGTCGACATCCGCACCTGCCGAACTGAGAGATGCTCCACACGTAATTCGGGCACAATCAGCCCGGGGCGACGGCTGCGTCGCCCGAAGCTTTGTCTGGCTCAACTGGACCGGAGGGGGCGGGCATGCGGCTTGCGGCCTGATTTCAGCACCTCTCACTCGTGTGGAGAAAACCAAATGCAACGACGCAACTTCATGCTAACGGCGGCTGTGACGCTTGCCTCCGGCGGTCTCGCGCTCGCAGGCTGCACTACGACCACGGGTTCGAATCCATCGGCATCGACCAACATGTCCAAGCGGCAGTCGATCGATGCATCCGTCGACGGCACCCTGTCGCGGCTCTATTCGACCGTCAAAGGCTCGCACGAGCTTCTCGCGAAGTCGCGCGGCGTGCTGGTGTTCCCGGAGGTGCTGCAGGCTGGCTTCATCGTCGGAGGGCAGTACGGCGAGGGCGCGCTGCGCGTGGGCGGCGCGACGGTGGGCTACTACAGTACCGTGTCGGGCTCGTTTGGCCTGCAGGCGGGTGCCCAGTCGAAGGCTCTGATCTTCGCTTTCATGACGCAGGACGCGCTCGACAAATTCCGCAGCACGGACGGCTGGGCCGCAGGCGTCGATGCCTCGGTCGCGCTCGTGACGCTGGGCGCCAATGGCGTCCTCGACACCAACACGGCCACGAGCCCGGTGGAAGCGTTCGTGCTCACCAACGCGGGCCTGATGGCCGATGTCTCGCTCGCGGGCACGAAGGTCAACCGCCTGACCATATAGGCGAGTTCAATCCGGCGGCGAAAGAGTGCCGGACCATGTAAAAAGGGCAAGGCGCAACGCCTTGCCCTTCGTCATTTGTGCGCGCATCGCGCGTGAATGAACCGCGCGGTTTCAGCAGCCCGTATTTTTTACGCGTTCGACTTCGAGGCCGAACAGCGGGCGCAGCTTCGTGCCGAGCACATTGCCCGCGAACGCGCACACGAGCCACAGCCAGCCGTGCAGGCTGCCCGAAACGATGCCGCTGAAATACGCGCCGATATTGCAGCCGTACGCGAGCCGCGCGCCGTAGCCGAGCAGCAGGCCGCCAATCACGGCCGCCACGAGCGAGCGCAGCGGAATGCGCCACACCGGCGCGTAGCGGCCCGCGAGCGAGGCCGCGGCCATCGCGCCGAGCACGATGCCGATGTCCATCACCGTGGTGACGTCGTGGCTCGCCGGGGCGGCGAGCGCGGCGGCGTTCGGGCCGGCCATCCAGTACTTCCAGCTCGCCACGTCGAGGCCGAGCGCGGCGAAGCCCTTCGCGCCCCACAGCGCGAACGCCGAGGTCACGCCCCACGGGCGGCCCGAGAGCGCGAGCGTCGCGAAATTGAGGACTGCGAGCGCGACCGCGCCGGCGAAGAGCGGCCAGGGGCCGTGCAGCCACGGCGAGGCGTGCGGCGTGCGCAGCGTCTCGTTCACGAGGCGGCCGTGGCGGCGCTTTTCGATGACGACGGTGAGCGCGGCGATGAGCGCGAACACCACGAGGTTCAGCACGATGGCGGGTGCGGCGCCGAGCGCGTTCACGATCGAGAAGGGCTTGAGCTGCGGCATCGAGGTCCAGAACGGCATGTGCGCGGTGGCGACCACGGAGCCGACGACGAAGGCCGCGAGCGTCACGACCATGCGCGTGCTGCCGCCGCCCACCGTGTAGAGCGTGCCCGAGGCGCAGCCGCCGCCCAGCTGCATGCCCACGCCGAAAATGAACGCGCCGACGATGACCGAGGTGCCCGCGGGCGAGACGAGGCCCGTGACGGGGTGGCCGAACAACGAGCCCGCCGCGAGCGCGGGGAAGAACAGCAGCACGCCAATGGCGAGCATGACCATCTGCGCGCGCAGGCCTGCGCCGCGGCCGTCGGCGATGAACACGCGCCACGCCGAAGTGAAGCCGAACGCGGCGTGGTAGAGCGTCATGCCGAGCAGCGCGCCGACCCCGTAGAGCGCTGCCTGGCGCGCGCTCACGGTTTGCGCGAGATAGACGGCACCAAGCGCGACGAGCAGGAGCGCGATGCCGAGCGGCTTCGGATTGATGGAGTCGAGTCGGCGCGGCGCGCGCGCGAGCGGCGTGGAGAGGTCGGACATGATCGAGCGCAACGGATGTGCGAAAAAAAACGGAATGACAACGCGGCGGCGCAGGGTTGCGGCAGTGCGCCGCGGCAGCGAGTCGCAGACGGGTAGCGAGCGAGGCGACGGCGCAAGACCGTTCTGACGGCGAGTGGGAGCCGGAGTGTGCGTCGCGCCGGTGGGCTGCCCGGACGAACAAAATAAACAATCGGTGAGGGCGCAACGATAGCATGAATCTCGCGTCGGCCAGGCAGCGTGCCGTGAAGCCTTGCGCGCGTCATGGATTTCCCCTATGCAGCGCAGCTCGCCGCGTGCCGATAGTCGAGACGAGATGCGAGGGTGCGTCGGGCTACGCAGCATCGCATCGGCCTGGATGAGAAAAACGCTACGGAGACCTCATGCTTAGAAACATCACCATTCGCGGTGGGCTTACGCTCGTTATCGGTATCTTCGTTGCGTTCCTGCTGATCGTGATCGGCGTGTCCTATGGCGCGCTCAAGATCACCAACGACAGCCTGCGCGATGCCCAGCGCGGCGCGCAGTCGCTCAACGCCCTCAAGACCAGCTCCGAACAGCTGCTCCAGGTGCGTCTGACGCTTGGCAGCTACGAAACGCGCTTCAGCGTGGGCAAGTCCACCGACGGCATGCTCGACCAGGCACACCAGATGATCGCGAATTCGGACAAGGCGTTCGCGAGCTACAGCGCCGGCCCGTTCGACGACCCCGACGAGGCGCGGCTCGCGCAGGCCGTGGGCGCCGCGCGCAAGGCGCTCGTCGACGAAGCGCTCGAGCCCGAGTACAAGGCGCTCGTCGACAACGAGTTCAACATCTTCCGCACGATCCAGGGCGAGACCGCCGACGGCTACTACAGCACCTACGCAAAAGCGATCGACGCGCTCGAGGCCTGGCAGGCCGCGCGCCAGCAGCACGACGCCGACACCGCCGCGCAGCGCTTTCGCTTTTCGCTCATCGTGTTCGGCGTGATTGCCGTGGTGGGCGTGACGATCGGCGTGATTGCGCGCGCGGGGCTCGCCGCTGCTGTCGTGAAGCCGGTGAGCCACGCGATTCGCCACTTCGAGCGCATCGCGGCGGGCGACCTGACCGTGGATGTGAAGGTGCGCTCGAACAACGAAATGGGCCAGCTGCTGACCGCGCTGCAGACGATGCGCGACGACCTCATAGGCACCGTCGCGCGCGTGCGCGGCAGCACGCACGAGATCACGCAGGGCGCGAAGCAGATCGCTTCGGGCAACGTGGACCTCTCGGATCGCACTTCGCAGCAGGCGGCCGCGCTCGAGCAAACGGCAGCGAGCCTCGAGGAGCTTTCGGCGGCGGTGCGCCAGAACAC
>NZ_DATJWR010000322.1:0-9417 GCF_035501035.1 Paraburkholderia sp.
TTCGTTTCGATTTCGCCCGTGAGCTGGGCGATCTGGCCGGCGTGCTCGTCGAGCTGCAGGATCGCCTCGCCCGTGCTGAGCACCGCTTCGCCGATGGTGTGCGTGCCTTCACGCACGCGATGCGCGCGTTCGGTATTCGCCGTGCCCTCGACGATGAGCTGCTCGGTTTGCTGCGTGAGCTTTCCTAGCGTTTGCTCGATCTGTCCGGTGGCCAGTGCGGTTTTTGCCGAAAGGTTCTTCACCTCGGCCGCGACCACGGCGAAGCTCTTGCCAGACTCGCCCGCGCGCGCGGCCTCGATGGCGGCATTGAGCGCGAGCAGCTGGGTTTGCCGCGCGATCAGCGAGATTTCCTCGGAGACTTTGGACACATGCGCAAGCGCACTCTTGAGCGCCCGGATCTGCGTCTCGATCACGGTGACGCCTTCTACGAGGCCGTGAATGTCGGCGAGCGAGGCTTCGATGGTCTGCTGCGATTGCTGCACGGTGGCGGTGGTGCCGGTGCTCAGTTCGCGCATGGCGCGCGCGGCCGCGGCGATTTGATGATTGCCCGCAAGCGTGTGCGCCGCCGATTCGCGCAGGGCGTGGCAGACGTCGGTTTGACGCTGCACGCGTGCGGCCACTTCATCGACATGGCCGGCCACATCGCAGATCTCGATGCCGAGCCGGCCAGCCTGCGCGGCGATGTCGCCGACGATCCCGGCCGATTTACCCTTGCGGCGGCGGGCGCGCAAACCTGGTAAACCTGGGATGCCGCGGAAACGCAAACGTGTCATTGGGTGTGTCTCCTTGCCTGTGCGAACCCTAAGGTGGGTGGGCCGGTCGTCGGTGCGATCGCCGCGCTTTCTGGACCTGTTTACGGCGCGCCGCGCGGGGACTTGAGCGCAGCGGGCGCGCATGGGGCTATGATCGGGGACGCGGGCGCCACAGCCGCGCCAGATGGCGCCAGATGGCGCAAGCGGCGAAGACGGCGAACGCGGCGGCGAGCCACGCTCAGGCGCGCCCGCGATGGGAGCAAGATGATCGAGGCATGGTTCGGCGGGGGCGCGCCGCTCGCGCTCTGGCAGCAACTGATCCAGCTCTGGGAGCTGATCGTGATGGTGTTACGTTTTCTCTGGGGGCTGTTGAAGCTTCTAGGCGGTGGCGCTTGAGGCGCAAGCGTATCGGCAGGCCGTCTCGCGCAGTCCGCGCGGGGCACGACAAAAGGGCAGACGATGATCGACCATTCCACCCGGCGCTTCACGAACCGGGTCGCAGACTACGTGAAATTCCGGCCGACTTATCCGCGCGAGGTGGCGACCTTCGTGCATGTCGAGTGCGGCATCGCACCGGGCGCGCCAGTAGCCGACATTGGCGCGGGCACGGGCCTTTCCACGAAGCTTTTTCTTGACGCGGGCCATCCGGTCACGGCCGTCGAGCCGAACGCGGCCATGCGCGCCGCCGCCGACGAGCTGCTGGGTGGCTACAAGGGCTACCGCAGCGTGGCGGGCACGGCGGAGGCGACCACGCTCGAAACGGCGAGCGTGGACCTCGTGAGCGCCGCCCAGGCGTTCCACTGGTTTCACAAGACCGACACTCAGCGCGAGTTCGCGCGCATCCTCAAGCCGCGCGGCAAGATCGTGCTGTTCTGGAACAGCCGGCTGCTCGAAGGCTCGGCGTTTCTGGAGGGTTACGAGGCACTGCTGCAGCGTTTTTGCCCGGACTATGCACGCGTGGCCGAGACCTATCCGGACTCTGCGGCGATGGCCGACTGGTTTGGTGACGGCTTCGAGCATCAGACGGTGTTTCCCAATGCGCAACTACTCGATTTCGAGGGCCTGCGCGGAAGGCTGATGTCGTCCTCCTATGCGCCGCAGGCCGGCGACGCGCGCTACGAGCCGATGCTCGCGGCACTGCGCGAGCTTTTCGACGCGACCCAAAAGGAAGGGCGTGTGAACTTCGCCTACGAGACGCGCGTGTACGCGGGGAGAGCGCTGCGCATCTAGCCGGGCTTGCGCCCGAACTCGTAGTCGGCGGTACGCACGCGCCGCGTTCTGTGCCGGAACATGAACGTGAAGCCGGGCCACAGCGCGGTGTTCTTGCCCGTTTGCGTGAGGTAGTAACTGCGGCAGCCGGACTGCCACACGGTGCGCGCGAAGCGCGCCTGCAGGCGCGCGTTCCACGTGCGCTGCGCCTCGGCGCGCACGTCCATCGTGCGTGCGCCCGAGCGTTGCAGCGTGCGGATGCAGTCCGCTATGTAGCGGATGTGCGACTCGATCATATAGATCATCGAGTTGTGCCCGAGCGCCGTGTTCGGTCCGACGACGAAAAAGAGATTCGGAAAGCCCGCGACGCTTGCGCCCACGTACGCCTCGGGCCCGTCGCGGCGCCACTTCTCGCCGAGATCCTGGCCGCCTACGCCGGTCACCTCGAACGGCGCGTCCACGTCGTTGACCTGGAAGCCCGTGCCGCAGACGATCGCGTCGAACGGGCGATGCGTGCCGTCGGCGGTCACGATGCCGTCGGCGACGACTTCGCGGATCGCGTCGGTCACCAGCTCGACGTTGCGCTGTGCGAGAGCCGGGTAGTAGTCGCTCGAGAGCAGCACGCGCTTGCAGCCGAGCACGTAGTCGGGCGTGAGCCTGGCGCACAGTTCGGGGTCTTTTACCTTGTGAGCGAGATAGCTGCGTGCGAACCTGGTGGGCGCCCGGAGCAGGCGTGGCTCCACGGAAAAGCCGAGCGCACGCGATTCGTGTTGCCAGTAGATGGCCGCGCGCGCCACGCGCTGCGCGAGCGGCACGTGGCGATAGATCCAGCGCCAGGGCTCGCCGATGGCGCGGTCGCGCCGCGGCATGATCCACGGCGGCGTGCGCTGAAACACCGCGAGCTGTGCAACGCGGGGCTGAATCTGCGGCACGAACTGGATCGCGCTCGCCCCGGTGCCGATGACGGCCACGCGCTTGCCTTCGAGCGCATAGCCGTGGTCCCAGCGCGCCGAGTGAAAGAGCTTGCCCGCGAAGCGCTCGATGCCCGCAAGCCGCGGCAGCGCGGGGCGCGAGAGCGGACCGTTCGCGGCGATCACGATATTGGCCTCGATCGTTTTCTGCGCGCCATCACGCTCGATCTCGACCTGCCAGAGCCCGCGCGCCTCCACGAAGCGCGCCGCGCGCACGCGCGAGCGATATTCGATGAAGCGCTCGACGTCATACTTGCGCGCGCAATGGCGCAGGTAGTCGAGAATCTCGCGCTGCGGTGCGTAGGTGCGCGTCCATGCGGCATTCAGCTCGAACGAGAAAGAGTAGAGGTGCGAAGGAATATCGCAGGCGGCGCCCGGATAGGCATTGTCGCGCCAGGTGCCTCCGAGGCTTTCGGCGGCTTCGTAGAGCGTGAACGAATCGATCCCCATGCGGCGCAGCCGGATCGCCATGCCGATGCCGGAAAAGCCGCTGCCGATGATGGCGATGCGCAGCGTGGCGCCGTTGCCGAGCGCTTCAGTGGCCATGTGAGCGTCCGTCGCTTCGTGTGGTGTTGATGTGCTGCGCCGATGCAAAACGGGCTCCGCGAAGGAGCCCGTCGTCGTTTTGGCGCGATGCGCGAGGGAGGTCCCAGGCGCTCAGGAGTTGTTCCAGTCGTCCGAGCTGTCGTTGCTGCCGAGGTCGACGCCGCCGCCACCCGAGCCGTCGTCCCAGTCGTTGGAGCCCTGGCCGAAATCGAGACCGCCGCCGCCATTGTTGTCGCGCGGGACGCGGCGACCTTCGTCGTCGACGATCACATCGCGCTCGACCACGCGGTCGCGGCCGTGGCTGAGCGCCTCGCCGAGCAGCACGCCGGTCAGCAGCCCGCCCATGCCGCCCATTCCACCGCCGCCTTGCTGCACGATGACCTGCGGTTGCTGTTGTGGCGGATATTGCGGCGGGTACTGCGGCGGGTACTGCGGCTGACGCCCGAAAGCGGCGTCGGCTTCGCGCGCATAGGCGGAATCGCCGCCGTAGCCAGGCGCGGGAGCGGGCCCGGCAGGCTGTGCGTTCGGATCCGGACGGCCATCGGCGCGCGCCTTGAGGCTCGCGAACTGGCGCTCGAGCTCCTCGATCTCATAGGGCGGCCGGGGATTCGCGCTGTTCGAGAGCGTTTCGACGAGGCCGCGCAATTGCGCTTCCAGCCCCTCGACTTCCTTTTCGAGCGCTTCGTGACCGGGCGCGGTCGAGAGCTTCACGTCGAGCTTGAGCGAGCGCACGCCGTTGAGCAGGTCGGTGGCGCGCTTGAGCTGGTCGCGGCGATCCTCGCCGGCCTTCGCGTCTTCCGTAGACTTGGCGCGGCGCAACGTCCAGCGCAGCACGAGCGCGACACCCACCAGCACGATGGCAATGCCGATCCACATGCCCATGCCGGGGCCGTGCTTCTGCGGCGCGTCGCCGGAGGAGAGCGCTTGCTGCTGCGAGAACGGGTTATCGGCGCTGCTCGTCCTGGCGGCGCCGGCGCGCGCGGCGTCGGAGCGGATCTTCGCTTCGACCTGGGCGAAACGCTGGGGCTGCGTGAAGCCGATTTGCGGATCGAGCGACTTCGCCTGCTCGATCTGCGCGAGTGCGTCGGCGTAGCGGCCTTCGCGGTCGAGCACCTGGCCGTAGAGGTAGTGGGCGCGAGCGTTGTCGGGATGCGCTTGCAGCACTTCGGTGAGGCCGGAGTCGGCGCGCTGCCAGTCGCCCTGGGACATCGCGGATTCGATCTGCTGTACGCTCGGCAGGGCGAACGCAACGCCGCTCGCGAAGGCGAGCGAAGCGCAAGCGAGGCTGGCAGCGGCAAGAAACTTTTTCATGTTGCAGGCCGGGCGCATTGACGCCCGTCTCCATGGCATTCGATACGGGGATGCGGCGTGACAGGCTGGCCACTGATCTTACCGGCAGCACGGCTCATGCCGCGCCGCATCCTGCACTCCGGAGCGTTACGTTATTGCGCCGGCGTGTTCAACTGCTTCTTGAGTGCTTCGAGGCGCTCGTCCACCGAGGGGCCCTTGTTGAGCGCGGCGAGTTTGTCCTCGAGCGCTTTGCCACTCGACTGGTCGGCCGAGTTCAGGCGTGCGTCCGAGCGCGCGTTCGAGAGCGAGACCTTGTCCTCGAGCTTCTGGAAGTCGGCAGCGAGATTCTTGCCGCCGATACCACCGAGCGCCGTGGCCGCGACATCCTTCGCCTGGGCGATCTGCTGCTTTGCCTGCAGGATGTTCGAGCGGGCGTTCAGATCGTTGCGGCGCGAGCGCATGTCGTCGATCTGCTGCTTCAGTTGGTCGACCGACGGCTCGAGCTTCGCGAGTTCGTTCGCTAGCGCGTCGCGTTCGGCTTCGGCCGTTTGCTGCGCGCCAAGCGCTTCGCGCGCGAGCGCCTCGTCGCCCGATTGCAGCGCACGCTTCGCGCCGTCCTCGTACTTCTTCGCCTTGTCGGCGGCCACGTCGCGCTTGCTTTGCTGCGTCGCGACCTGCGCCTGGATCTCGACGAGCGAGTTCTCGGCGCGGGCAATGCTGTCGTCGAGCTCACGCACGATCTGGCGCGCGTCGCGCGACGGATCCTGTACGGAGTCGGCCGCGTCGTTGAGCAGGCCCTTGACCGTGCGGGAGATGGAGTCGAAAAGCGACATGAATTCCTCCAGTGAAATGAGATCGGCCATGCTGGGCCGAGGTGCGTGCATGCAGTTTGCGCCTTGCGGCGTTGCTCGCAGCGTTGGCTGGCGTGGGCAACTGCCCGACTCGCACCGGCTGGCAATCAGGCTGGTAACCGAGGCTGATAACCGGCGATCCATCTGCCAGCTTACGCCGCTTTGTGCACACCGCGCATGCTGCGCGCAAATCGGGGCGAGTGTGGCAATTGCAATAGCGCAATCGCGAATTCGCGCGTGATTCGCGATGGGCGACGCCGCGCGGCTCGAAGCGCCGCTTCCGGCGGGGGCCGCCATCGCTCGCGGATATTACACCACGAGGCTTCTTAAAAGGGACTTAAAGGATGGCCGCGCCGGGCTCCCTGCGACGAGGTTTTCAGGCGATCACCGCAAGTGCGGGGTGATGATCGCAAGCCTGCCGGGCGCGTTGCGGTATGCGGGGCGCAGCGGGCGTCAGGCGAACTTGCCGCCTTCGGGGGCGGCGTCGCCACCATGTGCGTCGCCGCGCAGGTCGCCCGCATCGCGCCGCGAACGTGCGAAGGGTGCGGTGCTCACGGGCTGCAGCGGCTCGACGTCGTGAGTTTGCGCGGCGGCGGCTTCGAGAGCACCGCTTTGCGCAGCGGCGGCCTCGGCATTCAGGCGCATGACGGCCTGCGCTATTTCGCGCGCGGCATGGTTGATAGCGGGTTCGTCGGCGTGCTGTTCGGCTTTTAGGGCGGCGGCCGGCGCGTGCGAGCTTTCCTCGTGCGTGTGCGCGTGGTCGCGCATGGCGGGCTCCGTTTCGTCATGCGTCCTCGCATCGTCCGTCTGCGTGGCCGGCATCGTTCCGTTCATTTCGGCGGCCGCCCCGTCGGTTGCCGTCGCACCCGCGGCGAGCGGCCGGATCGCGCCTGCCCGGCTCGTACGCAGCGGCTTCGCGGCCTTCCGTAGCACCTGCGCGAGCGCGTCGGGCTGGCGCGGCGCGCTCAGACGGTCGACGATGCTTGCAGCCTTGACCTGATCGCTGGTCGCGCTGAACGCGATCACCGCGCGGCGCATCAGCTCGCTGATGCTGATGCCGAGCTCGTCCGCGGTGGCGGAGATCGCACGCTTTTGCGCGGGCGTGACGAAGACGACGATGCGTTCGCTGGGCTTGTTCATGGTCGGCGGGCCGTTGGTTCGGCTTCGTATGACGTCGGTTCCTGCCTGCGCAACAGCTTGTTGAAAGGTCCGTTTCGGCTTTTATCCGGGCGCGGGCAGGGGCGTGCAGCAGATCATTCATCATAAGACGCGTGCGCCGATGCGCAATCAGAAGGCGTCCGCGCCGGAGCGACACGGCTCGCAAGAATATGCGCACAACTGCTCGATCATGTAATTTCCCAGCAACACGGTCGGCCGGTTACGAAACTTTTCGCGCATAAAGCCGCGCCTCGCGCAAGCTGCCTCCAGCAGCAGTAAAAAATCGGGCACGAAGGTTTGTCCAGGAAACTCTTACAAAAAAAGCGCGACCCGCTGCCTGCGATTTCTTTAGAATGCGCTGTTACATTTCGCGAATGTCGCCTGAACGGGCGTGTTTTCGCGTCTGGCGTGCCGAAGTGCGCGCCGTGCGGCCGGACGGGGGCGTTGCCGGTCGCGCCGCGTCGCCGGGCTTGTGCCGGCGACGTCGTATGCCGCATTGGCGCCATGACGCCGTGGTCGAGATCCGCGCGCGCGAGACGTGCCCATCATTCCAGTCATGCCTATCATCAAACGACCGCCTTCACCGCATTACCCGAGCGACGATCGGGAACCTTCCTTCAGCAATGGACGCCAGCCGCCTCGCGGCCCGGAGCCGCCGCGCGATGAACGCCCGGGGCGAGGAGCTCCGCGGCGGCGCTCGATCGGCGCCTCGATCGCGCTGGGCTTTTTCGGGCTGATCGCAACGCTCTGCGTGGTCGGCGCGCTGATCGTCGGCTACGCGCTCGTCGTGATGGAGCCGCAGTTGCCTTCGCTCGACGCGCTCACGAACTATCAACCGAAGGTGCCGCTGCGCATCTATACCGCCGATCACGTGCTGATCGGCGAGTTCGGCGAAGAGCGCCGGCAGCTCGTGCGCTTCCAGGACATCCCGGACATCCAGAAGAAGGCGGTGCTCGCGATCGAGGACTATCGCTTCTACGAGCACGGCGGCGTCGACTTCGTCGGCATCCTGCGTGCGGGCATGGCCGACCTCATGCACGGCGGCGCCTCGCAGGGCGCGAGCACGATCACGATGCAGGTCGCGCGCAACTTCTTCCTCTCGAGCGAAAAGACCTATACGCGCAAGATCTACGAGATGCTGCTCGCCTACAAGATCGAGCGCGCGCTCACGAAGGACCAGATTCTCGAGCTGTACATGAACCAGATCTATCTGGGTCAGCGCGCCTACGGCTTTTCGGCCGCCGCGCGCGTGTACTTCGGCAAGAACCTGCAGGACATCACGCTTGCGCAGGCCGCGATGCTCGCGGGCTTGCCGAAGGCGCCGTCGGCGTATAACCCGATCGTCAATCCGCATCGCGCGAAGATTCGCCAGGAGTACATCCTCAAGCGCATGCTCGACCTCGGCTACATCACCCAGGCGCAGTACGACGAAGCGATCAAGGAACCGCTGCAGACGAAGACGGCCGGCAACGAGTACAGCGTGCATGCCGAATACGTCGCGGAAATGGTGCGCCAGATGATGTACGCGCAATACAAGGACGAGACCTACACGCGCGGCCTCACTGTGACGACGACCATCGATTCGGCAGATCAGAACGCCGCGTACGCCGCCGTGCGCAAGGGCGTGATGGACTACGAGCGCCGCCACGGCTATCGCGGACCAGAAGGCTTCGTGCAGTTGCCGGCCGACGGCGACGACCGCGACCAGGCCATCGAGGATGCGCTCACCGATCACCCGGACAACGGCGACCTCGTCTCGGCCGTCGTCACCGAAGCGAACCCGAAAACCGTCACGGCGCAACTGCTCGACGGCACCGCTGTCACGGTGACGGGCGACGGCCTGCGCTTCGCGGCGGGCGCGCTCTCGCCGCGCGCCTCGCAGGCGCAGCGCATTCGCCCGGGCTCGATCGTGCGTCTGATGGCCGACGAGAAGGGCAACTGGCAAATCACGCAGTTGCCGCAGGTGCAAGGTGCGCTCGTCTCGCTCACACCGCAGGACGGCGCGATTCGCGCGCTGATCGGCGGTTTCGACTTCAACCAGAACAAGTTCAACCACATCACGCAGGCGTGGCGCCAGCCGGGTTCGAGCTTCAAGCCGTTCATCTATTCGGCTTCGCTCGAGAAGGGCCTCGGCCCCGCGACGATCATCAACGACGCGCCGCTGTACTTCCCGCCGAGCACGCCGGGCGGCGACGCCTGGGAGCCGAAGGACGACGATCAGCCGGACGGCCCGATGCCGATGCGCCTCGCGCTGCAGAAGTCGAAGAACCTCGTGTCGATCCGCATCCTCTCGTACATCGGCACGAAGTACGCGCAGGACTACGTGACGCAGCGCTTTGGCTTCGATGCGGACAAGACCCCGCCGTATCTGCCGATGGCGCTCGGCGCGGGCCTCGTCACGCCCCTGCAGTCGGCGGGCGCATACAGCGTGTTCGCGAACGGCGGCTATCGCATCAACCCGTATCTGATCGCCGAAGTCGACGACGTGCACGGCCAGCCGATCCTGCGCGCGCAGCCGCTCGTGGCGGGCCGCAACGCGCCGCAGACGCTCACGCCGCGCAACGCCTACGTGATGAACAGCCTGCTGCATTCGGTGGCGACGGCGGGCACGGGCGCGGGCACCAACGTGCTCCATCGCGA
>NZ_DATJWR010000323.1:0-13084 GCF_035501035.1 Paraburkholderia sp.
GCCGGGGCCTCGCTTTCAGCCAGCCATGCCGGCAACGGCTGAGTTCAGGCGCTGTTCGAGCGCTACTCAGGCGCTGATTGGTGCGCTGCACATCTAGTCCTTCCTTCTAATCATTTCGTATTGCTTACTCGTTCGGCTAGAAGAGAGCATAGGGCGTCCTGATTAATCTCGCGAAGATTGCAGGTGGACGCGCCGTACAACACCAGGCAAACACCAGGCGAACGGCCAACGGCAACGCCGTGACCTGAACATGAGGGGTATGAGCGCAAAACGATGAACCCGCACGAATACGAAATCCACGATGCACGCTTTCGCATGCTGCTGCAACCGAACGCGCAGTTCGAGAAGCTCGCGGGTGGCTGCATGTGGGCCGAAGGTCCGGTGTGGTTTCCGGCGGCCGATTTTCTCGTCTGGAGCGACATCCCAAACAACCGGATGATGCGTTGGGTGCCCGGCATCGGCACAGGGGTGTTCCGCGCGAATTCGAACTTCAGCAATGGCAACACGCTCGATCGCGAGTGCCGTCTCGTAACGTGCGAGCACGGCACGCGCCGCGTCACGCGCACGGAGCACGACGGGCGCATCACCGTCATTGCCGAGCGCTACGAAGGGCGGCGCCTGAATTCGCCCAACGATGTCGTCGTGCATTCGGACGGCTCGATCTGGTTCACGGACCCCGACTACGGCATTCTCGGCGACTACGAGGGTTACCGCGCGACGAGCGAGATCGGCGCGTGCCACGTTTATCGCGTCGCGCCGGAAACGGGCGCGGTGCAACGCGTGGCCGACGATTTCACGAAGCCCAACGGCCTTGCGTTCTCGCCGGACGAATCGCGCCTCTACGTGGCCGATTCCGGCGCTTCGCATGTGGAGAACGGCCCGCATCACATCCGCGTGTTCGACGTGGACGCGCACGGCAAGCTGCACAACCCTCGCGTATTCGCGGAAATTTCGCCCGGCGTGCCCGACGGCATGCGCGTGGACGAACACGGCAACGTCTGGACGAGCGCGGGCGACGGGATTCACTGTTACGCGCCGGACGGAACGTGCCTCGGCAAGATCGTCGTGCCGGAGACGGTGGCGAATCTCGTGTTTGGCGGCCCGAAGCGCAACCGCCTTTTCATCGCAGCCAGCACGTCGCTCTATTCGCTTTATGTTGGCGTGCGCGGCGTTGCCCATGGAGACCAGCAATGAGACCACTTGATCCGGCTGCGCCTTCGGCGCTTTCCGGTGCGTTGATTCTGCTCGATAGGCGCGACGACGTCGCCATTGCACGTGAGCAGCTGCTGCCCGGCTCGCCGCTGGATGGCGAACATGCGGTTGCAGGCTTGATTCCGGCTGGACACAAGGCAGCGCTGCGCGACGTCGCGCAGGGCGAACCGGTGCGCCGCTATGGGCAGATCATCGGCTTCGCGAGCCGCCCGATCCGCCGTGGCGAACATGTGCATACGCACAATCTCTCGATGGGGGATTTCGAACGCGACTACGCGTTCGGCGTGGACGCACACGAAACGCCAGCCGCCGCGCTGCCGGCCACGTTTCTCGGCATCCGTCGTGCAGACGGCCGTGTCGCGACACGCAACTACATTGGCATCCTCACCTCGGTCAACTGCTCGGCCACTGTCGCGCGTGCGATCGCCGACCACTTTCGCCGTGACATCAACCCGCAGGCGTTGGAAGCGTTCCCCAACGTGGACGGCGTGGTCGCTCTCACGCACGGCGAGGGATGTGCGCTCGCGGCCGAGGGCGAGCCGATTACGGTATTGCGGCGCACGCTGGCGGGCTATGCGCGGCATCCGAACTTCTATGCAGTGCTGATCGTTGGGCTGGGCTGCGAGACGAACCAGATCGATGGCCTCGTGGAGGCCGAGCATCTCGAACGCGGCGCGCGCCTCGTAACGATGACGATCCAGCAAACCGGCGGCACCGCTCGCACGGTCGCAGCCGGTATCGAACAAGTGCGCGCGCTGCTGGCCGAGGCGAATCGCGTGACGCGCGAGAGCGTCGAAGCGCGTCACCTGATGGTCGGCCTGCAGTGCGGGGGCTCGGACGGCTACTCCGGCATTTCCGCGAATCCTGCGCTCGGTGCGGCTGTGGACAGGCTGGTGGCGCACGGCGGTACGGCAATTCTCTCCGAAACGCCCGAGATCTATGGCGCCGAACATCTGCTGACGCGGCGCGCGGCGTCGCGCGAAGTGGGCGAAAAGCTGGTGGCGCGCATCCGTTGGTGGGAGGCGTACTGCGCGCGCATGGACGCCAGCATGAACAACAACCCGTCGGCCGGCAACAAGGCGGGTGGCCTGACTACGATTCTCGAGAAGTCGCTCGGCGCAGTCGCAAAAGGTGGTACCACGCGGCTCGTCGAGACGTACGAATACGCACAGCCCGTGCGTGCGCAGGGGCTCGTGTTCATGGATACGCCCGGGTACGACCCGGTGTCCGCCACCGGCCAGGTGGCAGGCGGCGCCAATCTGATTTGCTTCACGACGGGCCGCGGCTCCGCGTACGGTTGCGCGCCGTCGCCGTCGTTGAAGCTCGGCACGAACAGTGCGTTGTGGCGCCGCCAGGAAGAGGACATCGACCTGAATTGCGGACGCATTCTGGACGGCGAGCAAAGCGTGGACGAGGCGGGCGCCGCGATATTCGAGTTGATGCTCGCGACTGCCTCCGGGCAGCGCACGAAGAGCGAACGGCACGGGTACGGCCAGAACGAATTCGTGCCGTGGCACCTGGGAGCCGTCATGTAGAGCAGCAGGATAGGTGACGAAACGTCGTCAAACTCAGAAGGAGTCCTTTTCATGAAGGAAAAATCGCGCTGGCTGGTCGTTTTCTTCTGCTTTCTTGCCATTGCAGTGAACTACATCGACCGAGCGAATCTGGCGGTCGCGGCACCCCATATCATGAAGGACCTGTCCATCGGTCCTGCCGCCATGGGCCTGCTGCTGAGCGGCTTCTTCTGGACCTACGCCGTGATGCAGTTGCCATTCGGCTGGTTCGTCGATCGCGCCGGCGCGCGTATCGCACTGCCGCTCGCCGTAGGCTGGTGGTCGGTATTCACCGCGGCCACCGCGGCCGCAGGCGGCTTCGCGGCGATGTTCGGCTGCCGCCTGATGCTCGGCGTGGGTGAGGCGGGGGCGTATCCGTCGTGCGCAAAGCTGGTCAGCCAGTGGTTCGCGCGCGATGAACGTGCGCTCGCCACGAGCATCTTCGACAGCGGCTCGCGCGTGGGCTCGGCCGTGTCGCTGCCGCTCGTCGCAGCAATCATGGCCGCCTGGGGCTGGAAGGCTTCCTTCGTGATTACCGGCGTGCTCGGACTGGTGTGGATCGTCGGCTGGCTCGTGATCTATCGCGAACCGGCCGCGCGGGCCGCGCTCGAGCAGCCGCGCAGCGCCGCTCGTGCCGCGAGCACGATACGCTGGAGCACGCTTTTTCGCTACCGCACCGTGTGGGGCATGATGCTCGGCTTCTTCTGCCTGAACTTCGTCATTTACTTCTTCATTACGTGGTTTCCGAGCTATCTCGTCGAGGCGCGCGGTTTCTCGCTCAAATCACTCGGCACGCTCGGCACATTGCCGGCGATCGCCTCGATTCCGGGCGGCTGGCTTGGCGGGTGGCTTTCCGATGCGCTCGTGCGCCGGGGCTGGA
Source organism: Paraburkholderia sp. (assembly GCF_035501035.1). Lineage (GTDB taxonomy): Bacteria > Pseudomonadota > Gammaproteobacteria > Burkholderiales > Burkholderiaceae > Paraburkholderia. Next base: position 3,646 of record NZ_DATJWR010000323.1, read on the forward strand.
GCCTCACTGCCGCGCGCAAGACGTGCATCGTCGGCGGCATGCTGCTTTCGTCGGTGATCACGCTGACTAGCGTTGTTCAGGATACCTACTTGATGCTCGTGCTTTTCGCGATCGCTTACGGGAGCCTCGCTGCCGCGGCTGCCAGTATCTGGTCGCTGCCGGCCGATGTTGCGCCCACCCCGGGACACGTCGCCTCGCTCGCGGGCATCCAGAATTTCGCCTCGAATCTCGCAGGTATCGCGCTCACTACCTTCACCGGTGTGATGCTTCAACTTACGCGCGGCTCGTTCACGATTCCGCTCGTCGTTGCCGGCGGCTTTTGCGTGCTCGGCGCGGTGAGCTATCTCGTGGTAGTCGGACGAGTCGAGCCGCTCAGAGCGCGCGCCGATTCGGCCGATATGGATGAATCGGCCTACGCGCCACGCACCTGAGCGCGCCGCCGCGCGTATCTCTTGCCTTCAATGTCACGCACAAGGTTCGGAACATGTCGAAAGCCAACGCATCGCCGGGTTCAGAAGTCCTCATCGATTCGCACGTGCTGCACGCATTCGTCGTCGCCATCTGGCGCGCTGCCGGAGCCGAGGCGCGCGAGGCCACGCTCGTGGCCGATCACCTCGTCGCGGCCAATCTCGCCGGGCACGACTCGCACGGCGTGGGCATGATTCCGCGCTACGTACTGTCGTGCCGCGAAGGCGAGCTCAAGCTGAACGCGCATGCGCGGGTTGTTCGCGATGCGGGTGCGGTGCTGACGATCGAAGGCGATCGTGGTTTCGGGCAGGTCGTGGCGTTCGAGGCGATGGAACGTGGCATTGAACGCGCGAAATCGCTCGGCGTTTGCGCGCTCGGGCTGCGCAATGCCCATCATATTGGTCGCATCGGGCACTGGGCCGAACAGTGCGCACGCGCCGGGCTCGTTTCGTTCCACTTCGTCAACGTGGCAGGCGATCCGCTCGTCGCGCCGTTCGGCGGCATCGACAGGCGCTTCGGCACCAACCCGTTTTGCGCGGCGTTTCCGCGCGCGGGACGCTTCCCCCTCGTGCTCGACTTCGCGACGAGCGCCATTGCCGCAGGCAAAGTGCGCGTCGCATACAACAAAGGCGTGGAAGTGCCCGAAGGCGCCTTGATCGATCACGAAGGGCGGCCGACGCGCGACCCCGGCGCGCTGTTCGACGGCGCTCAGCACGGCGCGCTGCGTGCCTTTGGCGGCGCGATTGCGGGCCACAAGGGCTCGGGGCTCGCGGCGATGTGCGAGATACTTGCGGGCGCACTCACGGGCGGCTTCACGACGCACGCGCAAACCATCGTCACGAGTCATGCGATCGTCAATTGCATGATGTCGGTGATCGTCGATCCGGCTGCGTTTGACGCGCCATCGCAAGAGAGCGAGGCGCAAGCGTTCGTCGAGTGGATGAAGGCGACGCGCCGCGAGCCGGGCGTCGACGAGGTGCTGCTGCCCGGTGAACGCGAGATCGCGACGCGGCGCACGCGCGGGGAGCACGGCATTCCGGTGGATGCGACGAGCTGGGCCCAGATCGTCGATGCGGCGCGGGCGGTGGGCGTTTCGGAGACGGCAATCTCCGCTTGCGGCAGCGGCCGCTAGACTCGCGGCCGAGGGGTTGGCACGTTCCGTGCGCGTAGTTGGATCATCCGAATTACCAAGGGAGATCCACGTGATGAACGACCAGCCCGAGAACCGCGAACCGCCCGACGACACGGCGGACCCGCGTCATGGCGACCACCCGAGGCCAATTGGGGACGCGTTGCCGATACCCACCGAACCGGGCCTCGACCAGCCGCTGCCACCGAAGACGCATCACGAAGCGCCATCGGAGAAACCGGGGGAGCGGCCGGACGACTCAGCGAAAGCGCCTTCGGGCGAGATTTCCCGACCGCTTGGCGATGCTGTGCCCACGCCTGCCGAGCCGGGTCTCGATCAGCCTTTACCTGCGAAAAAGACGTCATGAAATCGGGTGGTGTGTGCACCGTCAGGTCAGCGGGAATTGGGGATCGCTTTTTCCGCCGCGGTCTAGCCGTGCGGCCGCCGGGATTGCGGCGGAAATTACGCGAAAGCTGAAAGTCGCAAAGGCGCCATTGCGTTTTCAAAGGCGCCAATGCGTTTTGGAAGCGGAGCCGGAAAAGACGAGGGAATATCCCGATTGGTCATACCTGTCATTGATCTAGACTCCCTCCAGGTGCGGCTGTAGTGCGCCGCACGATGCGTTACCGGGTATCCAATTGCAGATTCACGTTCCATGAAACATCCGTTCGGGGGATGCCTACTCGGTGTTCTTCTCCTGGCGCTCGCGACCGCCGCAGCAGGCGAGCCCGCGAAGGCGAAGCCTGCCCGGAAGCACGTAGAGAGTCACGTGCAGACTCACGTAGAGAAGCACGTGCAGACTCACGCCCAGAGTCGTGTAAGTCATGTCCAGAGCCGCGTGGTTAGCGCGGCTCCAGAGCCACCCCCACCCCCGCCGCCAGATGCCTTGCCCTCAGTCTCGAAGCGGTACAAGTACCAGTCGCCGTTTGAAATGGAGTACGGCGCTCATCTGGCGAGCACCACGGGCATGACGCCTGGCGTCCTGCAGGGCGACGACGACCCACGCGAGGGTGCGCCCAACGGCCCGCGAACGCCGGGAGCGCAAGTGGATAGCGCAGGGGTGCCGTATCAGGCCCTCCATCCGCAGACGCCTCCTCTCGTCACCATGGGCGATTGGGACTTTTCGGCCGACGCTCACCTTCCGTTGACGCACACGCACGACACCGGTGCGGCCATCAGCGCGAAGCACGGCTTCTGAGCCTCGGCGGGCCGCGTCCGTTATCTGCCGAACGACAGCGGCGCCCCCTCGCACGGCTGCACGGTTCGCGCCGCCGCCGCGCCGGCAGCGGCGCGAACCGCAGGGTGCGCATGGGCACGCATTCGCCAACGCCCGCACGCACTGCGCCGGAGTGGCCGCGTTCCTTTCCAAAGCTGGCCAATGCGCCCTCAGTTCAGCATCAAGTCTTTCTACCGGGGCCTCACGTATTGCGATATCGATTTGGAAACGGAGTCGCACCAGTCGTCCATGATCGGTTTGACCGACTCAAACGTAATCACGGGCATGTTCGATGCAACCCGCTGCAAACGCTCGCCTGTATGCGTGCGCACGACCTTTGACAAGACCTCCCCGGAAACGCTGTCCGTAGCCATTGCCTCCACGAGCAGTTTCGCCTGCTGCGGCGCGCCTGCCACCGTATCGACCGCCATCGTCGCAACGAACGCCATCGGGACGACCTGATACGGCTTGAGCCCCTCAGCAGTACTGGCCACCCCGGTTATGGCCACCTGCAGCTTGACCACGCCCGGGCCGGGTGCATTCACGACCTTCGCTCTTGATGCAATCGCCTGCCTCAGGCACGTGGTGCCGTAGCTGCGTCTCTGATCGATCGTTGCCTGACTAAGCTGATCCGTCGGCTCGGCTCTCGGATACGTCACGATCGGTTCGACAATGAACGCGTTGTAATTCGCGGGGGGTGAGTCTGGGATTGACGTGTCGAAGGAACGTTTCCCCGTTGGCATCCTGGGTCTGCTGAAGATTGGAGTAGTCGCCCAGAAAGCCGGAGCTCCGTTTGCGACGGCGTGTTGTTACTCGCACATCCGGCAGCGAGCAGCGCTGTTGCCGCAATTGCGGTAATTCCGGAACAGATTGTCTTGCGTCCGGCATCCTTCTTGTTAGTTCGCTATGCTTATGAACCGGGGCTGGCCGATCGCATCGGCGTGCAATCGGCTTATGTCCGAAAATTCCATTTCGTTTTTTATTCCCGGTCCTGGTTCTAACGAGAGATGACGACCGTCGTCTCGGATTCGTACGCGATGCGCACGCGGCTGTGTCGCGCCAGCGACTGCATCACCTTCAGGAGATCGGGGCGACTGACCCGAACGGAATGGGCGGTGCCGGACTTGTCTTCGAAGGTAAGGAGATTGAGCTTGCGGTCGACGCCGGTGACCTCCGCCACGCCGCTGAAAACCCGCAGCGCGTGGAAGCCTTCCTCGTTGGCGCCCGGCGAATACTGCGTCACCTTCACGGTGTGTGCCAGGTGTGTGAGCGCCGCGCCGTTGGCGGGCGACAGTTCGGTGACGTACGGCTCCAGATAGCTTGCCGTGAGCTTGTCGCCAACCTTGATGGAGTCGAGCACTTCGCGGTGCGCTTTCGCATCGAAGCTCAGGTCGTCGTGGAGCGGCACGGCCACGACGATGATCGCGTTCTTCTTGTCGATCAGGGTGATGGTGCCGCTTTCCGTATCGACTGAGGCGCCGCTCGGCACGGCTTGCTCGCTCGCCGGGGATGCCGGTTCCTGCGCGCGGCACTCGCGCACCCACGCGCCCGACAGCGACGCAATCGTAACGAAGAGCGTCAGGCAGCGCGCGACGCAAACGCCTGTATTCGGTCGGAAGCGCATCGAAGTCTCCTTGATGCTATTGGTACGGCGCATACGCCACGCCAGCGGTTCGAAGCCCGAGCGGTTCATTGAGCCTGTGCGCGGTGAGGGCAGCACGCCCGCGCACCTCGATTGCGGGTGACCGCGGTTATTGCCCGAGCACCGTGAGCGCCTCTCGCATCGGGCCAAGGGAAACCCTCACCAGGCCGTCAAGTGGCGTGTTCATTTCGAGGATCATGTAGATCGCGATCGACGTCGAGAGTGCACCCAGGAACAGCGCGATAGTCACCGTCGCATTGGGGAACGTGAACAGGCCAAACGCGCAGAAGATGATGCACAACCAGAGCACGAGGGTCACGAGAAGCGGTATCGGCGTGGTGCCGGTCGCTTGAAGCAGCCCGAGTTCGCGCAAAGCGAAGATCTCGTCGGCCATCTCGGCTGCGCGTGCTTGCAACCGCCGCTGCATGTCGTTCTGCGGGGTGAGCTCCTGCAATTTGCGCTGGAAGGTTTCACCGCGTTTGTAGGCGTCGAGTGTATGCAGGCTGGCGATCTGCGCCCGGTCGTTTGACGAGATGATCTGTACGCCCCGTGCGACGCTTTGCTTCAGCAGTACGCGCAAGTCGTCCGTTTGCGGGCCGTATTGGGCTAGTATGCGATCGAGCAGGATGACGTTGGCGGCGTCGCGTGTCACCTCGCCGTTGACCGTGTCGAACGAACTCTTCGCCGAGGAAATCAGCAGGCCCAGCACGAGCGCGGCCAACGTGGCGATGAGGCCGATCGTGAGCTTGACGACACCCATCGACTCGTCGTTGAGATGGTGGTCCGGCAGCCGGCCGTGCAAATACATGCCCAGCACGGCGCTGCAAAAGACACAGGCAAATACGATCAACGAAACGCCCAGATGATGCATCGTTCGGTTCTCCGTCCGGGAGCGCCAACACCATGGATTTCATTGTGTTCGTCGTTCCGTGCGTTGCAGGCTGCGCGAGCGCGTAACCGGCCCAGTCGGGGCGCGTTTGTCTCGCGGCAGGCGTCCTCGGCGCGTGCCGGGTTCAGGCGTCGTCTCAAGGCGTCGGCACCACGCGGTAATAGACGCCGTTCGCACCGTAGGACGGCTTGAACCAGGTATTCCCGCACAGGTAGTAGGTGCCGCCTTGTACTGCTGGCGTACTGCAGCCGGCAGGCAGCGTCGCGTAGATCGCACCCATTGCGTAGCTCGCGCTTGGGGGAGGCACGGGCGGCGCCGCCGTGGCGGCGCCCCCCTGGTAGCCCGAGTTGTAGGCATTCGCAGCGGCTGCCTGCGTGTTGGCCGAAGCGATCGCGGCCCCGGCGGCGGCGCCGACCGCTACGCCCGCGGCTGCGGCGCCCGCAGTGGACCAGCCGCCGCAGTTGTAGCAGCCGGAGCCGTAGACGTTGACCGTGGTCGGCGGATGGTAGGCCGCATAAGTGGCGCCGTAGTAGTTGCTGTGGTACGAGGTGGCCCCCGACGCATTCGTGTAGGTCGTATAGCCGGAGCCCGTCGCGTGCGTGGCTGTGCCGCCGTTGGCTGCGTTGACGGTCGTGCCCTGACCGTAGGTATGGGTCGCGGTGCCGCCGGCCGAATTCGAGTAGGTGGTCTGGCCGGAACCCGCCGTGTGGCTCGCCGTGTCGCCGTAGCGGTTCGAAGCCGTGGTGCCCTGGCCATACGTATGCGTCGCGCTGCCGCCATATGGGTTGCTGTAGCTCGTTTGCCCCGATCCCTGTGTGTGGGTAGCGGTGTCGCCATAGCGATTGGTGGCGGTGGTGCCCTGTCCAGGCGTGTGCGTTGCGCTGCCGCCATATGCGCCGCTGCGGGTCATCGGCGCCGTTTGCGCCGTGCGCGCGCCCATCTCGCCACCTGCGTCCGCACGCGACCAGCCTCCCGCATGCTCCCACGCGCCGGCGAGTCCCGAGCCTAGCGCCGGGATCAGGATGCCGACAACCCGCACAACAGCTGTCTTCACGATGTGCCTCGTCAGTGGGGGGCCGAATGTGCAACATTCGGTGGCGGAACAAGATCGCGCGCGTTGTACGCATCGGGGCGCTCGAACGCAATGCGCGCCGCGCCGGCCAGATTGGCCGGCTGGAACGCATCGGCGGCCACGGGCGAATCCAGTGTCCAGTTCGACAGCGCCAGCACATGGCGCAGGCGGGCGGGATCGTTCAGGTAGACCGCATAGATTCGGCGCGGCAGCTTGTCTTCCGTGCCAATCCAGGCCTGCACGAATACGTCGCCTGTAACGTATGCGATCATGTCCGTCGTCGTGTCGCCGACCACATTCGACTGGCCGATATAGAACGCGATCTTCAACTGGTCGGCGATGTCCTTGTACGGATCCGCGACGATCACGTCTGTGAACGGAAAATAAATCTCGCTCAAGTCGTACGCCTTCTGAAGCGCGGCATCGATCGTGGGCGGCGCGTCAGCCACGGAGAACAGCTTCTCTGCCGGCGCGAACGCGGTCATCGTCTTGCCGTCGTAATAGAACTCCGAGCGCGGCCCGTCGCCGAGCGTGATCACGCGCAGCTTGTCGGGCCGCTGCATCGTCACTTCCGATTTGGTCGAGTAAATGAGGGGTGGCCCAAGACGGCTCGGATTTTCGTAGGACACGATGGCTGTGAACGTCATCGTCTTCGCAGCAGCAAGGCGAGCGCTCGCGGCCTTCAAGATGTCGAGTGCGCGCGGGTCCAGCCCGGGCTGGAAATCGGGCGCGCTGGCTTGCTGGGACCGTGAAGCGTTCCGGGCCGCGTTTGTCTGCGTCGTGCCGGCGCTTGCTGCAACGCAGACGCCCAGCATGGCAAACATCACATACGACACGAATTTCCGGCATGTCATCGCAGCCTCCTTGAGCGGGCCAGGCGCGACCACTGGGCAGGCGACGCTCAGGGGATCATCCCGCACTCGAACATCTTGTTTGCGATCGGTGCGGCCACCCGGTCGATGAACGCAGCGCGCACCTGCGGGTCGTTATGCATCACCTGTATCGCGTTTTCCTCGGCCTGAGGCCTGGGGCGCCCCTGCTTCTGCGCGCGTTCCTGCCATAGCTGCTCGCAGCTCGAATTCTGGTACTTCTGCACGAGCCGGTTCGCGACGGCGTCCAGCATTGGGTATTGCTGGGCGTATGCGGTGTTGGCGAGCAACGTCGCCGATGCCGTCAAAGCCCATAGCACGCGACTGTTCATGGTCGACTCCCGGTTCGTCATCGACAGCGGCGGGCGAGGATGAGGCAGGCGAGTATCGCGAACACCAACCGTCGCCCGTTGGCTGAATGATGCTTTGAGAAACGCTCGAGCAAGCGCAACTACGAGCAAAGCGTACGGAATCCAAAGCAAATTCGATAGTGGACCTTGGTCCTATATGTGGGCCGCAGCCGTTCTGTGGTGTTCGTGCGCGGCCGCACGAGGCGAGTGCACGCGCCGCACAATTTACTGGAGTGCGTCACGAGTTCGATGGCTGCGTCGCCGTTGGTGGGGCATCAGCTGCGCGAAGGGCGTTAGCACACGTATGAAGATTGCGCCGGCAGCGCCATGGTGTCTGCCGCAAATGCCTGGAAAGTCCGGTCACGTTCAGGGCGGCATCGATTGTGTTCGGCATCGCGCTCGCTGCCTGAAGCGCCGATTGGCGCATGCGTGAGTATGGGACCAAGGTCTCATTGTGCTTTGTCCTGGCCGCGACAACACTTGAGCGCAAGTAATCATGGCGACCATGCGGCTTCGTATTCCGCTGAAAGCTTGCAAGCGCAGTCGACACCATGCACCAGCATTGCGCGCGATCTGACTGGACCCAGGTTCCGTAGCCGCCTCGATTCGGGCCAGAAAGGCCGAGTCCGGAGGATGGCGGCCATTGGACCGGCCGCCGCGTCGAGACTTTCTCATGGCCAAGCGAAATGCATACGTAGCGGTTGTCGACGACGACGAATCGGTCGGTCGGGCGATCAAGCGTCTGCTGCGTTCCTTTGGAATCGACGCGGACACGTACCTGAGCGGCGAGGCGTTCCTCGACACGCTGGCATCGCAGCAAGGGCGGCGGCCGGACTGCGTGATCCTCGACATCCAGATGCCGGGAATGAATGGCCTCGACGTGCTCGAGCGCCTGGACGGCAGCGGCATCCCCGTGATCTTCGTCACCGCTCACGACGACGAAGACACGCGCCAGAAGGCGCTCACGTCGTCGGCAGTCGGGTATCTGTGCAAGCCCTTCGACGATTCGGTCCTGTTCAGTATGGTGCAGGCGGCGCTCGGCAAGACGTCCGGCCCATGAGATCCCGGTCGAGGTGTGCGCGCATGAATATGGGACCAAAGTCTCATTGTGCATTCCCGGCGCGGCGACGACACTTGACCGAAAGCGGTCGTGATGCTCATGTGGCCCCTATTTCACCGTTGGCTGGCAAGTGGGGGCGGCGTCTTGTTCAACCCTGTTCGCGCGTTCGAGCCCCCTTGGCGCTGAACGATCGGGAAACGGGTGCGAACGTCGGCGCGGTTGCTGGTGCCGGCTGTGTGACCGGCTGACTTGAACGACGAGATCGAGGGAATCGAAATCTTCTTGCGGAGCCGGTGCAGCACTCACCGTGGCGAACTGAAGAATTAATTTGTATAACGAAATAACGGGATGAGGGAGGACGATTCCGCAGAACCCGAGCACGAGAAGCGGGGTCCGCGGACCGGCAGCCGGTGCAGGCGCATTGGCGCCGCAAGCCGACGCACGAGCAGCAGAAGGCCGGAGATTCAACCGGGATACGCAGCGCCTGATCGCGACAGTCGAGCGCGCCATGACGGGTTTGCATGAGCGGCACGGGCATCGTGGTCATGCGGAGGAATAAGTCATGAATAGAATGGCGGTAGCCCGATCGATGGTTCGTTCCATGTGCAACGCGCGCCTCGAAGGCGGCGGCCGCATGTCCGGCATGGACCCGGCTCACTGCGGGAGGTCTAGCATGAGCGGCCCGTTTGCTTGCACGCGTCGACTGTTCGCGGGATATGCGCTGTGTCGCAGCGTCCTGCCAGT
>NZ_DATJWR010000324.1:0-17495 GCF_035501035.1 Paraburkholderia sp.
GGCTACGCATTGAGCGAAGCGTCGTTCGAAACGGGGATTTCGGTGGTGAGCGCGCCGGTGCGCGATCAGTCGGGCCGCATCGTGGCCGCGATCACGGCCACGGTGCCGCGCTCGGACATCGGCGCCGAGGCCGAACGCGCGCCGCTCGTCGCGGCGGTGTGCGCGGCGGCCATCGACTTGTCGGCGCGCCTGAACTATCGCCCCGCGCCGGGAGACCCCACCGCGGCGCACGCGGCACGTCAGCGCGACCTGCATGCGGGCTGATCGCGCGACACCGAGACGCGCGTGTTCGCTTGATGCGGCACGCGCACGGCATCAGAACGAGTGGTGGATGCCGGTGAGCACGATGGTCTGATTACGTCCGCTCGACACGCCCGCCGTGAAGAACGCGGCCTGGGCTTCGGAGTTCGCGCGCTGGTACAGCGCGTTCACGTAGACCTGCGTGCTTTTGGAAAGCGAATACACGTCGCCGATCATGAACTGCGTCCAGCGGCGGCCCGAGAGCGTCGAGGTGGCTGCGCCTCCCACTACCGCATTGGCCGTCGTGAACTGGTAGTTCGCGCCCGCGTCGTAGCTCTGGAACGTGTCCGAATAGCCGTTCGACTGCAGCTTGGTGCGCGTGTACAAACCGTGTACGAGCAGCTTGCCGAACGTGTACGAGGCGCCCGCGCCCATGTTCTCCACCTTGTCGGCGAGATAGCTGGCCGCTGGCTGTCCCTGGAACGTAGTCAGTCCAATCGTCGATATCGACACCGAGCGGTCATGCTCGTTGGACCACGACGCGCCGGCCTTGAACGGACCATTCGCATAACTGATCGAATAGCTCATCGTGCGGCCTTCCGAGAAGTTCGTGCTGTTGCCGAAGCCGAACATGGCACCCAGCGTGAAGCCGTACCAGCTCGGCGAGCGGTATTTCACCGAGTTGTTGTATGGCACGACGCTCGTGTCGGCAAGCTGGTCGATATTGCCCGGATGGAACGCGTACCAGCTCGCCGCGAGATACGCCGTGCTGAACGGACCGAGCACGTCGAATGAGAAGGGCGTCTGGTGACCCAGCGTGAGCGTGCCGAACTGATCCGAGGCGAGTCCCACATAGGCCTGGCGGTTGAACAGCGTGCCGGCGCTGGCCATCGCACCGGTGTTGGTGTAGAAGCCGTTCTCCAGCTGGAAGATGGCCTTCAGCCCGCCACCCAGATCTTCCTGACCGCGCAGGCCCCAGCGGTCGGGCTGCGTGTTGCCCTGTTCCATCATCCACTTCGAGTGGCCTCCCACGTTGCTGACGTAGGCCACCCCTGCATCCAGGCTGCCGTATAGCGTAACGCTGCTTTGCGCCCATGAAGACGAGACGGAGACGGCGCACAAGCCCGTCAACCCCGCGGCAATGAAGTACTTCAACTTTGGACTCCTGATCGTATGACGAAAGACCGGTGCGTTCCTGACGTATTGCAAGACCTGTCACGCAGATAAACCGGTAGACCCAATCCCTTGGCTCAAAGGCGGCGCGCTTCTTCTGGCGCGCTCTCGCTATTCCGTCTGTCTGTTGTGTTCCATATATGGACAAACGTGCTACCTATGGAAAGTATAGTGATTCGCTCGAGACATCAAAATACTTTTTTGGGCTGGTGATTCCCCCAGGTGGGCCGCTTCTTTCGTCAGGGGCGCACGCGCGCAAATCCCGCATTAATGGTGCTCAGGTCACCACAAAGAGAGGCTCGGCAACCTTGAACTTGGCCCTTTCTTCGACATGGTCGGTGTTTTCCCCTGGAGCGCGGATTTCTTATTTTTTCCTCGCCAACGCGATCCTATAATGACCATACATAAACTAATGTTCCGTGTATGGAACACGGTTGATCGGGAAAGGTGAGAAATGGCTGAGGAATGGCACTGCGCCGGACATGCCGGCGAGCTGAGCGAAGACGCGCCGCTCGAGTTCAAGCTCGAAGGCACCGAGATCGGCATCTACAAGGTGGGCGATGAGGTCTATGCGCTCGAAAACGTCTGCCCGCATGCCTATGCGCTACTGACGCAGGGCTTCGTGGACGAAGGCACGGTCGAGTGCCCGCTGCATGAAGCGGTGTTCGATATCAAGACCGGCCAGTGCATCAAGGGACCCGGCGGCCGTGCACTGAAGCAGTACGTAGTGCGTCTAGCCGGTGAAGAAATTCAGATCAAGGTGGAATGACATGCAAGAAGCTCCTGTGAACTTCAATCCGTACCTGAAGCCGTGGCTTGCGCCGCAACCGAACAACATGGCCGGCAAGGGCGTGATCGAACAGCCGGGCCAGTGCGAGAACATGGTGTGGCAAACGCGCAAGGCGGAACCCACTCAATACGAGAACGACTTCGGTGATGCACTCGAAAAAGTCTTCGAAGCCGGCGCGGTAGAGCTCGAAGAAGTCGCGGCCGGTTTGAACCGCGTTGGCTTCCGTACGCCCGAAGGCGCAGCGTGGAACGCCGAGCGCCTCGCCGCCGAATTCCGCCTGCTCGCCGAGTAAGCGCGCCCGCTCACACAGAACACGGAGTCCCCCCAATGACGACCTCCACACCCGAAGCCGCAAGCGGCGCCGATCCGATTCGCGCGTATCTCGATCGCGGCATCAAGAACTACTGGTATCCCGTCGTGCCGAGCTGGCAGGTGGGCAACGCGCCCATCGGCATCACGCGTCTTGGCGAGCAGATCGTGCTGTGGCGCGATCAGGACGGCAACGTCCACGCGCTCGAAGACCGCTGCCCGCACCGTGGCGCGCGCCTTTCTCTCGGATGGAATCTCGGCAATAGCGTGGCTTGCTGGTATCACGGCATCGAAGTCGACGGTAGCGGCACCGTGCAGAACGTGCCTGCCGTCTCGGCGTGCCCGCTCGAAGGGCAGAAGTGCGTGAAGTCGTATCCGGCGCAGGAGCACGCGGGTGCCGTTTTCCTGTGGTTCGGTGACGAGGCGCACCAGGAGCCCGCCGCGCTGCAACTGCCCGAAGAACTCGTGGGCGAGGAATACGCCAGCTTCCTGTGCGTGTCGAACTGGAAGTGCAATTATCAGTACGCGATCGACAATGTGATGGACCCCATGCACGGCGCGTATCTGCACGCGACTTCGCACTCGATGGCCGAAGGTGACAAGCAGGCTGAGATGCGCGTGCGCAAGACCGAGTCCGGCCTCATGTTCGAGAAAATTGGCCAGCGCGATGTGAATTTCGACTGGGTCGAGCTCGGCGAAACGGGCTGCCTGTGGATGCGTCTGGCGATTCCGTACAAGAAGAAGTTCGGTCCCGGCGGCAACTTCGGCATCATCGGCTTCGCAGTGCCCGTCGACGAGGACAACTGCCAGGTGTACTTCTGGCGCACGCGCAAGGTGCAGGGCTGGCAGCGCGACGCATGGCGCTTCCTCTATCGCAACCGGCTGGAAGGCCTGCACTGGGCCGTGCTCGAACAGGACCGCTATGTTCTGGAGAGCATGGCGCCGAACGCGCGCGATCACGAATTCCTCTATCAGCACGACGTGGGCATGACGCGCGTGCGCCGTATGCTGCGCCAGCGCGCGCAGCACCATTTCGCCGATCTGGAAGCGTTGCGCACGCAACAAGCCGCGAATTCGCAAGCCGAGAGCCACAGCCATGCATGAGGCCACGCAGGCGGCACAGGCGGCGCAAGCCTCGCTCGCGGGCCGGCGCGTGATCATCACGGGCGGCGCGCGGGGTCTCGGCGCGGCGTTCGTCACGACGCTCGCACGGGTGGGCGCGCATGTCAGCTTCGGCGACATCTTGCAGGAAGCGGGCGACGCGCTCGCGAAATCGCTGCGAGCCGAAGGTCACGAAGTCGCGTTCGCGCCGCTCGACCTCGCGCAGCCCGAGAGCATTGCAGCCTTCGTTGAGGGCGCCGCGCAACGCATGGGTGGCATCGACGCGCTCATCAACAACGCGGCCATCACCCATTCGGGCGGCAAGTTCGCGAGCGAGATCAGCGTGCAGACCTGGGACGCCGTGATGGACGTGAACGTGCGCGGCACCTGGCTCATGTGCACGGCGGCGCAGCGCTGGCTTGCGCAGTCCGGCCGCGGGGCCATCGTCAATATCGCTTCGGATACCGCACTATGGGGTGCGCCAAAACTGCTCGCGTATGTGGCGAGCAAGGGCGCCGTGATCGCGATGACGCATTCGCTCGCACGCGAGTTCGGCGCCGAAGGCATCACCGTGAACGCGATCGCGCCGGGCCTCACCGAAGTGGAGGCCACGGCGTACGTGCCGGCCGAGCGCCACGCTTACTACCTGGAAGGCCGCGCGTTGCGGCGCGCCCAGGTGCCGGAGGACGTCACGGGCCCCGTGCTGTTCCTGCTGTCCGATGCCGCGCGCTTCGTGACGGGGCAATTGCTGCCTGTGAATGGCGGCTTCGTGATGAACTGATTTCGTCGTATGCAAAGTCCGTTCGCAAGAACGATCGCAAGAACCAAGGAGAAAACGATGGCCGATGCCGATATCGCGAGCAAGTCGTGGGACCGTCCCGCCGATGCGAGCTTTGAAGACTGGATGAACAGCCGCGTGGCGCGCTATGAAACGCGCCGTTACGACTGGGACGCGCTGAAGTTCCAGGCCGACTACGACCCGAAGTACCGCCGGGCCCAGATGCGCTACGTGGGAACGGGCGGCACGGGCGTCGCGAAAGATTCGAACACCGTGCCCGCGGGCGGCTTCACGTTCTCGACGATGGTGATTCCGGCCGGCAACGTCGGCCCGAGCCACATTCACATCGACGTGGAAGAAATCTTCTTCGTGCTGCGCGGCAAGATGAAGGTCATCTGCGAGAAGGACGGCCAGACGTGGGAAGCCGTGCTCGGCGAGCGCGATCTGATTTCGGTGCCGCCTGGCGTGTATCGCACGGAAATCAACGTCGGCGAGGAAGACGCGCTCATGTGCGTGATGCTCGGCGCGCCTATGCCCATCACGCCGACGTACCCGCCCGATTCGCCGCTCGCGAAGATCAAGCGCGAAGCGAAGTAGGGCGCTTCACCACGCAACGAACCCACGAAGCCATCACCACGGAACCGAAGCCATGCACGAAGCGATGAATAGCGCCGCCTCATCAGCCGCCACGCTCGAAACGCGGCTCGCGCGCTTTGCGCTGCGCGCCGCGCGAGCGGGCGAGGCGCGCGTGAGCTATCGCGAAGCGAGTGGCGCAACGAAGGCGGGCGGCAAAGAGGCGCTGCCGCTCGTGCTGCTCCATGGCATCGGCTCCGGCGCGGCTTCGTGGGTGCAGCAGTTCGAAGCGCTTGGCGGCGCGCGGCGCGTGCTCGCGTGGGACGCGCCCGGTTACGGCGAGTCCAAGCCGGTCTCGCCCGCGTCGCCGGTCGCGGCCGACTACGCACGTGTGCTCGCAGACTGGCTCGACGTGCTCGATATCGAACGCTGCCTGCTCGTTGGGCATTCGCTGGGCGCGATCATCGCGGGCGCGTTCGCCGCTGCCAATCCGGCCCGCGTGAGCGGCCTGTTGCTGATTTCGCCCGCAGGCGGTTACGGCGCGGCACAAGAGAGCGTGCGTGCCCAGAAGCGCGACGCGCGTCTTGCGATGCTCGCCGAACTGGGCCCCCAAGGTCTCGCGCAAAAGCGCAGTGCGAACATGCTTTCGCCGCACGCCGATGAATCGGCGCGTGAGTGGGTGCGCTGGAACATGTCGCGCGTGATTGCGCACGGTTACGCGCAGGCGACCCATCTGCTCGCGAACGCCGATCTCGCCGTCGATCTCGCATGCTGCGAGCAACACGAAGTCCGCATGGCCGTTGCCGTGGGGGCCAAAGATACGATCACGTCGCCACAGGCGTGCGCGCATCTCGCGCAAGTTGCCCGCGTGCCGTTGCAGATCGTGCCGCTCTCGGGCCACGCGGGCTACATCGAACAGCCCGACGCCTATAGCGCATTGATCTCGGCATTTTGCGGCACACACTAAGGATACCTTCAGGAATGACACCCGATCTCGCCAGCGCGTCCCCCGAGGCCGACGAAGACCGCAACGACACGAGCTACCGTGTGCCCGGTCTGGAACGGGGCCTGCGCATTCTCACCGAATTCTCGCCTCGCGAGCCGGTGCTCGATGCACCGGAACTGTCGCGGCGCCTCGGCATCCCGCGCACGACCGTGTTTCGTCTGTTGCAAACGCTCGAATCGCTCGGCTTTCTCGAGCGCGCCGACCGCGACCGCAACTATCGCCTCGGCGTGGCAGTGCTGCGCCTGGGCTTCGAATACCTGAGCTCGCTCGAATTGACCGACCTCGGCTTGCCGCTCATCGAAGCGCTGCGCGACGCCACGGGCCTCACCGCGCACATCGTGATCCGTGACGGACGCGACATCGTGTTCGTCGCCAAGGCGCAAAGCCACGCGCCGATTTTCAGCTCGGTGAAGGTGAACGTCGGCACGCGTCTGCCCGCGCACGCGACGACGCACGGTCAAGTGTTGATGGGCGACCTCACGCTCGACGATTTGCGCACGCTCTATCCCGAGCGGCAACTCGAACGCTTCACGCCGTCCACGCCGCTCACGATCGAGGAACTCTACGCACGCATTCGCGAGGACGCGGAGCGCGGCTATGCCGTGAGCGAATCGTCGTTCGAGCGCGGCATTTCCGTGGTGTCCGCGCCGGTGCGCAACGACACGGGCCGCATCGCCGCCGTCGTGACCACGACGATCCCGCGCCCGGGCATCGATACGGCGCTGCTCGACAGCGGCCTCGTAGACAAGGTGCGCCGCGCCGCCGACGAACTTTCGAAGCGGCTCAACTACCGGCCGCAGTCGCACAAGCACTCGCCTTACATGAAGGCATTGGGGCTCAAATGATCCAATTCGATTTGACCGGTCAGGTTGCGGTGGTGACGGGCGGGTCGTCCGGCATCGGCCTGGCCACTGCCGCACTGTTCTTGCAGGCGGGCGCGTCCGTCGCCATTTGCGGGCGCGACAGCGATCGCCTCGTGCGCGCCGAGCGCGAACTGCGCGAGCGTCATCCCGGCGCGCAATTGCTAGCAGCGCGTTGCGATGTGCTCGATGCGATCGATGTCGCGGCATTCGCGAGCGCGGTGCAAGAGCGCTTCGGGCGCACCGACATGCTCGTCAACAACGCAGGGCAGGGGCGCGTCTCGACGTTCTCGGACACCACCGACGAAGCGTGGCGCGAGGAACTCGACCTCAAGTATTTCAGCATCATCCGCCCGACGCGCGCGTTCCTGCCGATGTTGCGCAACGCCGCGAAACAAGGCAATGCATCGATCGTATGCGTGAATTCGCTGCTCGCGTTGCAGCCCGAGCCGCACATGGTCGCGACTTCGTCGGCGCGCGCGGGCGTGCTCAGCCTCATCAAGTCGCTCGCGGTCGAACTCGCGCCTGAGCAAATCCGCGTGAACTCGATCCTGATCGGCATCGTGGAGTCGGGCCAGTGGCGCCGCCGCTTCGAGAACGACGAAAAAGCGCAAGCCGAGCCCCGCCAGAGCTGGGAAGACTGGACGAGCGAACTCGCACGCAAGAAGCACATTCCGCTCGGCCGCTTCGGCCGCCCCGAAGAAGCCGCGCAGGCACTGTTTTATCTGGCCACGTCCCTGTCGTCCTATACGACGGGCAGTCATATCGATGTATCTGGAGGCGTAGCACGTCATGTCTAACACAACCACCGTCGGCGAACTGATCGCCGCCTTCCTCGAACAATGCGGAGTCCGAACCGCTTTCGGTGTCATTTCGATTCATAACATGCCGATTCTCGACGCTATCGGCCGGCGCGGCAACATCCGCTACGTCGGCGCGCGCGGCGAAGCGGGCGCGGTCAACATGGCGGACGGACTTGCACGCGTCTCGGGCGGCCTCGGCGTCGTGTTCACGAGCACGGGTACGGCGGCGGGCAACGCAGCGGGCGCGATGGTCGAAGCGCTCACTGCCGGCACGGCGCTGCTGCACATCACCGGCCAGATCGAAACCGAATACCTCGATCAGGACCTCGCGTACATCCACGAAGCGCCCGATCAACTGACAATGCTCTCGTCGATCTCGAAGGCCGCGTTCCGCGTGCGTTCGGTCGAGACCGCGCTGCCGACGATCCGCGAAGCGGCGCGCGTCGCGCAGACCGCGCCGAGCGGTCCGGTCAGCGTGGAGATTCCGATCGACATCCAGGCCGCGCTCACGCAGTGGCCGGCCGATCTCGCCGCGCCGCATCTCACCACGCTCACGCATGACGAAGCGCGCGTCGAACAGCTCGCGAACGCGCTGTCGAAGGCGAAGCGTCCGCTGCTGTGGCTGGGCGGCGGCACGCGCCACGCATGCAGCGCGGTCGAGCGCCTCGTGGCGCTGGGCTTCGGCGTGGTGACGAGCGTACAGGGCCGCGGCGTGCTGCCCGAAGATCATCCGGCCACACTCGGCGCGTTCAACGTGAGCCCGTCGGTCGAACGCTTCTACAAGACCTGCGATGCGATGCTCGTAGTGGGCTCGCGCCTGCGTGGCAACGAAACGCTGAAGTACAAACTCGGCCTGCCGCAGCCGCTTTATCGTATCGACGCAGACGCGCTTGCCGACAACCGCGGCTATCGCAACGAGCTCTTCGTGCATGGTGACGCCGCGCGCGTGCTCGACGCGCTCGCCACGCGCCTTGAAAACAAGCTCGCGGTCGATCCGCAATTCGCCGCCGATCTCGCCGCCGCGCGCGAAACGGCCGTGAGCGAAACGGCGAAAGGCCTCGGCCCGTACCGCCGCCTCGTGGAATCGCTGCAACGCGCCGTGGGCCGCGACTACAACTGGGTGCGCGACGTCACGATCTCGAACAGCACGTGGGGCAATCGCCTGCTGAAAATCTTCACGCCGCGCGCGGGCGTGCACGCGCTTGGCGGCGGTATCGGCCAGGGCATGCAGATGGCAATCGGCGCGGCGCTCGCAAATGCGGCGGCGAAGACCGTGTGCCTCGTCGGCGACGGCGGGTTGATGGTCAATGTGGGCGAACTCGCGACGGCCGTGCAGGAAAAGGCCAACGTGATGATCGTGCTGATGAACGACCAGTGCTATGGCGTGATCCGCAACATTCAGGACGCACAGTATGGCGGCCGCCGCATGTTCGTCGATCTGCACCAGCCGGAATTTTCGCAATTCTGCGCGAGCCTCGGCCTCAAGCACTTCCGTCTCTCGTCGCTCGATCAGGCCGACGAGGTAATCCGCGAAGGCATCACGTTCGAAGGCCCCGTGCTGCTCGAAGTGGACATGAAGGCCGTGGGCAGCTTCGAGACGGCGTTCGCGGGCCCGCCGGTGCGCAAGGAGGAGCCCCAACATGCCTAACGCCAGCGCAGGCCACACCATGCACGCGCCCGTCGATATCGCAATGATCGGCTTCGGAGCGATCGGACAGACCGTCTATCGTGCCGTTGCGGCGGATCCGCTCGTGCGCGTTTCGCACGTGATCGTGCCAGAGCATCAAGCGGATGCCGTGCGCGAACAGATCCACGGCGCGGTGGAGGTCGTTTCGTCGGTGAACGCGCTGTCTTCGAAGCCGCAATTCGCGCTCGAATGCGCGGGCCACGCGGCGCTCGTCGATCACGTCGTGCCGCTGCTCAAGCGCGGCACCGATTGCGCCGTCGCGTCGATCGGCGCGCTTTCGGACCTCGATCTGCTAGAGCGTCTCTCGCTCGCGGCCGACGAAGGCGATGCGACGCTCACGCTGCTTTCGGGGGCGATCGGCGGCATCGACGCGCTTTCGGCGGCGAAGCTCGGTGGTCTCGACGAAGTGCTGTACACGGGCCGCAAGCCGCCGCTCGGCTGGCTCGACACGCCCGCCGAAAAGGTTTGCGATCTGCGCTCGCTCACGCGGGAACAGGTGATCTTCGAGGGCAGCGCGCGCGAAGCGGCGCGGCTCTTTCCGAAGAACGCGAACGTGGCGGCGACGGTGGCGCTCGCGGGCCTCGGTCTCGACCAGACCACGGTGCGCTTGATCGCCGATCCGGCTGTCGAGCGCAACGTACACCGCATCGTCGCGCGCGGCGTGTTCGGCGAAATGTCGCTGGAGATGTGCGGCAAGCCGCTGCCTGACAACCCGAAGACTTCGGCGCTCACCGCGTACAGCGCGATTCGCGCGCTGCGCAACCGGGCGGCGCGCTGCGTGATCTGACGTGGCACCGAAGCGCCTTGATTAGCGATGGAAGGCGATGCATGTGCATATGCACCGCATCGCCGGCACTGAAACCGTAGTGAGACCTCTGACATGACTCCATTCGATACGAGCCTCGTTCCGAACGGCGATATCTTCATCGGCGGCGAGTGGCGCCAGGGCCGCGCCGCGCCTTACGCGAGCATCTATCCGGCCGACCAGTCGCTGAACAGGGAGGTCTCGACGGCAAGCGCCGAAGACGCCAGCGAAGCGGTCGAGAAGGCGCACGCCGCGTGGAAGCACGGCGCCTGGGCGGGCATGAAGCCGCATCTGCGCGCGCTCGTGCTCTATCGCATCGCCGACCTGATCATGCAGCGGCACGATGCGCTCGCGCAACTGCAGCGCCGCGACAACGGTAAACCTATCGGCGAAACGCGCGTGCTCGTGGCGAGCGCGGCCAACACGTTCCGCTATTTCGCGGCTTGCCTCGAAACGCTCGACGATGACGTGACGCCTTCGCGCGGCGACTACCTGACGATGAGCGTGCATGAACCCATCGGCGTGGTGGCTGCGATCACGCCCTGGAATTCGCCCATCGCATCCGACGCGCAGAAACTCGCGCCCGCACTGGCAGCCGGCAACGCAGTGGTGCTCAAGCCCGCGGAAGTCACGCCGCTCGTGTCGCTCGCGCTGGCGCGCATCTGCGAAGAAGCGGGCGTGCCCAAGGGCATTCTTAGCGTGCTGCCGGGCAAGGGCTCGGTGATCGGCGACGTGCTGGTGCGCCATCCCCTCGTGAAGAAGGTGTCATTCACGGGCGGCACGGAAGTCGGGCGCGGCATCGCGCGCCTCGCCGCGGACAAGCTCATGCCCGTGTCGCTCGAACTGGGCGGCAAGTCGCCCACCATCGTATTCGACGACGCCGACATCGATCACGCGGTCAATGGCGTGCTGTACGGCATCTTCAGTTCGTCGGGCGAGGCGTGCATCGCTGGCTCTCGCCTCTTCGTGCAGCGCTCGATTTACGACACGTTCATGAAGCGTCTCGCGGAGGGCGCACGCAAATTGCGCGTGGGCGATCCGTCGAGCGAGAACACGCAGATGGGCCCGCTCATCACGGCGAAGCATCGCGAGTCGGTGGAGCGTTACGTGGCGCTCGGCCTTGAGGAAGGCGGCCGTCTGTTGTGCGGCGGCGAGCGTCCCGTCGGCGACGCCCGCGAAAACGGCTTCTTCTTCCAGCCGACGATTCTCGAAGGCCTGAAGAACAGCGCACGTATCTGCCAGGAAGAGATCTTCGGCCCCGTGCTCGTGGCCATGCCGTTCGACGACGAAGCCGCGCTCATCGACGAAGCGAACGACAGCGTGTTCGGCCTCGCCGCCGGCATCTGGACGCGCGACTACAAGCGCGCATGGCGTGTCGCGCGCAAGCTCGAGGCGGGCACCGTCTGGATCAATACGTACAAGCTGTTCTCGATTTCCACGCCGTTCTCGGGCTGGAAGGAGAGCGGCATGGGCCGCGAGAAAGGGCGGCTCGGCATTCGTGAATACATGCAGCAGAAGAGCCTCTACTGGGGCTTGAACGACGCACCGCTGCCGTGGGCAAACGCCTGATGGCGCTGCGTGGCACAGGAGACAAGCAAATGACGATTCTCGGCATCGAACAGATTACCTACGGCGTGACGGACCTCGAAACCTGCCGCCGCTTCTTCGCGGACTGGGGTTTGAAGGAAACCGCGCACGACGAAACGCGCGCGCGCTTCGAAACGCTCAACGGCTGCACCGTGCTCCTCGTCGATGCGAACGATCCCGCGCTGCCCGCCGCATTCGAAGCGGGTCCGACACTACGCGAAGTGACGTGGGGCGTGGCCACGCGCGAAGAACTGGACGTTTTGCGCCAGCGCCTCGCAGGTGAGCCCGGCTATTACAGCGATGAAAACGGCGTTGGTTGCTTTGACCCTGCCGGCATGGCGATTCGCGTGGAAGTGACGCGCAAGCGCGAGATCGACGTGAAGGGTTCGCCCTCCAACGTGTGGGGCCAAACGATGCGCGTCGACCAGCCTTCACCGGTCTACGAACGTGCGGAGCCCGTGGAAGTGGGCCACGTGGTGTTCTTTACGAACTGTCTCGCGGAACAGGAAAAGTTCTATCACGAGCAACTCGGTTTCGAGACGTCGGACCGCTATCCGAACCGTGGTGCATTCATGCGCTGCGCGCCGCACGGCGGCCACCACGACCTGTTCCTGCTCGCGCTGCCCGACGGCAAGAAGGGCCTCAATCACGTGGCGTTCACGGTGCGCGACATTCACGAAGTATTCGGCGGCGGCCTGCATATCAGCCGCTGCGGCTGGACCACGCAGCTAGGTCCGGGCCGGCATCCGGTCTCGTCCGCGTATTTCTGGTACTTCAGGAACCCGGCGGGCGGCCTGATCGAGTATTACGCCGACGAGGACGTCCTCACGCCCGAATGGCAGCCACGCGACTTCGAGCCGGGCCCAACCGTGTTTGCGGAATGGGCCATCGACGGCGGACTCGACGGCAATACGCGCCGCCAGAAGAACGCCGAAGCGCCGCAAGGCAAGTTCATGACGGAGCGTAAGCAATGAGCGATGCGATCGAAAACGCCGCACTGACCACGCCGCGCACGGTGGTGGTGATCGGTGGCGGCCAGGCTGCGGGCTGGGTCGTGAAGACATTGCGCACGGAGGGCTTCGAAGGCCGCCTGGTGATGATCGCCGACGAGGTGCATCTGCCGTACGAGCGTCCGCCGCTTTCGAAGGGCGTGCTCGCAGGCGAGGCCGATATCGAAACGGTGCGCATTGCGAAGCCCGACGAATTCGCGACGCTCAATGTCGAAACCTGGCAGCCCGATTGTGCGGTCGCGATCGATCGTACGAAGCGCACGGTGACCACGCGCTCGGGCCGCGAAGTGAAATACGACCGCCTCGTGATTGCCACCGGCGGCGCGGCGCGCAGGCTGCCGGCGAGCGTGGCGAAGAGTGCGCATGTCACGTATCTGCGCACGCTCGACGAAGCACTGGCACTGGGCGAACGCCTGCGCCGCAGCCAGCGCGTGCTCGTGGTGGGCGGCGGCTGGATCGGCCTCGAAGTGGCGGCTACGGCACGCAAGCTCGGCGTCGCGGCTACGGTGATCGAAGGCGCGCCGCGCCTGTGCGCGCGCTCGCTGCCGCAGGAGGTCGCGGACTTCCTGCTCGAACTGCATCGTGCCAACGGCGTGGACGTGCGGCTGAATTCGGCGCTCGTTTCGCTTGAGGACCGCGAGGAGGGCGGCGTACGTGCCACCTTCGCCGACGGCAGCACGCTCGATGCCGATTTCGCAGTTGCCGGCATCGGCCTCACGCCGAATACGGCGCTCGCGCAAGAGGCGGGCCTCGCGGTGGAAGACGGCATCGTCGTCGATGAATTCGGCGAAACTTCGGACGCCGATATATTCGCATGCGGCGACGTGGCGAATCATCCGAACGCTTGGCTCAAGCGCCGTGTGCGCCTCGAGTCGTGGGCCAACGCGCAGAACCAGGCCATCGCCGCGGCGAAGGCCGTGCTCGGCGTGAAGGCGCCCTATGCGGAAATACCGTGGTTCTGGTCCGATCAGTATGACGTGAACCTGCAAATTCTCGGCGATCTGCCTGCGGGCCTCACGCCCGTGCTTCGCGGTAGTCTCGATGAAAAGCGCGTGACACTCTTTTTCGTCGAGGACGGCCATCTGCGTGGCGTCATCGCGATCAATGCTGCGCGCGATCTCAAGCTCGCGCGCAAATGGATGAACCAGGGACGCGCGGTGGATGTCGCGGCCCTCGTCGACACCAGCAAGGCGCTCGCCTAGCCCCCTCAACGGACCTCTGATAGCGGACGGGACCCAACGCATGAGTACCCTCGACAACACCCTCGACCATCGCGGCGGCGTCGCGGCAGGCGCTTCGCACACTCGCGGATCGATCATCGCCCGGCTCGAGCGGATGCCGACCAACGCCATGCAGGTGCGCGCGCGCATTCTGATCGGCCTCGCTACGTTCTTCGACGGGTTCGACGTGATCGCGATCGCCACGACGCTGCCGATCCTGATCCAGAAGTGGCAACTCACGCCGTGGGAGATCGGCTTCCTGATCGCGTCGGGATCGGTCGGCCAGTTGTTCGGCGCGTTCCTGTTTCCGTGGCTCGCGGAGCGTCATGGCCGTGTGCGTGCGATTGCGTGGAGTTCGGGCATCATCGGCATCACGAGTATTGCCTGCGGCTTCGCGCCTAGCTTCGCGGTGTTCGCGGCGTTGCGCGTGATCCAGGGCTTCGGTCTTGGCGGCGAACTGCCCGTGGCGGCGACGTATATCAACGAGGTCAGCCGCGCACATGGCCGTGGACGCTTCGTTCTCCTCTATGAAATCGTGTTCCCTGTGGGACTGCTCGCGTCGAACGCGCTCGGCGCGTGGATCGTGCCGCGCTTCGGCTGGGAGGCGATGTATTTCATCGGCGGTGTGCCGCTCGTGCTGTTCTTCGTGTTGCGCAGACTCGTGCCCGAGTCTCCGCGCTGGCTCGCCGAGCGCGAGCGGCTGCAGGACGCCGACCGTGCCGTGGCCGCATTCGAGCGCAGTGCAAAGGGACCGCTCGCACCCGTTACGAATACGGCGGAATTCGATGCACTCATGAAGCGCCATCCGAAGCGCAGCGTGAAGGACCTGTTCGGCCCCGCTTACCTGAACCGCACGCTGGCCGTGGCGATGCTCTGGATGACCTGTGGTTTCATCCAGTACGGGCTTTCGACCTGGCTGCCGACTATCTACCGCACCATTTATCACGCGCCGCTGCAGCTCGCGCTCAATCTCGCGGTGGCCGCTTCGGTGCTGGGCGTGCTGGGCTCGCTCACGTGCGCGTTGCTGGTCGACAAGGTGGGCCGCAAGCCCATCATCAACATCTCGTTCGTGCTGTGCGCCATTTCGCTTGCGCTTGCCGGCGTGTGTCACGCGATGTCGGTGTACGTGGTGGCGACGTTCTGCGCGCTCTCGCTCGGTTTGCTCGCGTGCGGTTTCATTACCGCCTACGTGTACACGCCGGAACTGTACCCGACAAGCATCCGCGCACTCGGCTGCGGCATGGGCGGCGCATGGCTCAAGGTCGCGGCGATCTTTGCGCCGACCATCGTCTCGAAGACGATGATCGGCGGCAACCTGGACGTAGCGTTCTATATTCTCGCGGTAGTGCCGTTGCTGGCTGCCATTGTCGTGCATCGATTCGGCATCGAGACGAAGGGGAAGGTGCTCGAGCAACTGGAGGCTTGAGCGTCAGATCGCACGGCGCGGGATCCCGCGTCCGTGTATTGCCGCGGGTCCAGAAGTTCGCGAACGAAGCGACAAGCGGGCCTTCCTGGCGGTTCAGGAGGGCAGTGCAGGGGCGTGCGGTGAATTGCACTGCGGGCGCCCTGTGTCGCGTCGAGCGTGAGCGTCACGCTGGCGTCGTGCAGCAACAGAGCTGCACGATACGGCCAGCTTCGGGGAAGACGACTGGCGCGAACCCACATGGCAGCGAATGCATGTGGGCAAAGACAACGTGTCTCGCGCGTGGTCAATCGCGTGCCATGCGTTGCAGCTTCATGGAATGCAGACGCCGGCTGATCCCCTTGAGCACGCTGTTTGCATGCGGATCGCCGAAATGCAGCAGCACCGTGCATCTCACACTGGATGGCGAGCTGGCCTGATTCGCATGTAGCGAACGCGTGCCCCAGAAGAAGTAGAGATTCCCCGGCGTCAAGGTCACCACCTTCGCCGCAAGCCGTTTTTGAACCCAGGGCAAACGCCAGATTCCTTTGAGCAGCGTCTCCATCAACGCTTTCTCGATGATATTGACGATTACCGAGCGCCGCGTATCGCGCAAGTTGGGGTACATCGTCAGATTGCCCGGCGGTTCGTCCGGTCCGTTGGGAATCAGTACCGGCAGCAGGATCGACACGACATACGAGTCGTAGTGGAAATTATTCGAGTGACGCAGTCCCTGCGTTCCGGTGAGCACGCGCATCACGGGCATGATCTGCTCACTGGGCGGCAACGTACCCATTTTTTGCACATATAGCTGGCGCAACAATGCGTGCAAGCCCGCGTCCTTCATAAGCGGACGAAGACCGGTATTGGCAATCCACTCCGCGTCGCTGCAGCCGAAATATCGCGTCCCGTTCTGGTCGATCAGTTTGGCCACAATGCCTCGGAGCTTTGCGAGAACCGAGTCCGGTACGATAGCCTGGAGGACACCGACCCCAGATTCATCCATCGACTGAGCAAGTGCCTGTGCGCTCCCTGCGGTCACTGGTGCAAATGCGTCAAGCGGCAGTTCGTTGTTCAATGCATTCATTAGCCTTCCTCGTCCGACTCGCTCTGCGGAGACAGCCACACTCTGAATGCGGATAGCCTCAACGAAAAACCTGACGTGTTCCGTACGCCGCCGTACAAATATCTTCAAGTCTGATGCATGTTGGATGGCTGGCTGTAAGCATTCGAAGCCCGAACGACGCTCGTGCGCGCCTCAATCGACGCCATCGCTGGGGTGTAAGTTGGCCCGATCAGCACGGTGGGCTGTTCAGGAAACGAACCTGAATTAGACTTGGTCGATGAGCGTCGGCGCAATGAATAGCGCTCCGAAGGGATTCAGTGCACTCGGTACTCGACGAAGCAAATGGCGTGTTCGGGCCGCCACGAGTCATGTCCAGGCGAGAGCATTCGCTCCATGAACGGAGAAAGAAAGCATGAGAACTAATGGTGTGAGAAAAATAGTCGGCGCTCTGCTAGCGGCGGCCATCTTGGGTTGCGCGACTTATGTGTACGCGCAAGCCGATGTGAGCGCGCCGGTCTCGACATCCGCCAATCGAAACAGACCGGATAGCGAACTGGTTCGCGACGTTCGCCGCGCCTTCACACGCACATCGGGGCTGAACTCTTCGGGTATTCATGTGACGGCGCGTAACGGCATCGTGACGCTGACAGGGTGGGTGCCGCAGCGCTCGCAGATCGCGCGGGCCGGCAACGCTGCGAGGTCAGTCCGCGGCGTGAGATCGGTGTCGAACAGATTGACGTTGCGAACCGGTCGCGGCAGCGGCCGTTGAAGTCGCTCGCGCATAGACGCTTCGCGCTGGGGCCGCGCATCGGTTACCGCCTGTAGGACCTTTCTATTTAGCGGAACCCGACATTTCTTATATGGTCGCCTCCCATTTGCAAGGTGATTGTGCGTGGCGAGGAGGGTGGTTGCGGACATATACATGGCCTCGTCCCGTTTGCCAAATGATCTGGTTTACAGCGAGCAGGTGCTGGATTGCGTATATATATTCGGCCTGTTTCGGCCTGGTACCACGCCAGCACAGCACGGGCGGCCACAGTACCTTGTGCGGAATCAGCAAACGAGGTGACCGGCATCTACGTTAT
>NZ_DATJWR010000325.1:0-78558 GCF_035501035.1 Paraburkholderia sp.
TCATGCACCTCGCCGGGATTGACGAGGATGAGATCTCCGGGCACGGCCTCGACCTGGCCTGCGTCGCTCAGCGACACATGGCCGCCGCGATCGATCACGCCAATGCCGTACTGATCGTGCGTGTGGCGCCCGAACGAGCGCGCCGTGGCAGCCGTAATCGCATCGACGTCGGGCACGAGCGTGGCGTGAAAACGCACGGCGTGGTTCGCGGCTGGCATGGGACGGTACTCCCGGGGTTTTCGGCTCCGATCCGCGCATCAAACCCGACTTTCGCGTGGCGCGCAACGGGCGTGCACCTATAGCGACAGGACAACGATCCGGCCCCGGCGCGCTATGCTGCCAGACCACGATGGAAGAAACGCGGGCCGCCGAACGTTCTGGAACGTAGCAGCCAATTGGTTTTGCATGGGAGAAGAGATGAATGACCGGCCACTTGCGCCCTTCGTTCGCGGCTCGCGCCGCGCTGTCTGCATGGCGCTATGCGCGCTCTGCCTCGCCGCGTGCACGCCGCTGCGCGTCGTCACGCACAGCGTAAGCCGCACCGAATCCGACGTGCCGACGGAGCGCTACGTGCTAGACGCGCACCACTGGAGCATCGTGTTCGACGTCGATCACCTGCATTACTCGCGCTTCGTCATGCGCTTCGATCGCGCCGAGGCCCAGCTCGACTGGCGCGCGGGCGGCCTCGAAGCAGCAACGGTCGAGGCGAACATCGACGCGACGAGCCTCGACACCAACGTCCCCGTGCTCAACGCCATGGTGAAAGGCCCGCAGATGCTCGACGTCGAACGCTACCCGCAGATCCGCTTCGTGAGCACGCATTTCGAGCGCACGGGAGAGGGGCGCGGCACGCTCACGGGCAATCTCACGATACGCGGCGCGACACAACCGGTCACACTCGCGGTGACCCTGAACGGCTATGCGCCGAATCCGCTCACGGAGCAGCCCACGCTCGGATTCACGGCCTCCGGCCATTTCAGCCGCGCAGCGTTTGGGCTCACGACCTGGTATCCGGCAGTGGGCGACGAAATCGACGTGCGCATCGAGGCCGAATTCGAACAGCCCGCGCCGGGCGGTGATGCGCAATCAGACACGCAGTGAAAGCGAGGCGCGCTCAGGCCGTGGTCCAGTCCAGGATTACCTTGCCGCTCTCGCCCGAGAGCATGGCTGCGAAGCCCTTCTCGTAGTCGTCCACGTTGAAGCGATGTGTGATGATCGGCGAAAGATCGAGGCCGCTTTGCAGCATCGCCACCATCTTGTACCAGGTCTCGAACATCTCGCGGCCGTAAATGCCCTTGATTTCCAGACCCTTGAAGATCACCTGGTTCCAGTCGATGGCGGTTTGCGCGGGCGGAATGCCGAGCAGCGCGACCTTGCCGCCATGGTTCATCGACTCGAGCAACGCCGTGAACGCGCTCGGCACGCCCGACATTTCGAGGCCCACGTCGAAGCCTTCGGTCATGTGGAGGTCGGCCATCACGTCGCGCAGCGACTCGCGCGAAACGTTCACGGCGCGCGTCGCGCCCATCTTGCGCGCGAGTTCGAGACGATAGTCGTTGACATCTGTGATGACGACGTTGCGCGCGCCCACGTGCTTGGCAATGGCCACGGCCATGATGCCAATCGGCCCCGCGCCCGTGATGAGCACGTCCTCGCCGACGAGGTTGAACGACAGCGCCGTGTGCGTGGCATTGCCGAACGGATCGAAGATCGCGGCGAGATCGTCGGAGATCTCAGGCGGAATCTTGAACGCGTTGAAGGCCGGAATCACGAGGTATTCCGCGAACGCCCCTTCGCGGTTCACGCCCACGCCCGTCGTGTTGCGGCACAAATGACGCCGCCCCGCGCGACAGTTGCGGCAAAAGCCGCAGGTAATGTGCCCTTCGCCCGAAACGCGGTCGCCAATCTGGAAGCCGCGCACCTCCTGGCCCATCTCGACGATTTCGCCCACGTATTCGTGGCCCACGTGCATCGGCACCGGAATGGTCTTCTGCGCCCAGTCGTCCCATTTCCAGATGTGGATGTCCGTGCCGCAGATCGCCGTCTTGCGGATTTTGATCATCACGTCGTTATGGCCGACTTCGGGCTTCTTCACGCGCGTGAGCGTGAGGCCGGGCGCGCTTTCGAGTTTGGCGAGTGCTTTCATTTGATTCGCAATCCTTGTTAAATCACGCCGAGGCTCTTGCCGACGCGAGCAAACGCGGCCACTGCGCGTTCGATCTGCTCGGGCGTGTGCGCGGCGCTCATCTGCGTGCGAATGCGCGCACGGCCCTTGGGCACGACCGGATACGAGAAGCCGATTACGTAGACGCCCTCGTACAGCAGCGCATCGGCCATCCTGGAGGCGACCTGCGCGTCGCCGAGCATCACGGGAATGATCGGGTGCTCGCCCGGCACGAGCGTGAAGCCGAGTGCGCTCATTTCGCGGCGAAACTGTGCGCCGTTCTCGCGCACGCGCTTGCGAAGTTGCGCGCCTTCGTCGCTCGCAATCAGTTCGAGCACCGTGAGCGAAGCGGCCGCGATGCTCGGCGTGAGCGTGTTCGAGAAGAGATACGGACGCGAGCGCTGGCGCAGCAGGTCGACCACTTCCTGCCTGGCCGCGATATAGCCGCCCGAAGCGCCGCCGAGCGCCTTGCCGAGCGTGCCGGTGATGATGTCCACGCGCTCTGCGACACCGCAGTGCTCGGGCGTGCCGCGCCCATGCTCGCCGATGAAACCGACTGCGTGCGAGTCGTCGACCATCACGAGCGCGTCGTAGCGGTCGGCAAGCTCGCAGATGCCCTTGAGGTCGGCGATGATGCCATCCATCGAGAACACGCCGTCGGTGGCGATAAGCTTGTAGCGCGCGCCGGCTTCGTCGGCTTCGCGCAGCTTCGCTTCGAGATCGGCGAGATCGTTGTTCTTGTAGCGGTAGCGGCGCGCCCTCGAAAGACGCACGCCGTCGATGATGCTCGCGTGATTGAGCTCGTCGCTGATGATGGCGTCTTCTTCGCCGAGCAGCGTTTCGAACAGGCCACCGTTCGCGTCGAAGCAACTCGAGTAGAGAATGCAGTCCTCGGTTTGCAGGAACGCGGCGAGCGCGCTTTCGAGTTGCTTGTGCACGGTTTGCGTGCCGCAGATGAAACGCACCGACGCCATGCCAAAGCCATCGCGATCGAGCCCGTCTTTCGCGGCGGCGATGAGGCGCGCGTCGTTGGCGAGACCGAGATAATTGTTGGCGCAGAAGTTGAGCACGTCGCTGCCGTCGGCGAGCCGGATGTCGGCGGACTGTGGCGTCGCGATCACGCGCTCGCGCTTGTAGAAGCCGTCCGCGCGAATCTGGTCGAGCGTTGCGCGCAGGTGGTCAATGTACGGGGTTCGCATGAATCGTGCTCCTGGCAATCCTGCATGGGACCGGAGTAAGTGCTCTGCACGGGCCCGGAGTCAAGTGCTGAAGCACTAACTCCGGCCGACAGCTAAAGCGCCAACTCTGGTCGACCGCCTTTTCAGGCATGGGACCAGCTTAAGGCGCTAACGCGCCAGTTCGGGTCGACACATAGCGGCTACGGCCTGCTATAGTCGCCGTCAGCCGCTGTCGAAAATATTCTTTATTTCGAACGTAATTTCGATATGTCGAACGCACTCTAAACGATGAGACCTTAAATGGCAAGCACCCGCAAATCGCGCGCCACACCGGCAGGCAAGCTTTCGGACGCAACCGCAACGCCGGGCGTCCCGGCCGTATCAACAGCGGCTGCCGCCGTTGCGCCACCGCGCGTCGGCGAGCAGATCCAGCGGCTGCGCAGCGAGCGAAAAATGACACTCGACGCCCTCTCACGTGCGGCTGGCGTCTCGAAATCCATGCTATCGGAAATCGAGCGCGACAAGGCGAATCCGACCATTGCGGTGGCCTGGCGGCTCACAAACGCACTGGGCGTCAAGCTCGACTCGCTGTTCGCCGCGCCGAAGGCGCCCGAGGCGATCGCCGTCGCCGGGCCGCACGACATCCCGACGTTGCTCGGCCACGAGGCCGGTTACCAGTTGCGCGTGTGGGGGCCGATCGAGCTCGCCGGCCATTTCGAATGGTATGAGCTGACGCTCAAGCCAGGCGGCGCGCTGGTATCGAGCCCGCACGAACCCGGCACGCGCGAGCATCTGACGGTGCTGCAGGGGAGCGTCGAGGTCGAGGCGGCCGGCGCGACGCAGCGTCTCAAGGCAGCGGACACGGCGCGTTACATTGCCGACCAGCCCCATGCGATCCGCAATGTGGGCAAGGGCGAAGCCCGCGCGTTGATGGTGGTGATTCACGGCTGAACGTACG
Organism: Paraburkholderia sp.; assembly: GCF_035501035.1. GTDB lineage: Bacteria > Pseudomonadota > Gammaproteobacteria > Burkholderiales > Burkholderiaceae > Paraburkholderia. The sequence continues at coordinate 4,301 of NZ_DATJWR010000325.1, forward strand.
CCTCACCGCGAAACCTGGCCGAACGGATGAGGCTGCGCGATCGGCTCGACTACTGTATATTTATACAGTGAAAGTCCGATCGGAGCCGTTGATGTCCCTCCCAACCGAACTACCGCTCGAGCACGACCTGGCGGCCTTGCGCTTTCAGGCCGCCGCACGCGACCTCGAACATATCGTCCGCAACATCGCGCAGCGCTATCTCGCGAAGCAGGTGCCGCTCACGTGGCGGCTGCTGCACGCAATCGAGGCTGAGGCGCTCGCGGACCTTGGCTTCGCCAGCCGCCACGACGCGCTCATGCTCGGCCTCTTTCAGCGGCCGGGCGACCTCACCTGGCCGGAAACAGACGAGACCGTCGACTTCGGGCAGTCGAATGCGCTGCCTGCGGTGTTCGCCTTCGCGGTCTCAGCCTATGAACGCGCCGCGCAAAGCGCCGAAGAGGCGCGCCGGCAGGCACGGCGCAACGAGGCCGTGCGGCGCGCGCGGGCCTGGGGCGGCTGAGTGCCCCGAAGGAACCCGGCACGCGCACCGGTCGCCCGGCAACGAACTCGCTATAATGCTTCCGCAATGCAACTAACGGAATGAGAGAGATGGCGTCTTCAACGACCTCACGCGACCTCTTCGACCAGCAACGTCAAGACTGGCAACGCGATCCTGTCGCCGCGTTCGATGCCTGGCTCGCCTCGCAAGATCTACGCCGTTCCTCTGCAGAGGTGTATCGCGTGCAATGGGGGCGCTTCCTCGAATGGCTTGCGCTCAAGCGCAAAACGATCATGACCGTGGACACCGGCACGATCGCCGAATTCGTCGCGGGCCTGGAAGTGAAGAAGCCACAGCGGCTTCGCTACCTGCGACTCATCGAGCGCGTACTCGATCACGTGCGGGAAATCGAACTCGCTTCCACGAATCCGGCGCGCTTCATCGCTCAGGACGGTGAAGCCGCGTGGCGCAATGCGCGCGAAAACGAGCCGACCGGCTTCCTCACTCCAGCCGAACGCGCCGCGATCATCGGGCAGTTGTTCTCACCCCTCGTCGATCAGTCGGCTGCGAAGCAATGGCGGGAACGCCGCGACCGCGCACTCGTCGCAATCTTTCTGGGCGGCGGCCTGAAAACGGGGGATGCCATCGCGCTGACGCTGGACTGCGTAGCGCTCGGCTCGGAATGGGTCACGATCGAAGCCGCCAATCCGGCTTTCACGCGCGTGACCCGTCTCGCGCCATATGCAGTCGATGTGCTCGGCGCCTGGCTCGAAGCCCGCCGGCTCGCCGGACTACCGGGGCAACTCGTGTTTCCGGGCTCCCCCTCGGGACGCCCGATGCACAAGGCCACGGTGTTGCGCGCCATCGACGCCTTGATGGAAGCAGCCGGTGTGGCCGAAACCCGCGCCGAGCGCGCGAGTCCGCAAACCTTGCGCAACACGTTCGCGGCTGATCTGTTCGAGCGCGGGGTAGATTCGGATCAGGTAGGGGAGTGGCTCGGTTTTCTGCAGCCGATTTCCGCCGGGCGGCTCCATCGAGCGTGGAAAACCTGGGCCGACCGGCAAGCGTCATTGGGCACTTCTACACAGAACGACAACGCTTGAAACATCGCACGGGCTTGCGATCGGCTGAAACGTACTATCGGCGCGATTCCCGTAAAGGCTCACGACAGAAAACCCCGCACGCTCCCGTAAACGCTCACCTCAAGCCTGCTCGCGCGAATGCTTGCCCGCCATGAAGCGGGCAAAAGCCTCCAGCTTCGATCCCCTCGCGCCCGAGGTGTAGTCGCACTCCGGGCAAGTGAACTCGAATCCATCATCCACTTTGGACAGTTCCGGCTCCCCCTCGTGACAACTCGGGCAACGCGCCGGCAGGGTGATATGGCCATCGGCCACCGTACCGAGGCGCGCCAGTTCGGCTTCTCCCAGTCGGCCCGCTTCGGCGAGGGAACACAACACGGCCGCCACGGACGCATCGAGCCCCTGCTGGCTGCGTAGCACCGACACCTGGCGCGTCAGCACATCGACTTCGTCGGAACGTTCGCGGACCAGCGCGTCGAGCCGGTCCGCGCGAGCCTTCGCGGTTGCCAACTGCTGGATGAATTCGAATTCCTTCTTGCTTGCGTCGCGCTGGGCCGCCTGCCAGGTGGACGACATCGAGCGCAACGAGTCAAGTTCGACCAGCATCGGCTTGACACGCCGTTCGGCTTCGGCGAGCGCATCCTTGATCTGCTGAGCGTAGTGCTCGGTACGCTTGCGCAACTCTTCATGCAAGCCGTCGATGCGGTCGCGCAATCCCGCATTGGTGGTCTGCTCTGCCTCGACCCGCTTGCGCAGCGATTCGTTTTCGGCCTCGATACGCTGGAGTCGCACCTCGCGGTTGCCCTGCGCAAGCGCGTCCTGGGCAGAAGCCGCTGCAAGCTGACTCTCGAGCTCACGCACCCGCGCATAGGCTGCCTCGATGCGTGCCTCGCCGCGTTGCAGCAGTTCGTCGGCCGCTGCGCGACGGGCTTCGGCATCACGCGCAGCCTGCTCTGCATCGAGGCGACCTGCCTCGAATTCTGCACGTTCGGTCTGCAATGCATCACGGGCGAGCGTCAAGGCGTTCTCGAAGAGCGCGCCGAGCAACTCGCCAGCGCGTTCTTCGAGCGCAGGTGGAATGGCCCCGGCGCCAACGCGCACTTTCGAAGCCGTACGGATGCGCTGCCAGAAAAGCTCGATGTCTTTGGGAATGTCGCTCGCACTACCTGTCTGCGTCAGCTCGCGGACGGCGGCCATCGACGGCTTGATCTCGAAATCGAAGAACAAGCGCTTGCAGGCGTGCAGGGATAGCTCCTGCCTCCGTGCACCGTTTTTGCGCAAATTATCGAGTTCTTCACGGATAACCTGGCGGTCCTGGTCTCTCATGTTCGTCTTCTCGGCAGGGGAGTGGACGAATAATAACAAATTACGTTTTATTTGCTACGTTTTTGCGTTCCAGGGAGATTCGCGCTATGGGATTGGGCTTCTAGGGGCATTTCGGGCGATGTGGACGGGGCTTGGCGACTGTTTTCCCGTGAAACAAATTGAATTTTGTTTCATAAGCCCTTGTAAACGCGCGATTTTTCCTGTGAATTTTACCGCGAAGTTTTGTTCCACGCGAGGCGCGACGGTAACCCGCGGCGGTTCGGTAGATTCAATTGTGGATATCCTGGAGAACTCGCGGGGGTAATCGTGCTTGAGAGTCATAAAAGTAAACACCCTTGATACCCGTTAAAAACGTTAACGCCACGGCAAATCCTTGCCTGGCGTGGCTTTGGGGCCGATCAGGTGAAGCTTTACGGGACCCTGGGTGAGGCCCTGCGGGAGGATTGGGTGACGGGCTTCGGGAAAGCCGGTGAGCCATTGCAGGAAAGGACGTGAGCGGGTTCGGGATCGGGGTGATTCTTGACTTCTCGGCAAGGGTGAGACGATACGGGAGTCGGTTGCCGGGTGGGTCCCAGTCTCCCGGGAGAGGGTGTGCTGTTACGCGAAATGCAACGGTGAGCGGATTCGGGACCGCGAATTCGCGCCGTTTTTCACGTAAATCGAGTGGCTGGAACGGCTTTGGTGAGAAGAATCGGGAAAAAATGCGGGTCGAAGGTGAAGTTTTTCGGGAGCCAAAGGCGGAAATCGGCAGAAATGAGCGCATCCAGGGCTTTCAGGTGAGGCTTTTCGGGAGTGGAAGTGCCCATCGATGTCGCCGGCTGGCCGACGTCAGTGGTTTTCGTGAGGGCTTACGCTGCTAAAGGTGAGCTTTTTCGGGGGATTTCCGCGATGCCGCGACACCGGATGCTCGCGTGGACCCATAAACTCCCAAGGTGAGCCTTTTCAGGATATGTTTTTGGCGAATCCAGGGCCTAAGGTGAGCTAATACGGGAGCAAGTTGGCGTTCACTGCGCCGGAGCCAGCGAAATTGCGTGGATGTGAACGGAGAACCGTGGCCTCAGAATTTCGCTTTGGTGAGGATATTCGGGAGTGCTTTTGCGGCAAGCGCGCGCTCATCCAATTTTCTCTACGTCATTTGAGGTGAGGTTATCCGGGAACGGGGCGCGCATTTGCCGCACTGCGGACGTGTGGATAAGTCACGGAATTTATTGATTTTTTCATTCCGGCATTGACTGGAGTGAGGTTTTTCGGGAGCAGGCGTGGCGGTGCAGTTGAGCGCTGGATCGACATTAAAGGTGAGTATTCTCGGGAGCAATTCTGCGCCGACCGGCGTAGGGACGGCCTTTCGAGGCCTATCGATTGGAGCGGCCAGGACGACCAAAGGTGAGAGCTTACGGGAGCGGCGACTGAGTTCTCAGTGTTGTACTGAAAGATTGGGACCTTCTACCCCCGAAAGCTTCGGACTTTGCTCCATTGACGGGGGCATTTCCGGCTCTTTTGAGCATTGCAGCGATGAGCGCACCTGAAGTTTTGGCGCACGACGGAGCCGGATCGAGATTTTCATGATTGCCTCGCTTCAGGAGGCCGCACGACCTCCTTTTCGGCGGCACTTTTCGCTGGCCAGCCGAAAATTTTTAAGGTGAGTCGATACAGGAGCTAACAAGGACCGTAGATACAAGAGGAAAAACGGCCGCCCGGGCCAGATCGCGCGATACATAAAGCGCCCCGCGTGACGGGCGTCTGGCGGGAGGTGAGCCGATACGGGAGAGCACCGTGGTGAGGGGCGTGTGCAATGCGCGCATCACCGGCAACGGTGAGCGACGCCCTATAGACGCCTATCACCACAGGCGGTATCCTTTCGCGAAAATCTCTCCTCGACCCGACGCATGGCCACGAAGCGCGTGAAAAAAACGGATGTGGTAAGTCCCAGTTCGGCGGAATTGCGCAAGGCCGTCGAGGCGATCGCAATCCAGCCGAAAAGCGGCAAGATCACCCTGCTGACCCGCAAGCTGTTTAACGTCCTGCTCGCTGTTGCCCAGCAAGCGGACGAATCCGGCGATACCTACCGGGCGCTGCTTTCCGACATCGTTGCCAATTCGGCGTTCGATTCGAACGATACCGCACTCGTGAAGGAGCATTTGCGCCGCATGGTGTCGGTGCAGGTCGAATGGAGCCAGGGCACGTCGAGCCAGAAGCCTGGGCGTAAGTGGGGCATCTCGACGCTGATCGCGGATGCCGAAATTCTCGAAGATCCGGCGACCCGTCGCGTCTGGGTGGAATTCTCGTTCGCACCGAAGATCAAGAAGAAGCTGCTGGACCCGGTCCAGTACGCGCGCTTGAGCCTGCAATTCCAGAGCCAGTTGCGCAGCAGCGCAGGCCTCGCGCTCTATGAAATCTGCGTGCGCTATCTGACGAACCCCAGTCATCTGACGATGCGCGAGACCTGGGAGTGGTGGCGCCCGATCCTCTCCGGTACGCCGGATACCGAAGCGGGCGACGAGGCCAAGCGCGAATACAAATATTTCAAGCGCGATTATCTGCGGCCTGCGATTGCCGAAGTCAACGCGGTCACGAACATCTTCGTCGAGTTGATCGAGCATCGCGAAGGGCGGCGTGTTGCCGAAATCCAGTTTCGGGTAACCGAGCGCAAGCAGCCGATGCTCGCGCTCGACGAGCATCCGAATGTCTTCGACAGCACGCTCGTCGACCGGATGGTGAAGATCGGCATTCCGCTCAAGGAAGCGCAATCGCTTTACGCCGATAGCGAGGAAAACCGCATTCGCGCCGCATTGCAGTTGACCGAGCAGCGCATGCGCAGCACGAGCCTGCCGCCGGTACGCAGTGCCGCCGCGCTATTCAAGGACGCGTTGAAGAAGGGCTATGCGCCGCCGGTTGAAACGGCGGCGGGTACTGCGCCGGCCGCTGTGCGCGGTGCTGCTGCGGCGGTTGCGGCCGATGATCCGAAGGCGCGTCTGCTCGACGAGTACGCAGCTTATCGGCGCAAGGAAGCGCGCTCACTTTATGAGGAGCAGGGCGACATGGAGCGGGAGCTTGCGCGTCAGTCGTTCGAGGCCGATGAACTGCCTGGACTCGGCACGCATTTGCGCGACGACTGGCGCCGGCGCGGGCTGGAGTCGAAGCTTGCGGACACGGCATTTTTTGACTGGCTCGCACGCAAGACTTGGGGCGAACCGACCGACGGCGATTTGCTGGCGTTCACGCTGAGTCAGTCGCGCGCAGCCTGATAGCGACAGGCCTCCAGCTCCGTGCAATGCGGTGCGGAGGCGCCGGGGCGGCGGCCGCGAGCGGTCCGCCCCCCGATGGCAACTACTGAAGCATTTTCCGAACTTATTTCGTTTTCAGGATCTGTTCGATCTGTTGAAGGATCGAATCGCGGCGATCCTTGCTGAGCCCTTTCAGGCGTAGTTCGAGTCGGTCGTCGCCATATGACTTCAGGTCGCCGACGGCTACTCCATCCAGCTTGATCTCCATCCTTTGCGCATAGCGCTGTCGCCCCGCCGGCTTGGGGCTCTCTTGCACGCTTGCCCGGCCTTTCACGATATCCGCGACCTGGCGCGTGCTCAGGTCGTCGGCAATGATGCGGTTGATGAGGCGCAGCGTAGCGTCGGTTCCTCGAGCCCCGTGATACCGGCCAACCTGATAGGCCATGTTCGAACCGAACCGCTCAGGGCGCACCACCATTTCCTGCATCACCGATTCAGGTAGCTTGCCGATTGATAGTGCGACGGCAACCGTCGATTCGTCGAGGCCGAGATGGTCAGCAAGCTCGCGCTGGCTCTGAAAGTGCTTTTCGTCGATGAATCGCTTCCACACCACCGCATTGTCGAAGACGGTTTGCGAATCGCGCTGAACGTTCAGGTCGTAACCCAGTTTGTAGCTCTGGATGCCAATCGGCAGATCGACGACGATCGCCTTCACGACCTCCTTATTGGCCTCCTTCAGCGCCCGCACGCGGCGGCCGCCGTCGCTTACGTAGTAGCTGCCGGGGGCCGTATAGTCGGGGATCACGTGAATCGCCTGCTGCTGCCCCTGCTTTGCGAGATTGACAGCAAGTTCTGCAATCGATGTCTTCAGATAGAAGTGACGCGGATTGAAGGGGCTCGGCTTGATGTCCTTGAGCGGCAAATCGATGATCTGTCCGGGCCGGTAGCCGTGTTCGATGCGCCAGGCACGGTATTCCGCGGATTCGTTTTCTGCGCCTGGCGCTGAATCCAGAACTGGCTCGACAACAGGCTCGAAAGGAGGCTGGCTCGCGCGCCCCGCAACGTCTCGCGCCTTTGGCTTGTCCTGGACGAGTCCGTCGATGGCGTTGAGGCGGTCGAGTGCAGTGCGCTTTTCGCTGCTCGTCGTATCAGGGCGTGCCTGAAAGCCTTTGGCGAATTGGGAGGGTTTCATTCAGGGTCCTTTATGCGCATAAAGTCAGGGAAGCATGGCCGCGATCTCGTCGGCGCATGCGCGGACTTCGATAGCGGCGAGGCGTGCGCCGCGGTCGTTCATCTGCAAAACCGTCTGGCCTAGCGCCATGGCCTGCTTGTACGCTTCGCGCGTGGGAATTTGCGTTCGGAGTAGCGGAAAACCGAGTTCTTCGAGAGCGCGCTTCAGTTCACGCGTGAGCATGCGCTTCTCTTCCGTCTTGTTCAGCAGGAATACCGCGCGCAAGTCTTCATTCATGACCTGGGCTTGCTGGATTAGTTTGACCAGGCCCACGCTTGACCAGTAATCAGCTGGGGAAGACGAAGTGGGAATCACTGCAACCGTGGCGGCTAGCAAGACGACGCCAGAGACTTTCTCTGTGATCGACGGCGGGCAGTCGACGACGATGATGTCGTAGTCGTTGATGAATTTCTTGATCTCGCGATGGATCTGGCCGCCGGCTTCGGAGAGGTTGACCACCGGGAACGGGATGCCGGCTTCGCCATCGGTTGACGCGCTGGCCCAGTGGACGAGCGTGTTTTGGCCATCGGCATCCACGACGAGAACCCGCTTTCCCTTCTCGTGGAATGCGGCGCCGAGATGCATCGCGATCGTGCTCTTGCCGACCCCGCCCTTTTGCTGCGTGACTGCGATTATCTCTGCTGCCAATTGATATTCTCCTTTTTGCTATTAGATTGGGATTTTACCTGGAATGTTTTTCGATTCAATGTTTTTTGGCGTGATTCGCTGTTGAATTAGCCATTTGGACAAGCTTTATGCGCATAAAGCTCGGTGGACGACTGCTGGACGCGACATGTCGGCAGGAGCCAGTTGTGGAATCAGCGGAGATGTCGGTATTGGTCTCGCGGCGTGTGTCGACAGAAGGCATCGCTCGCTGCCCGAGGCACGCAAAGCGCGGCTCCAAACCTTTATGCGCATAAAGTGCGTCCGCGGCAATGAACATTATGTATCGCGCCAATGCATGGGCCGGGCCGCTATCGCCCACCAGCCACCCCTCGGCACGACGCCCCCGATAGCCTGATCGCGTCGAGCCCACGCTTCATACTGCGCACGCGCGCCCGGTAAAATCGCAGATCCGCACGAGCCTCCTCAAAGGCCGCCAGCCACTCCCCTCTTGCACGCCAGAAATCATGATCACGATCTACCACAACCCCTGCTGCTCCAAATCCCGCGCTGCCTGCGACCTTGTGTCGAACGCCAATGCGAACGAGCCTGTCGAGATAATCGAGTATCTGAAGCAGCCACCCACCGTCGAACAGCTCAAGGCCCTGCATGCCATGCTCGGTGGTCCGCTGCGCGACATGATTCGCACCGGCGAGACCGAGTACGCAGAGCTGGGCCTCGACGCCGCCAGCGTCACTGATAATCAGTTATACGAAGCAATTGTGCGACATCCGATTCTGCTGCAGCGACCCATCGTGGTACACAACGGCCGGGCCGCGATCGGTCGCCCGACGGAAAACATCGAAGCATTGTTCGACTGAAGCGGACGCCCGCAGGCGATCGCTTCGGTTGATCAGTACATCCTGATGCTTTCGCGCGAACACATCCGCGCACCCAGATCGGCACAACGGCAACGTGCATGGCCGGCGTACACACGCCCCCCACGCACGCGCTAAAGCTGCATCTTTGCTAACGTGGGGCCGAATCCCACGGAAGCCCCGGAAATATCGGCTTTCGAGGCAAGTTGTCCACAAGCTTGTGCACGAAAATTGTGGATAAGATCGCGAGGCGTCCGGTTATCCACAGCAGAAGTTCAAAGCCCCTTCGCTTGCGCATCGTCGAGATAGCCGATCCGGACCAACGTCACACGCGCCGCGCGCCCCGGCTCAGTGCAACGTGCGCTGCTGCCCCGGCATGTCTTTGTGATGCTCGGGCGAGTCCTCTTCGTACTCGAGGAATTCGTCCGGAATCTGCGGTGCGACACCGGCGGTGGGACGCGTCGCCTCGGGCGCGGCAGGCACGTCCACATGAGGGGCGCCCATTACCGCACCTGCGCCCGGCACGCTTGCCGAAGTGAGCACGGTCGTCTCGGCCTCGCTCGTTGGCCGCGTGGGCGCGGCGGGAACTGCCTCCCGCGCAGCTTCCTGGGTTTCCGCTGTCTGCGTGGTGCGGCGGCGCATGGCCTCAGCGATGTCGGCGAGGCCCAGTTCATCGAGCGCCGAATGCTCGCGTGCGACCGGGCGGTTCGTCGCGGGCCATGCCCACGGCGAGCCACGCAGGGCAACTTCCATCGCATGCTCGCCGCGCAGTGTCTCGCGCGCAAGGTCGGCGTGCGCCTCGTCGCTCACGTGCACGCCAATGCGCACCGCTTCGCCCGGCGGCGGCGTCATGCCGGACTGGGCCTCGGTGGTTCGGCGCGCGTCGCCGGTCGTCGAGAAAAAGCTCGTCACAAGACGCTCGATGCCAGCCAGGACACCCTCGGTGTGCGCGGGCAGTTCGATGTCGCTTGCCGCGAAGCCGCGTTGCAGCAGCGCTTCCTGCGCGTGGCGCGCTTCGTCGTAGGTCTTGAAAAGGCCGGTCACGGTGTGTTTCATGGCACCCTCCTTCGCCAGGTGGCTACGCCCGCGTACATGATGCGCCGAATGACGCACGCTGTGCGCCGCACTCGAATGCCCGTTTTTGCGGGCGCGCGACATCAAGCGCAAGCTTCGTGCCCCGCCCCGCCGTGAGGGTCATGCTTGATCGCGGTCCGCCGGCAGCGTCACGTCGCGTTCTTGCTTGGCGCGCGCCTGCCGGTCCTCCCGGATCGCTTCGAGCGTTTTCTCCAGGAGCGCGATGTCGAACGGCTTCGAGAGCACGCGCACATCCACGTGACGCGCGCGATCGAGTTCCTCCGCGTAGCCGGTCACGAGGATCACGGGCAGCGCCGGTTCGAGCCCCTGCAGCGCTTCGGCCAGATCGATGCCGTTCATCGTCCCCGGCATGTGGATGTCCGATAGCACGAGATCGAAGCGCGGCGTGTGCGCGCCGTCGGCGCGCGGGGCCTCGATGAGTTGTAGCGCACTCGCCGCGTCGCTCGCGCAGGTCACGCGGTGGCCCATCATCTGCAGCAGCGCCTCGGTGCCGGCGGCGACCTCGTCGTTGTCCTCGACGAGCAGCACGTTCAGGCCTTGCTGCACCTGGGCGCTCTCCGGGCGTGGCTCGCTCGGGCGCTGCGCGGGCGGCTCGGCGAGCGAGCGCGGCAGATACAGATGCACAGTCGTGCCCGCGCCGATCGCGCTGTCGATCGCGGCGAGTCCGCCCGAGCGCTCGCAGAATGCGAACACCTGCGGCAGCCCGAGGCCGGTGCCAGTGCCTTTCGACTTGGTCGTGTAGAGCGGCTCGAACGCGCGCGCGAGCACGTCCGGCGGCATGCCGGAGCCGGTGTCCTCGAGCGTGACGTGTACGAAATCGCCATCGAGCGGAAAGCCTTCGTCGGGCCGGAAGCTGATGTTGCGCGCACGCACGGTGAAGCGGCCGCCATTGGGCATCGCGTCTCGCGCGTTGACGGCGAGATTGATGAGCGCAAGCTCGAATTCGGCCACATCGACGAGCACGGGCCACACACCGTCCCCCACGTCGACGACGAGCGACACCTTCGCGCCCAACGACGCGCGTAGCAACTCGCGGCACGCGGGCAGCCAGCGCCCGACGTGGATCGTCTCGTTGCGCAGCGGCTGCTTGCGCGCGACGCCGAGCAACTGGCGCGTGAGCGACTGGCCGCTCTTGAGCGCGCGCTCGACCGCCGACAGCTCACGCTCGAAGCCCGTCACGCCACGCCGCCGCGCGATCTGCACGTTGGCCGAGACGATCATCAGCAGGTTGTTGAAGTCGTGCGCGACGCTGCCCACGAGGTTGCCGAGCGCTTCCATCTTGCGCGATTGCCGGTAGGCGGACTCGATCGAGCGGCGCATCGAGGCTTCGGCATGCCAGCGCTCCCAGGCTTCCTCTTCGGCGGCGAGGCGCCGCAGTGAGAGCCAGATCACGCACCACAGCGCAATCGACGGCGTGAACATCGAGATGAGAAGCACGCTCAGGTGCCGGTACCAGGCCGCCCAGATCGCGTGCGTGCGGTAGGCGCAGGTCACGTAGACGGGGTACCCGCCCACGCGCCGGAACGCGAGGATCACGTTGCTGCCGAGCAGTTCCGAATGCATGCGCACGACGCCGGATTCGCTGCCGCGCGCGAGCGCCACGCCGAGCGGCGAGCCTGGCGTGACGCTGGAGGCGAGTGCGCGCGGTGGCGGATCGAAGGCGAGGATCGCACCGTCGCTGCGCACGAGGCCGAGCGCCATCGGCGAATCGGGGCCGAGCAGGTCGCGGTAGAACGCGCTGAAATAGCCGGGACGCAGCGCGACCGAGACGAGGCCCGCGAACTCGCCGGCGTCGTCGCGGCGCGCCACGCCCATGTTGAACACCGTCTCGCCGCTCACCTGGCCCTGCATCACGCGCGAGACGTGGTCGATCACGCGGCCGCCGCGGATGCCGGTGAAGTCGTCGCGCGCGACGATCGACACCGACGGCGGCGGCGAGTAGCGGCTGCTCGCGAGCAGCTCGCCGTCGCGCCCGAAGATCGAGACTGCCGCCACCTGCGGATAGCCGCCGCCGATGGCGTCGAGCTTCTCGTGGATCTGCGCCTCGCTGGCGCGCACGCCGTCGTCGTTGAGCCCCTGCACGAGGTCGATGACGCGCGTGTCGAGCGCATCGTTCATGTCGAATACCTTGAGCGCGTGCTCTTCGGCCACGCGCACGGTGCGCAGCGTGATGTCGGTGGCGTCGGCCTCGCGCGCGCGCAGGTCGTTGTATGCCATGGCGGCCACGTACACGCACGGCAACACGATCGCCGCGACGAGCAGCGCGAGCAGCGTGCGCCGGCGCACCGTGAAGTCGTGTCCCGGCGCAGCCGGAAACGGCGCGTCGTCGGTGGGGGGCTGCGGGGAAGTGCGTTCGTCTGGCCGCTCGGGCCTGTCAGCAATCATCGTACGAAAAAGCAGGAAAAGGCGGCAGGGCTTCCGACATCATAAACGACCGCGATGACGCGCCGCCGGCCAACCGGTAGTGGAAGCACGAGGCGAATATTTGCGCAGGCATTCCATCCAGGGAATTTCCTCTTCCCTCGCGCCGAATTCGCGAAAATCGGCGAAGCGCAAACGTACCACAAAGCGATAATCGACGGTCTTTATTTCAGGGATGGATCGTTTATTTCGATAAATTAGCCAATGTGAGTCGATTTTGTTCGCTGATTGATTATCGGCGAGTTGCATTTGATTCAAATTGATTCGAGAATCGCATGCACGAAAAATAACGCGTTCGCATGAAAGCCGCGCCGCCGGATCGGGCGTACGGCCATGCTACGGGGTGGCTGCAGGCATGCAGATGAAGGTCTACAGGGCCGGCGCTCGGGGCGTCGGCAATCCGTCGAGCGACGGCGCGGCCGCCCGCCTTGCGTTGGCGTGGGCCGCTGCGCTGGCCCGTTCATGCGTCGTGCATCGTCTGGCGCATGTGCATTTTTCCCTAAAGTAATCGCGCGCGCGGCCGTTAATCCGTCAAAGCGCACTCCGTCCAACGCACACTCATTCAGCATACCCATGCCCTTGCCCATCGTGATCGCCGATGATTCGCTGCTAGCCCGCAAGGTGCTCACGAAGGCGTTGCCCGAGGACTGGGACGTCAATATTTCGTACGCGTCGAACGGCCACGAAGCGCTGGAGCATTACCGCGCCGGTCGCGCAGAGGTCATGTTTCTCGACCTCACGATGCCCGACATGACGGGTTTCCAGGTCCTCGAAGCCTTGCAGCACGAGGACCTGAACACGTTCGTGATCGTCGTTTCCGCGGACGTCCAGCCACGAGCCCGCGAGCGCGTGCAGGCGCTCGGCGCAGCGGCGTTCGTCGCAAAACCGGTAACCCAGGAGGCGCTGCTACCCATCCTGAAGGAGTACGGGTTGTATGCCTGATCGAGTGTTCACGGAACTCCAGCGCGACGCGCTGCAGGAGATCGCCAATCTCGGCATGGGGCAGGCGGCCACGCGGCTGTCGGGGTTGCTCAATGCCTTTATTGAGCTTTCGGTGCCGCGCGTGCGCGTGGTCGACGTATCCGAGACTGCGGCGGCGTTGCGAGAGATGACCGGCATCGACGGTCCGGTTGCGGCCGTGCGCCAGGGCTTTCGCTCGGAGATCAAGGGCGAGGCGCTGGTGATCTGCCGCAGCGGCGAGATTGCCGAGCTCGGCAGCCTGGTCGGCGGTCCCTACGCGCAGAGCGCGACCGATTCGATCACCGAGGAAGAGCTGATGTTCGACGTCGCCAACGCGCTGACGGGCGCCTGCGTGTCGTCGATGCTCGACCAGCTCGGGCGCATGCCGGTGTTTTCGCAGCCGGGCCTGCTCGGCGAGGCGATCATGCTCGACGAAGTGTTCCAGCCGGGACTGCTCGCCTGGGACGTCGCGCTGCTCGTCGAGGTCAATTTCGCGCTGGAAGACCAGCGCTTTCGCGCCCACCTCGTCATGCTGATGGCCGAGGAGTCGATCCATGTCGTGAGCCGGGCCATCGACGCGCTGTTGCATAGCCTATGAACGAGCCAGCCGGGTTGCCAACGCTTTCGGACCTCGTCGTCGAACGGGTGGGTTTCGGCATTTTCGTGGTCGACCGCGACATGAACGTGCTGATGTGGAACCGCTTCATGCAGGACCACAGCGGCATTTCGGCTGAAGACGTGATCGGCCGCCCGATCTTCGAACGCTTCCCCGACCTGCCGCGCGCGTGGCTCACGCGCAAGGTGGAAAGCGTGTTCCAGCTCGGCAGCTTCGCGTTCAGCTCGTGGGAGCAGCGCCCGTATCTGTTCCAGTTCGACCACGACCGGCCGATCACGGGCGGCGTCGACTACATGCAGCAGGACTGCACCTTCATGCCGCTCATGCGCGGGCGCGAGGTGATCGCCGTGTGCGTGACGATATGCGACGTCACGCACGTGAGCGTCATGCAGCGCGAGCGCGAAGAAGCGGTGACCAAGCTGCGCGAATACGCCGACCGCGATGGGCTCACCGGCATCGCCAACCGGCGCTATTTCGAGGCGCGCCTCGCCGACGAGTTCTTGCGCTGGCAGCGCTATGGCGGCGACCTCTCGATGCTGCTGTTCGACCTCGACCACTTCAAGCGCATCAACGACGAGTTCGGCCACATGGCCGGCGACACCGTGCTGCGCTCGATGGCGCAGCGCGTATCCAGCGTCGTGCGCAAGCAGGACGTGTTCGGCCGCTTCGGCGGCGAGGAATTCGCGCTGCTTCTGCCGTGCACGCCGCTCGACGACGCGTTGTTCGTGGCGGAGAAGATCCGCCGCACGATCGCCGACGAGCCGATCGAAGTGCAGGGCGTGATCGTGCCGGTGACGGCGAGCGTGGGCGCCGCCGCCGCACGCACGGGTGCGCCCGATTACGAGGGCATGATCAACGAGGCGGACGCCGCCCTCTACACCGCGAAGCGCCAGGGGCGCAACCGCTCGGTCGCGCTCGCCTGAGCGCGCATCCCCCGACCGCGTTCCCCGCCCCGACTGCGGCAGGTCCCAAAGGTTGCTATACTTTTGCCCGTTTCCGGCCGTGCGCGCCTGCTGTCAGGCGATTTGAGGGCCGGTGCCTCGCGCGTGTCCGCGCGCGCGGGCGACCCGCGGCAATGCGGGCCCGAATAGTCGAAAGCCCCGTTGCGGGCACCCCAGCGGAGATCGTCTTGGCCGTTTCCAACCTCGTCGTGGACGATACACAACAAACCGACGCCGCCGCCGCTTCTTCGGGCAGCTCGTTTTATCTGGCGATGCGGATCCTGCCTCCCGCGCAGCGCGACGCCATGTATCAGGTCTACGCCTTTTGCCGCGCTGTCGACGACATCGCGGACAGCGACCTGCCGCGCGCCGAGCGTGCGGCGGGGCTCGACCAATGGCGCGCCGACATCGACGCGTGCTATGCCGGCACGCCGCGCGCCTCGCTTGCGGCGCTCACGCGCCATATCCATACGTTCGGGCTCAAGCGCGAGGACTTCCACGCGATGATCGACGGCATGGCCATGGACGCCGCCGAGGACATCTGCGCACCCGACGAGGCCACGCTCGACCTGTACTGCGACCGTGTCGCAAGCGCGGCGGGCCGTCTGTCGGTGAGGATTTTCGGGATGCAGGAGGAACCGGGCCGCACGCTGTCGCACCATCTGGGGCGCGCGCTGCAGCTCACGAACATCCTGCGCGACATCGACGAGGATGCGGACATCAACCGCTGCTATCTGCCGCGCGAGCTGCTCGCGCGCGAAGGGATTGCGGCGGGCGATCCGCGCACGATCGCCGCCGACGCGTCGCTGCCGCGCGTGTGCGAGACGCTCGTTCAGCGGGCGCTCGCCCATTTTGCGCAAGCCGACGCGATCATGGACGCCGCGCCGCGTGCGCAGGTGAAGGCGCCGCGCATCATGTCGGGCGTCTACCGCGTGCTGCTCGATCGCACCGTGGAACGCGGCTTCGACCTGCCGCGCACGAAAATCAGCAAGCCGCGCGCGCGGCTGATGTGGATCGTCGCGCGTTACGCCTTGTTCTGATGCCTCGGCTCGTCCACGTCATCGGCGCGGGGCTTGCGGGCCTCGCGACGGCCGTGCGTTTGCAGCGGCGTGGCGTGCAGGTGGCGATCTACGAGGCCGCCGGCCAGGCAGGGGGACGCTGCCGCTCGTACTATGACCGCACGCTCTCGGCGACGCTCGACACCGGCAATCATCTGGTGCTGGCCGGCCATGCGCGCACGCTCGAATACGTGCGCGCGATCGGCGCCGCCGACGCGCTCGCCGGCCCCACCGAGCCGGGCTTCGCGTTCATGGACCTCGCCGCGCGCTCGCGCTGGACGGTGCGCTTTTCGCGCTCGCGCATGCCGTTCTGGATAGGCGATGCGCGCGCCCGCGTGCCGGGCACGCGGGCCGCGGACTATCTGGCAGTGCTGCCGCTGCTGTTCGCGAAGCCCGGCCGCACGATGGCGCAGACCATGCGCTGCGACGGCGTACTGTGGGACCGGTTGCTGCGGCCGTTCTTCCTCACCGCGCTCAATGTCGAGCCGCGCGAGGGCAGCGCGCAGCTGGCGGGCGCGATGCTTTACGAGGCGCTTGCCGCGGGCGGCGAGTCGTTCCGGCCGCTGGCGGCGCGCAGCGGCCTTTCGAGCGCGTTCGTCGATCCGGCGCTGCGCATGCTTCAGCACGGCGGCGCGGCCATCCGGCTCGATACGCCGCTCAGGGAGATCGTGTACGACGACGCGGCGCGCCGCGTCGTCGCCCTCGATTTTCCGGACGGGCGTATCACGCTCGCTCACGACGAAGCCGCGGTGCTGGCCATACCCGGCGCAGCCGCTGCGCCGCTCGTGCCGTCGCTGCAGGCGCCACGGCGCCACACCGCGATCGTCACGGTGCACTATGCGGCAGAAGCGCCGCCCGGCCTCGTTACGCCGATGGCGCTCCTCAACGGCACGGCCCACTGGCTGTGCGCCGCGGAGGGGCGCCTCAGCGCGACGATTCACGACGCAGGTGGCACGCTCGACCTCGACCCCGAGGAGATCGCGCGCCGGGTCTGGGCGGATGTGGCCGCAGCCGCGTCGCTGCCGCTCGCGCCGCTGCCCGCCTGGCGGGTCACGGCCGATGCGCGCGCGACCTTCGCGGCCGTGCCCGAAGAGGAATGGCGTCGCCCCGCGACGCGCACTCGCTGGAACAATTTGATGCTTGCGGGCGACTGGACGGCTACCGGTCTGCCCGCAACGATCGAAGGGGCGATCCGCTCCGGCCGCAAGGCCGCGGATCTGCTCCTGACAGAGAACCTGGAACGCTGATGAACGATTTATCCCACGCCATGCCGACCGAAGACCTCGACAGCCGCCCTACCGGCGCTGACGTCGCGGCCGTGCCGGGCGCCGCCACGCCGGACGTCGCCACGCCGGCACACACGTTTGCCGAGGAAGCCCGCGCGCCGAACGTTGCGACGCCGGGCGGTGATTCGCCGGCCGTCGCTACGCTCGACACCGCCGTCGCTCGTGCGACCGATGCGATCCTCGCCGACCAGCGCGCCGACGGCCACTGGGTCTACGAACTCGAGGCGGACGCCACGATTCCGGCCGAATACGTGCTGCTCGTGCATTATCTCGGCGAGACCGCGAACGTCGAGCTCGAACAGAAGATCGCGCGCTATCTGCGCCGCATCCAGCTGCCGGGCGGCGGCTGGCCGCTCTTCACCGACGGCGCCATGGACGTGAGCGCAAGCGTGAAGGCCTATTTCGCGCTCAAGATGATCGGCGATCCTGAGGATGCCGCGCACATGGTTCGCGCGCGCGAGGCGATTCTGGCAGCGGGCGGTGCGGAGCAGGTCAACGTGTTCACGCGCATCCTGCTCGCGCTGTTTGGCGTGGTGACGTGGTACGCAGTCCCGATGATGCCCGTCGAGATCATGCTGCTGCCGCAGTGGTTCCCGTTCCATCTTTCGAAGGTCTCGTACTGGGCGCGCACCGTGATCGTGCCGCTGCTCGTGCTCAATGCGAAGCGGCCGGTGGCGCGCAACCCGCGCGGTGTGCGCATCGACGAGCTGTTCCGCGGCGCGCCCGTGAGCGTGGGCCTCAATGCCCGCGCCCCGCACCAGAGCAAGGGCTGGTTCGGCCTGTTCCGCGCGGCGGACGGCGTGCTGCGCGTGACCGATCCGCTCTTCCCGAACTACCTGCGCCAGCGCGCGATCAATGCGGCCGTGGCGTTCGTGGACGAACGCCTGAACGGCGAGGACGGCTTGGGCGCGATTTTCCCGGCCATGGCCAACGCCGTGATGATGTACGACGTGCTCGGCTATCCCGCTGACCATCCGCACCGTGCGATTGCGCGCCAGTCGCTCGAGAAGCTCGTCACGATCCACGCCGAGGAAGCGTATGTCCAGCCCTGCCTCTCGCCGGTGTGGGACACGTCGCTCGCGGCGCACGCGCTGCTTGAAACGGGCGACGCGCGCGCCGAGGAAGCGGCGCGCCGCGGCCTCGAGTGGCTGCGCCCGCTGCAGATCCTCGACGTGCGCGGCGACTGGATCTCGCGCCGCCCTGACGTGCGTCCGGGCGGCTGGGCGTTCCAGTACGCGAACCCGCACTACCCCGACGTCGACGACACGGCCGTCGTTGTGGCCGCGATGGATCGCGTCGACAAGCTCGACAAGACGAAGGCCTACGACGAGCCGATCGAACGCGCGCGCGAATGGGTGGTCGGCATGCAGAGTAGCAACGGCGGCTGGGGCGCGTTCGAGCCGGAGAACACGCAGTACTACCTGAACAACATCCCGTTCTCGGACCACGGCGCATTGCTCGACCCGCCGACCGCCGACGTCTCGGGCCGCTGCCTGTCGATGCTCGCGCAGCTCGGCGAGCTGCCGGCCGCGAGCGAGCCGGCGCGCCGCGCCTACCACTACCTGCTCGAAGAGCAGGAAGCCGACGGCAGCTGGTACGGCCGGTGGGGCATGAACTACATCTACGGCACGTGGACGGCGCTGTGCGCGCTCAACGCGGCCGGCCTCGAACACGGCGACGCGCGCATGCAGCGCGCGGTGCAATGGCTCGTGCAGATCCAGAACGACGACGGCGGCTGGGGCGAAGACGGCACGAGCTACAAGCTCGAATACCGTGGTTACGAACCGGCGTCGAGCACGGCCTCGCAGACGGCCTGGGCATTGCTCGGCCTGATGGCGGCGGGCGCGGTCGATCACCCGGCGGTCGCGCGCGGTATCGCCTGGCTGCAGGCCACGCAGCGCGAGCACGGCCTGTGGGATGAAACGCGCTTCACGGCGACGGGCTTTCCGCGCGTGTTCTATCTGCGTTACCACGGCTATCGCAAGTTCTTCCCGTTGTGGGCGCTCGCGCGCTATCGCAACCTCAAGCGCGCGGGCGTGAAGCGCGTCGCGTTCGGCCTGTGAGCGGGGCGGCTCGTTTGAACGCGCGCGCGCTGCCCGTGATCGCGGTGACGGGCATGGCCTTCGAAGCGGGCATCGCAACGGGGAAGGGGCATGACGGCGTGCGCGCCGTCTACGCCGCGCGCGCCGATCTGCTGCAAGCCGCACTCGCGGCGGCGCTCGCGGACGGCGCGGCGGGGATCGTCAGCTTTGGTACGGCGGGCGGTCTCGCGCCGGATCTCGAGCCGGGCACCGTGGTGATCGCCGAGGCCATCGACGGGCCGTTTGGCCGCATCGCCACCGACGCCGCCTGGAGCGCACGCATGGCCGACGCGTTCTTGAACTCGCCGCTTGCCGCGCAAACGCGGCGTGGCGTCGAGGCGGCCGTTGCCGCGCCGCTCACCGGCGCAGCCGACAAGGCTGCGCTGTTCCGCTCGTGTGGCGCGCTTGCCGTGGACATGGAATCGCACCTTGCGGCCGCTGCGGCGCAGGCCCACGGCGTGCCATTCGCGGTGTGCCGCGCGATCGTCGACCCGGCCTGGCGCAGCTTGCCGAAGGCCGCAATGGCCGGCCTGCGCGACGACGGCACGACCGTCGTGCTCCCTGTCTTGCGCGAACTGGCGCGCGACCCGGCGCAATTGGGCGGCCTGCTGCGCGTGGCCGCGGACGCCCGTGCGGCGCGCCAGGCGCTGAGCGCCGCACGGCGAGTGTTGATGACTACGGGCGCCTTTTTCCCTGTATGACCCGCTCGGGGTGTTGAATTCCTAGGGAAAACCCTAATCTCTGGTAGCATCTCAGTGTTAACCCTAGATTCGCCTCTGCGTACTGGGGGCGGATCACATTTCACGGGGGAGTACCAGTCATGAATTTTCACACTCGCAAGTGGGTCAAGCCGGAAGACCTGAACCCGAACGGCACGCTCTTCGGCGGCAGCCTGCTGCGCTGGATCGACGAGGAAGCGGCGATCTACGCGATCTGCCAGCTCGACAACCAGCGCGTCGTGACCAAGTTCATGTCGGAGATCAACTTCGTTAGCTCAGCGCGCCAGGGCGACATCATCGAGCTCGGCATGACCGCCACGCATTTCGGCCGCACGTCGATCACGCTGCGCGCGGAAGTGCGCAACAAGATCACGCGCAAGAGCATCCTGACGATCGAGAAAATGGTGTTCGTGAACCTCGGTCCGGACGGCGCGCCCGCTCCGCACGGCCGCGAGCGCATTCGTTACGCCGACGAGGCCTATGAACGCTATCGCCAGACAGTGCACTCGGCGGCCGACGCCACGGCGCTGGCTGCCGCGAAGGAAGTGGAGCGCGAGGCCGAGAGCGAGGACGTCTCCTGAGCAGCACGATCGGGCAAACAAAATGTATGGTCAGCCTGATTTTTGCAACCTGACTTGTGACCTAAGATAGAAGGGCTTGCGCAAATGTATCCGGGCTCGAAGTGGGCGCGGATCGCGCCCGGCCCTCGATGAGAAGCCGCGCCCGGCAGTCCTCAAAAGCCCCTCAGTCTGCAGGACTGAATTTATTTCCAGGTTTTCTGCCGGGCCGTGAGCCGATTATCTTCATCACGGGTCAGTGGTCGCAAAAGCAGGCAGCCAAGTCGATCAGGCGATGGCCGGATGCGCCCGATACTCGCCGCCCCTGGCCAGGATCGCCCATGCGATTCTGGCCATTTTATTTGCCAGCGCGCAGGCGATGACGTTGCTGTGGCGGCGGCGCTGCAGGCCTTGCAGCCAGATCCCCAGGGCATCGGGTGCGGCGTTCGGCATAGCGCATCACGGCCCGCGCGCCCTGCACGAACAGGCATCGCAGTTGTTTGTCGCCGCGCTTGCTGATACCCAGCAACGTTGCCTTGCCTCCTGTCGAGTGCTGCCGTGGGACGAGTCCCAGCGAAGCGGCGAAATCCCGTCCTCGCCGAAAACCATGCATGTCGCCCGCCATTGCGAGCAGGCTGCTGGCCGTCATCGGGCCGATACCGGGAATCGTCATCCGCCGCTGGGCCGCCTCGTCTTCAGCAAGCTGGCGCTTGAGTTCGCCTTCGAGCTGCGCGATCTCGTCGGTAAGCTGGCCATGGCGCCGATGCAGCCGCAGCAGGACTGAAACGAGTCGCGGTGGTAACGCCCTGGCTGGATCGTCCAGCAAGGCTGGCAGCTGGGTGATGGCAAGTGTGCCCACGGGCAGGCCTACGCCGAATGCGAGCAGGAAGCTGTGAATCTGGTTCGCCGTGGCCGTACGCTCGGTCACCAGCGCCTGACGCACGCGATGCAGTGCGAGCAGCGTTTGCTGCTCGGGCGTCTTTACGGCCACGAAGCGCATGGACGGTCGCGACGCCGCTTCGCAGATCGCCTGGGCATCAGCGAAATCGGTCTTGTTGCCCTTCACGAAGGGGCGTACGAACTGCGGCGCGATCAGCCGCACCTCATGCCCGAACGTCTGGAGCTTGCGCGCAAGCCAGTGCGCGCCCGCGCAGGCTTCCATGGCAACTGTGCACGCGGGGTAGCTTACAAGCGATGTCAGCAGTTGGGCGCGCGTGAACTTCTTGCGCCACACCTCATGACCGTGACTGTCGTGCGCGTGCAGGAAGAAGCAATGCTTGCCCAGATCGATTCCGATCAACGTGACGGCGCCCCTGATGATCTCCCGAAAGAGGAAATGGCCCGATCAGCGTAAGCCGATCGGGCCATTTCGGTCAGACTGACCATCTCATTAGACCCGGCAGCCAGTCAAGGCTGCCGGGTCTTTTTGCGTCTACGCTCTGCGCCCCGCTCGCCTGCCGTGCGACGAAAGCGAGCCGAGCAGCCGGTCAGGGCGCCGAGGCCGGCTTTGCCGGCACGGCCATGGCGCCCGCAGCCGACGCCGCAACGGGCGCCGAAGCCGTAGCAGGCGCGGAAGCTGCGGCCGCCACGCCTGCGATGCCCACGGCGGCCGCCGCAGCGGCACCCGTGCCGGCAGCGGCTGCACCCGTCGTCGCCGCGCCGCTCGCTGCTGCTGCTGCGCTGGAATCGCCCGGGTCCTCATAGTTCGGCAGGCCGTTGTTCGAAGCGCCCGAACCGCCAGCGCCGCCCTTCGCCCCCGCGCCACCCGATTCACCCGGATCCTCGTAATTCGGTGCGCCGTCGTTCGGTTTGCCGGCGCCGTCCGCCCCGCCTGGTTCGTCATAGTTGGGCAGCGGCGCAGTGTTGCCCTGCGAGCCGCGAATCAGCGCTTCGCGCTGCTGGCGGTATGCGTCGCGCACGAACGAATACGGGTCGAGCGCCGCCTGCTTCAACAGGTCGGTCGCGCCAAGCAGGTCCGAACGCGCGCTGATGAACTGCGCGATATACATCGGATTGCGTACGGCCGGCTCCATGTAGTGGATGACGCCCAAATACACGTCCGCGCCCATGCCGATGCCGTCGCGCACCGAGCTCGGCCCGAACAGCGGCAGCACGAGATACGGGCCGGCCGGCACGCCGTAATGGCCCATCGTGAGGCCGAAATCCTGGTGATGCTTGGGTAGCCCCGCCGGGGTCGCAAAGTCGATCAGGCCGCCCAGGCCGAAGACCGTATTCATGGCGATGCGCATGAGGTCTTCGGTGGCGTCGGTGATCTTCAGCTGCAGCAGGTTGTTGGCGAGATTGCCGACATCGCCGATGTTCGAGAAGAAGTTCGTGATCGCCTGGCGCAGCGGCTGCGGCGTCACCTTCTGGTACCCCTTCGCGATTGGCTGCGCGAAGTAGGTATCGAGTTTGTCGTTGAACGTGAAGATCGCACGATTCGCAGGCTCGAACGGGTCGCCCGGGTGGCGGTCGGGGCCCGTGGCGCAACCCGAAGTCACGAGGAGCGCCAGGCTCGCCGCCGTCAGGGTGAGCGCGACTTGATTCTTCTTCATTGATCGATCCCCTGAATTTGCTTTCTGGCGCGCTTCGCGCGCGGCTTGCCCATCAGCACCGGCTGGAACACCACGGCGCCAATCAGCGTACAAACGAGAGACAGTGCGAGCAGCTTGCCCATGCTCGACGTGCCCGGATGATGCGAAAGCCACAGGCTGCCGAACGCCGTGCCGGTGGTCGCGGCCGAAAAAAGCACCGCGTGTGTGAGGCTCGAATGCAAGAGGCCGGTCTGCCCCGCGCGCCAGGCCATCACAAAATAGATTTTGAACGCGACGCCGACGCCGAGCATCAGGGGAAGCGCGATGATGTTCGCGAAATTGAGCTGAATGCCGAACACGACGCACAGCTCCAGCGTCACGAGCGCCGATACCAGCAGAGGAATCAGCGTGCGCAGCACGTCGCCGAAATTGCGCAGCGTGATCCACAGTAGCATGGTAATGAGCAGCACCGACCACGCGGCGGCCTCCAGGAACGCGAGGATGATCACGTTGGCCGAGTGCAGGATCGAGATCGGACCGCCGATCGCCCTCGGCTCCGCCGCCTTCACGGCGTGCGCGAAGCGCGCGAGCATCACGTCGTCGTTAGGGTCGACGCCCGGCGGCACGAGCGGCGCGATGTCCACGATCGCCTGGCCGGTCGGCGCCACCCAGTCGCGCACCATCTCGGGCGGCAGGTTCTCGCGCGTGATCCTGGTTGGCTGCAGGAGGCGCGCGAGCTGCGCGAAAGCGAGCGTGAGCGGCTGGCTGAAGGCGGCTTCCGCGCGATCGCGCGTGGCCGGGCTCGAGTTGGCGAGCTTCGCGAGCGAGTCAGACAAGTGCTTCGCCTCGGCCGCGCCCGGCCCCGGATGGTCGCTGGCGGCGAGCTCGAGCTGGTTGGCCGCGCGCTTGAGCGTCTGGACGCGCACCTCGTCGGTGACGGGCGTGGCCGGCTGCTGCGTGAGCGCGGGCAGGAGCTGCTGCGCGGCGCTCGAGATCAGCATGAGCTTTTGCTGCTGGTCGTCGGGGATCAGCGAGCTGAGCGTGGTCGCGCGCGCCACCTCCGGCAGCTTCGAGAGCTTCGCGGCAATCTTGTCGGCCTCTTCGAGCGAGGGCGCGAGCACGCTCACGTCGTTGATCGAGATGACGGGCGAGTTCTTGAGCGCGAGCAGCGTCGCCATCGACTCGGTATGCGGATCCTTCAAGTGCAGCGGATTGAAGTCGAAGCGCAGGTGCAGCAGCAAGGGCGTCGCGCCGACCACGACGATGAGCGTGCCGATCAGCACGGGGTTGCGATGCTCCGCGAGCCATTTGTCGACGGGCGCGAGGAACGCGAAGCCGGGTGAGGCGCGCTCACCCCTCGGCTTGAATACCCTGATGAGCGCGGGCAGCACGGTCATGTTGGTGATGTACGCCACGAACATGCCCACACCCGCGATCTGGCCGAGTTCCGAGAGACCGCGGTAGGCGGTCGGCAGAAAGGAAAAGAAACTTTCCGCCACGGCGATCGCCGCGAGCGTGAGCGGCACGCCGATCGTGCGCGCGGTCTTGAGGAGCGCGGCGTCGAGCCGTTCGTCCTGATAGCGCTCCTCGCGATACTTCACGCCGAACTGCACGCCGAAATCCACGCCTAGCCCCACGAACAAGACCATGAACGCGACCGACAGCATGTTGAACGAGCCGATCATCCAGAGGCCGAGCGCGGCTGTAATGACGAGGCCGATCACGAGCGTGACGAGCACCGCGCCGATCAGCTTGCCCGAGCGCAGCGCGAGCCAGAGGATCACGAGCACGACGATGAACGTGATCGCGCCGTTGAGCGCCGCGCCGTCCTGGACCGAGGCGAATTCCTCGTCGGCGAGCGGCTGTTCGCCGGTCAGGCGCACGCGCGCGCCGAATTCGGTGTCGAGATGGAGCGAGGCGGCGGTCGCGCGAACCGCCTCCGAGGCGCTTGCGCCCGCCCGCAGCGCGGCGAAGTTGAGCACCGGCTGCACGGTGATGAACGCGAACGCGGGCTTGGCAGCCGAGTCCTTGTCGACGAGCGCGCGCCACGAGAACGCGGCGCGCTTGCCCGCCAGCACCTGGTCGACGACGTCGGCGGCGCTGCCGAGCAGAGGCGCCATTTGCGACAGCTTCACCTGGCCGATCGTGAGCGGCAGCTGCAACGTGGTCGTGAGCGTGCCGGCGAGGCCCGCGAGGCTCGGGTCGCGGGCGAGCTGGTTGATGAGCGGGCGCGCCTGGACGAGCTGCCCCGTGGTCGAGAGCACGGTGGCCGTGGGCGGAAAGAGCAGGCCGTTGTGCTCGAAGAACGGACCGCCCGCGGGCTGCGAGACCGCGCTGAACTCGCGCGAATCGGCCTGGAGCGCATGGGTGAGCTTGCTGGCGGCGGCGTCGGCGAGCTCGGGAGCGTCGGCTTCGACGACCACGAGCAGCGTACTCGCGCGCTGCGGGAACGCCTTGTCCTTGGCTTCGAGGAGCGCGGCCCATTCTGCCTTGTTCTCGACGAGACCGCTGACGTCGGTATTGATCTTGAAATGCTTCGCGACGTACACGCCGCTCAGCACGGCGAGCACGATCGCAATTGCGATAACCCAAGCCGCGCGGCGTACCGACCAGGCGACGAGTTGGATGATGAATGGCTTCAGCATAAAGGCGAGGGGGCCTTGTCAATCAGGTTTTTTGATGCGAAGCGCTCAAGTATACCGGCCCCGCCCATCCCGGCGCGGCTCTTGCGCATATCTGCACGAGGCGCCGCCAGGGCAACGTATGCGCTAAAGCCGTTATACTGGCCCAGCCGGGAGTGTGGGCGTGGATAGACCGCACTGTACCCGTGCCTGAATTTCACTGTTCCAGAAGAGCGTATGAAACGTTACTTGACCGCATTTCTCGCCGCCGCCTGTTTCACGGGCGTTTCGAGCGCCGCGTTCGCGCAGTCCTCGCCGGACGCTACCGTCAGGGCCGCCGTGGAAGGCACCGTGAAGGCGATGCAGGCCGACCCGCAGGCCCGTGGCGGCGACATGAGCAAGATCACGCAGGTGGTCCAGACCCATTTCGTCCCCGCCACCGACTTTCAGCGCACCACGCGCATCGCCGTCGGCAAGCCGTGGGCGACGGCCACGCCCGAGCAGCAGCAGAAACTGTATGAGCAATTCCAACTCCTGCTCGTGAAGACCTACGCATCGTCGCTCTCGCAACTGCGCGATACCCAGGTGAGCTTCAAGTTCCTGCCCTCGAGCACGTCCGCGGGCGCGAAGGACACCGTGGTGCAGTCGCATGTCCTCAGCAACGGCGGCGACGACGCGATCGACTACCGTCTCACGCAGACGCCCACTGGCTGGAAGATCTACGACATCAACATGATGGGCGCGTGGCTGATCCAGGTCTACCAGACGCAGTTCGCCGAACAGATCGCCAAGGGCGGCATCGACGGGCTCATCAAGTTCCTTACCGAGCACAACGCGCGCAGCTGATCCGCAACGGGTCTTCAATCGCTGGTTGCACACGCATCCTGCCACTTCGTGCCGCCCCGTGCGCTCGGGCAGAACGCCAGAGCGCACGCCATGGTTCGCGGCACGCCGCGTGACCGCCTCACTTCCTGCGGTGTTCTACCGCGAACTTGATCAATTCCGCCTGGCCTTCGATCTCGAGCTTGCGCTTGAGATTGAGCCGGTGCGTTTCCACCGTGCGCACGGAAAGCCCCTCGCGCTGCGCGATCTGCTTGCTCGATAGCCCCTCGGCCAGCGCATCGAGTATGTCACGCTCGCGCGGCGTGAGTCGCTCGACAGGCATGCCGCGCGCGGACGCCTCGATCATGCGCGCCCCGAGGCCGGCGCTAAAGTACGTTTTCCCGGCCAGCACCGCCTCGATCGCGCGGATGATCTCGGTGGCCGGCGAGTCCTTGAGCACGTAGCCGCTCGCGCCCGCGCGCACGGCCTCGGTCACGTATTCGACGTTGTCGTGCATGGAGAGCATCAGCACGCGGATGCCGGGAAAGCGCTCGTGGAAGATGCCCGCGAGCGCGATGCCGTTGACGCCGGCCATGCCCACGTCCATCAGCACGAGATCCGGTTCGAGCGAAGCCGCAAGCGCAATGGCCTCGTCGGCATTGCCGGCTTCGCCCGCGACTTCGAAACACGGCACGGCTTCGAGCCGCGCGCGCAGGCCGTCGCGCACGAGCGGGTGGTCGTCGACGAGCACGAGGCGCGCGGGTTTGACGGGTTCGTTCACATTCATGATGTCGGTATTCCGGGGACGGCGGCGATCGGGGCCGCGCCGATCGGCACCCAGGCCGTGACGAGCGTGTGGCCGGGCTGCGAGGCGACGTCGAGGCGTCCGCCGAGTGACTCCAGCCGCTCGCGCATGTTGCGCAGGCCGATGCCTGCGCGCGGGTCGGCGAGGGCGTGCGCGACGTCGAAGCCACGGCCATTGTCGGTGATGCTGAGCGTGACGCCGTTGGCCGCGACCTCGAGCGTGAGCGCGGCGCGCGCCGCATGTGCATGGCGCACGATATTGGTCAGCGCTTCCTGGGCGATGCGAAACAGCACGGTGTTGACGGCGTCGGGCAACGCTGCCGCGTGCGCTTTCGTGCGCGGCTTCGGCGCCGTTTGCGTGAAGGCGATCTCGATGCCCGACTGATCGGCGAGTTCGCGTGCGAGCTGGTCGAGCGCGGCGGCAAGGCCGAGATCGTCGAGCATCGAGGGGCGC
The DNA here is from genome assembly GCF_035501035.1 of Paraburkholderia sp. GTDB lineage: Bacteria > Pseudomonadota > Gammaproteobacteria > Burkholderiales > Burkholderiaceae > Paraburkholderia. The sequence goes on from NZ_DATJWR010000325.1 coordinate 32,089, forward strand.
AGCGCGTGCGAGATGCGGCGCACTTCGCGCAGCGTGTCGGAGAGACGCGACAGCCCGGTGGCGAGCGAGGCCTCGGCGGCGCTCACGCGTGTCTCGCCGCGCTCGAAGCGCGCGAGCGCCGATTCGAGCAACAGCTTCACCGACACGAGCATCTGGCTGATGCCGTCGTGCAGTTCGCGCGAGAGCCGTGCGCGCTCCTGCTCCTGCGATTCGACCACTTGCTGCGCGAGGCGCTTGAGCTTGGCGTCGGCGCTGCGGTGCTCGCTCACGTTGAGCACGAGCGCGCCGATCGCGATCACGAGCACGCCCGCGAGCGCGATCACGCTGAGCCATTGCATGGTGCGCTCGATATTCGCGGACGCGCGTTCGTCGATGCGCGCGAGCGTCGAATCGACATCGTCGAGATAGATGCCGGTGCCGACCATCCAGCCCCAGCGCGGCAGCGGCACGACATAGCCGAGCTTGGGCGCGAGCTTGCCCGTGGACGGCCGCGTCCACATGTAGCGCACGAAGCCGCCGCCTTGCTGGGCCGCGGAGATCAGTTGCTGGATCGTGAGCGAACCTTGCGGGTCGCGCAGATTCCACAGGTCCTGGCCAACGAGCCCCGGCTCGCGCGGATGCATGAGCGAGCGGCCGTGCAGGTCATAGACGAAGAAATAGCCGTCGCGCCCGAAGTCCATCTTCTGCAGCACGGCGAGCGCGGCGCGCTGACGCGCTGCTTCGTCGGCGGGCACCGGCAGCCCCTCGCTCGCGTTCGCCTGCGGCGCGTAGAGCGGCGCGATGGCGCTCGTGGCCAGATCCACGTAATGACGCAGCTCGATTTCCTTGCTCGACAGGTAGGCGCTTTGCATCGTCGTATGCTGCGTTCGCGCGAGCAGCGTGGCCTGATGAAGCACGCCAATCCCGATGCCAGCAATGGCGGCGAGGAAAGGCACGACCGCGAGCAGGAAGATTTTCGTCTTCAGGCGCCGGTCGGTTGGGAAAAATGGGGCGGGCATGGCGGTGTTCGGGTGCTGAGTCTGCAAGCATAACCGGGCGCGGGCGGCGGGCCGGCAATCCACATCGCACTCGATGACCGGCCGCATGCGGATTCGGAGTATCAAGCTTGTGAAGCCACGATGATATCGGCTCTCCAGCTGGTTCCCTGGGGCCGTCCATGATCCAGCCGATGCCGATCCTGTCGATCCTGTGGCGCTCGCAGGCACAAAACGGTGCGATCGCAACGAATACCGCAGACGTATTCGACGCATATTGGCACGGGCGGCCGGTTCGCATCGCAGTGCGGCGATCGGCCGAGAAGACTATCGACAGCGCCGCTCACCAGTTCGCATTCCTACGTTTGCTGATGCGCTGGCCGCCATTCCAATACAACCCTTGAACGCACGGCCACCTACGTAGTTGTACGTAGATTGCTTACGTAGTTATCCGGTTGTGCCTTGCGGATTGAAAGCGAATACTACCGGCCACAGCATGGCGCAATGCGTCATGCCAAGCGCCCCGATCGGCATCCATGCCAGCGGACGGCGCGCCAGGGCCCGGTCCCGATGCCGGGTGCACAGCCAAAACCATAAACGGGAGACGCCATGAGTCGGGCATCCAGTTTTGTCGTCTGGACGATCGTCGCGCTGCTTGGCGCGTTCGCGTTCGGCACCATTGCGCTCGCGCACGGCGAGCGAATCAGCGCATTGTGGATCGTGATCTGCGCCGTGTGCGTCTATCTGATCGCGTATCGCTTCTATAGCCGCTTCATCGCGAGCGCCGTCCTGCAGCTGGACGGCTTGCGCATGACGCCGGCCGTGCGCCACAACGACGGGCTCGACTTCGTGCCCACCAACAAGTACGTGCTGTTCGGCCATCACTTCGCGGCGATCGCGGGCGCGGGTCCGCTCGTCGGCCCCGTGCTTGCCGCGCAGATGGGCTACATGCCCGGCATGCTCTGGATTCTCGCGGGCGTGGTGTTCGCGGGTGCGGTGCAGGATTGCGTGGTGCTGTTCCTCTCCACGCGCCGCGACGGCCGCTCGCTGGGCGACCTCGTGAAGATGGAGCTCGGACCGGTGCCGGGCGTGATCGCCCTCTTCGGCACCTTCCTCATCATGGTCATCATTCTCGCAGTGCTCGCGCTGATCGTGGTGAAGGCGCTCACGAACTCGCCGTGGGGTACGTTCACCGTGGCCGCGACGATTCCCATCGCGCTCTTCATGGGCATTTACGTGCGTTACATTCGCCCGGGCAAGATCGGCGAGATCTCGATCATTGGCTTCATCCTGCTGATGGCGTCGATCGCGTTCGGCCAGCACGTGCACGATTCGCCCATGCTCGCCGCTTGGTTCACGTTCACGGGCACGCAGCTCACGTGGATCCTGATCGGCTATGGCTTCGTCGCTTCGGTGCTGCCGGTGTGGCTGCTGCTCGCGCCGCGCGATTACCTCTCGACGTTCCTGAAAATCGGCACGATCCTCGCGCTCGCGATCGGCATCCTGATCGTCGCGCCGGAACTCAAGATGCCGGCGTTCACGAGGTTCATCGACGGCACGGGTCCGGTGTGGTCGGGCAACCTCTTCCCGTTCCTCTTCATCACGATCGCTTGTGGAGCGGTCTCGGGCTTCCACGCGTTGATCTCTTCGGGCACGACGCCGAAGCTGCTCGATAACGAAACCAACGTGCGCTTCATCGGGTACGGCGCAATGCTGATGGAGTCGTTCGTCGCCATCATGGCGCTCGTGGCCGCCTCGGTGATCGAGCCGGGCGTGTACTTCGCGATGAACGCGCCGCTTGCCGTGCTCGGCACGACGCCGGACGCCGTTGCGCACACCGTCGGCCAGTGGGGTTTCGTGCTCACGCCCGAGATGCTGACGCAAACCGCGCAGGCCGTGGGCGAGACGACCATCGTCGCGCGCGCGGGCGGCGCACCGACGCTGGCCGTGGGCATGGCGCACATCCTGCACCAGGTGGTGGGCGGCGAAGGGATGATGGCGTTCTGGTATCACTTCGCAATCCTGTTCGAAGCGCTGTTCATCCTGACCGCCGTCGACGCGGGCACGCGTGCGGGTCGCTTCATGCTGCAGGACCTGCTCGGCACGTTCCATCCTTCGCTCAAGCGCACGGAATCGCTGCCGGCCAACCTGATCGCCACGGCACTGTGCGTGGCGGCCTGGGGCTACTTCCTCTATCAAGGCGTGGTCGATCCGCTCGGCGGCATCAACACGCTGTGGCCGCTCTTCGGCATCTCGAACCAGATGCTTGCCGGCATCGCGCTGATGCTCGCCACCGTCGTGCTGTTCAAGATGAAGCGTGAGAAGTTCGCATGGGTCACTGCCCTGCCTACGCTGTGGCTGCTCATTTGCACGCTCACCGCGGGCTGGCAGAAGATCTTCGACAGCAACCCGAAGGTGAGCTTCGTCGCGCATGCGCAGAAGCTTTCGGCCGCGATTGCGGAAGGCAAGATCGTCGCGCCTGCGAAGTCAATCGAGCAGATGCAGCGCATGGTGTTCAACGACTACGTGGATGCCGCGCTCTCGGGCCTCTTTATCTTCGTGGTGGTGAGCATCGTCGTGTACGGGCTGATCGCGATTGCGCGCGCACGCCGCATCGACCGCCCGACCGCGCAGGAAACGCCTTACGAGGCGATGCCGGCCGGCGGCGCGGCCGTCGCGGCGCAACGCGTGCATTGAACCGGCCTCAACAACTGAACGGAGCGCATCATGTTCTCGGGACTTCGCGACAACGTGCAGACGGCCGGGCGCTATCTGGGCCAGGCCATGCGTTTGATGGTCGGTCTGCCGGATTACGAGGGCTACGTCGCGCACATGCGCGCGACGCATCCCGACCAGCCGGTGATGACCTACGAAGCGTTTTTCCGCGAGCGGCAAAACGCGCGATATGGGGCGGGCGCGGGGAAGTGCTGCTGAGGCTTTTTCCCCGGCCGTTTCGGCAGGACGCACGCGCGTGAGTGTCCACGCAAGGAGCGCAACGGTTCGATAGCCGTTGCGCTCTTTTTCGTTGCGGCCGCGCTTGCGCTTTCGCCGTTCTCGTCGACAGAAAACACAAAGGGCGCAACGGCCATCACCGTTGCGCCCTTTCTGACCAACCGCTTGAAGCGGAACTGCCTCAGCCCGCCGCGACCGTTGCCGGCTTCTTCGTCTTGGCTGCGTTCTTGATCTCTTCGAGCTTGATCTCGACGTGACGCGAGAACACGTACTCAGCCGGACGCTGGCCATCCAGCGAAATATCCTTCGCGAACGCGCCTTGCGTGCGCGGACCCGAAAGGGCGACGCGCGCCGCCTTGAGCGGGTGCGCGACCGTGTCCATCACGGCGGTCGCCTCGAAGCCGCAGTGGACCATGCAGTCCGCGCACTTCTCGTACTTGCCCGTGCCGTACTTGTCCCAGTCGGTGGTTTCCATTAGTTCCTTGAAGGTCTTCACATAACCTTCGCCGACCAGATAGCACGGCTTTTGCCAGCCGAACACCGTGCGCGCCGGGTTGCCCCACGGCGTGCACTGGTACGTCTGGTTGCCCGCCAGGAAGTCGAGGAACAGGCTCGACTGGCTGAACGACCACTTCTTGCCATTGTTGCCGCGCTTGAAGATCTCGCGGAACAGGTTCTTCGTCTTTTCGCGGTTCAGGAAGTGCTGCTGGTCCGGTGCGCGCTCATAGGCATAGCCCGGCGAAACCGTAATGCCGTCGACGCCGATCTCGCCGACCGTGTCGAAGAACTTCGCCACGCGCTCGGGCACGGCGTCGTTGAACAGCGTGCAATTGATGTTCACGCGGAATCCGCGGCGCTTCGCTTCCTTGATGGCCGCGACGGCCTTGTCGTAGACGCCTTCCTGCGAGACCGAGTGGTCGTGCGCTTCGCGGTCGCCGTCGAGGTGCACCGACCAGACGAAGTACGGGTTCGGCTCGTAGTCGTCCATCTTCTTTTCCATGAGCAGCGCGTTCGTGCATAGATACACGAACTTCTTGCGCGCCATGATGCCCTTCACGATCTCCGGCATTTCCTTGTGCAGCAGCGGCTCGCCGCCCGCGATGGAAACGACCGGCGCGCCGCACTCGTCCACGGCTTCGAGGCATTCCGCGAGCGACAGGCGCTGGTTCAGGATGGGATCCGGATAGTCGATCTTGCCGCAGCCATTGCAGGCAAGGTTGCAGCGGAACAGCGGCTCGAGCATGAGCGCGAGCGGGTAGCGTTTGTTGCCGCTGAAATGCTGGCGGAAGATGTACGCCCCAACGCGGACTTTTTGTAGCAGCGGAATAGACAAAGCGTGTCCTCCTTAAACTTCGCGCGCGACGAGCGGTTGCAACAGCTTCGACGGCAGCTTGAATTCGACTTTTTCTTCACGGCCCGCCATCGTCGACACCTCGACAGGCCCTAACGCGCGCAGCGCGTCAATCACGTTCTCAACCATCTCTTCGGGCGCCGATGCGCCGGCCGTGATGCCAACCGTTTGCGCATTGGCGAACCATTCGGCCTTCACTTCCGAGCCGTCCGCGACGAGGTAGCTCTGCACGCCCGTTTCGCTGCCGATCTCGCGCAGGCGATTCGAGTTCGAGCTGTTCGTCGCGCCCACCACGAGCAGCACTTCCACCAGCTCCGACAGCTCGCGTACCGCCGCCTGGCGGTTCTGCGTCGCGTAGCAGATGTCGCGCGTGTCCGGGCCGACGATGTCGGTGAACCGCGCGAGCAGCGCGTCGATGATGCCGCGCGTGTCGTCCACCGAAAGCGTGGTTTGCGTCACGTACGCGAGCGGCTTGTCGAGCGGCAGGTCGAGCTTCGCAACATCGGCCTCGCTCTGCACGAGCAGCACGGTGCCGGGAATCTGGCCAATCGTGCCTTCCACTTCAGGGTGACCGGCATGGCCGATCAGGATCAGCGTGCGGCCCGCCGCGACATATTGGCGGCCCTGCACGTGAACCTTCGTGACGAGCGGGCAGGTGGCGTCGAGCACGTCGAGCTCGCGTTCCTCGGCAGCGCGCTCTACGGTCTTCGCCACGCCGTGCGCGCTGAAGATCGCCACGGCGCCTTCGGGCACCTCGTCAAGCTCTTCCACGAAACGCGCGCCCTTGTTGCGCAGGTTTTCGACCACATGACGGTTGTGGACGATTTCATGGCGCACGTAGACCGGCGCGCCGTGCTTCTGCAGTGCGCGATCAACGATTTCGATAGCGCGGACAACCCCCGCACAAAAGCCGCGGGGTTGGGCAAGGATCACTCGCATAAGGTGGCGAACTCCAACTACCGCATATGCGAACGAATCGGTAAAAATGACCTGATCGCCGCGGCTGTCTATTTATTAAGGATGCAAAAAATCCGCCAGAAGATGACGGAGTAAAAACCAGACGCGCATTTTAACCCCTTCGCCGGTCGTTTGCTGCGCGGCGCGCGCCAAGGTGCGGCGCGCACGCGACGGTCGTGCCCGCGCGACTGCCGGTTGGCGCGAGAAAGCCCGCGGCATGGCGCCTGGCGGAGCCCGGGCCACGAGGCGCGAAACGCGTGCGGCATGGCCAGAACGAACGTGCTCGAGGCGGGGTGCTTGACGTTGCGCGGTGCAGCATAACGCCGGAACCCTTAAAATATCGCGTTCTGCGGCCGCCGGGCTGGCGCCGGAGGATACGACCCCATTCTGGACGCCTTGATGGAACCCGACCACTACGACGATTTTCCGGTAGCGCGCGTGTTGCTGCCGAAGGCGCTGCGCGCGCCTGTCGGCGTGATCTACCACGTCGCGCGCACGCTCGACGACATCGCGGACGAAGGCGACTGGAGCCCCGAGGAGCGCCACACGCGCCTCGCCGATTTCCGCGACGGCCTCGACGCCGTGGCTGAAGGCCGCCCGGCGCCTGTGCACCCCATGCTGTTCGCGAAGCTCGCGGAGGTGGTGCGCGAATGCCGGCTGCCGCTGGCGCCGTTTTACGATCTCGTCGCGGCGTTCGATCAGGACATCGACACGACGCGCTATGCCGACCGCTTCGAGCTGCTGGACTTCTGCCGGCGCTCGGCGAATCCGGTTGGCCGCTTGATGCTGCATCTGATCGACGAGGCGACGCCTGGCAATCTCGCCGATTCCGACGCGATCTGTACCGCCTTGCAGCTCATCACCTTCTTGCAGGACGTGGGCGCCGACTGGCGGCGCGGCCGCATCTACCTGCCGCTCGCAGACCGCGAGCGCTTCGGCGTGACCGAGCCGAAGATCGCCGCGGGCATGGTGGACGACGCCTGGCGCGCGCTGATGGCGCACGAAGTGGCGCGCGCGCGTGCGCTCATGGTGAGCGGTGCGCCGCTCGCGCTGCGCGTGCCCGGGCGCTTCGGCCTTGAGCTTTGCAGCGTGGTGCATGGCGGGCTGCGCATGCTCGAGGTCATCGAGCGCAGCGGCTACGATGTTTTCCGTGCGCGCCCCGCGCTGCGCGCGCCCGACTGGGCCGTGGTGCTCGGGCGCACGGCGGCCATGTGGCTGTCGCGCCGCGTGGGCGTGAGCGCACCTTCGATCGAGAGTAACAACGCATGACGACGACCATTCTGTTTGCCCTCTCCTGCCTTTCGCTGCTGATCTGGCTCGTCTTGCTGTTCGGCCGTGGCGGCTTCTGGCGCGCGCGGCCTGCGAGCGCGCTGCCGCTCGTCGAGCCGGCGGCCGGCTGGCCGGCCGTGTGCGCCGTGGTGCCGGCGCGCAACGAGGCGGATGCGATCGGCGAGGCTATAAGCTCGCTGCTCCAGCAGGACTATGGCGGCGATTTTCACGTGATCGTGATCGACGACCACAGCACCGACGGCACCGCCGAAGCCGCGCGCGCCGCGGCGCTCGCGCTGCAGTGCCCGGAAAAGCTCAGCGTGATTGCCGCGAAGCCGCTGCCCGCGGGCTGGTCGGGCAAGGTATGGGCGCAGTCGCAGGGCATCGAGGCGGTGCGCACGCTCAAGCTGCCCGCCGACTACCTGCTGCTCACCGACGCCGACATTGGCCATCCCCCCGAAGCCGTGGCGCAACTCGTGGTGCGCGCGCAGGCGGAAGGCCGCGACCTCGTCTCGCTGATGGTGCGGCTGCGTTGCGACTCGTTCTGGGAGAAGGCGCTGATCCCGGCTTTCGTGTTCTTCTTCGCGAAGCTGTACCCATTCTCGTGGGTCAACAACCCGAAGAACCGCACGGCGGCGGCGGCCGGCGGCTGCATGCTGGTGCGCCGCCAGGCGCTCGAAGAAGCGGGTGGCATCGAGTCTATCCGTGCCGAGCTGATCGACGATTGCAGCCTTGCCGCGCGCATCAAGCACCGTGGCGAGGGGCATCATCCGATCCGGCTCGACGTCGCGGCGAAGAGCGTATCGCTGCGCCCGTACGACTCGTGGAAGGACATCTGGAACATGATCGCGCGCACGGCGTTCACGCAGCTGCACTATTCGGCTTGGCAGCTCGCGGGCACGATTCTCGGCATGACGGTCATCTATCTCGCGCCGCCCGTGGTCGCGCTCGTGCTCGGCGCGGCGGGCTGGCCCGCGTGGATCGCCTGGGCGCTGATGTGTTGCGCCTATTCGCCCATGCTCGCCTACTATCGGCGCTCGCCGCTGTGGGCGCCGTTTCTGCCGCTCGTTGCGCTGTTCTATGTGGGCGCGACGTTCGCCTCGGCGTGGCGGTTCTGGCGCGGCAAGGGCGGGCAGTGGAAGGCGCGTGTGCAGGCGCCGGTGCAGGGGCGCTGAGCGCGCCTGAGCGTGTCCGCTGGCGGTTTTGGCATTTTCTTGTATTCGCGTCGGTGTGCAAGCGTTGCCCCGCACAGGGGCAACCCAGGCAGACCGACGCGAAAACAAGAAAAGGCCAACAAGAAAACCCCAAAGCGCCACGCCCAGCGACAAAAAAACCCGCCCCGAGAAAACCTCAACCCGCCACTTACCGCTGCGTCAGCAGCATATACATCTGCACGACGATATCCGGCGAGAACGTAAACGGCACCCAGCCGTGCCCCGTGTGACGCAGCACGAGCAGGCGGTCGCCGTTGGACTGCTTCTGCACGGCCATCATCGGGTTTTTCGTCGACGCGAAACGCCAGCCGGGCGGAATGCCGGGCGGTGGCTCGGGCTGCATCGAGGCGCGCGCGTTCGAAAGCTCCTCGATCATCTGGCCGACCTGCAATGCGTTGAGCGTCACCGTCTGGCCGCCAACCGTCAGCGTGATCTCGTTCTGCGACGGGCGCGCCACGAGGAGTTCGGGCTGCGCTTGTTCAGGGCGGGCGGCCTCGACGGCGGCCGGTTCGGCGATCTCGACGGCGTTCACAGATTCAGCGGTTTCAATGGTTTCAGCAGCTTCTACCACTTCAGTGGCTTCGACTTGCGGCTGCTCTGCGGCCACCGGCGCCGCGGCGACATGTGCAACTGCTGCGATGTCGGCATCGATGGTTTGAGCTTCGACGGTTTGCACTTCGCCGGCTGCCACGGGTGACACCTGGCAGGGTTCCGCGGCTGCGCGTTCGTCGGCGAGCAAGGCTTGCGCGGCGGCGGCAGCTTTGATGAGCTGATCGACGCCAGCTTCGAGCACGCCAATCTGGTCTTGAAGATTCATGCGAGGCTTCTCAGGTAAGACCCGCGATTTTACCCATAGCGCGCCTGCACTGCCTCGCGGGCGTTGTACGCATGTTGCAACAAAAGTTGTAACAATTTGCTCGGCTTGCGCCCTATTTCGCACTCAGATAGCCGGCCTCGCGGAACCACGCGAGCGCATCTTTCAAGCCCTCGCGATACGGCCGCGCGCGATAGCCGAGTTCGCGCTCCGCCTTCGCCGACGTGAAATACATCTTGTTCTTCGACATTTTGAGCGCATCGACGGTCACGAACGGCTCGCGTTTCGTGAAGCGCGCCACGGCCTCCGCGCCCATCGCGAGCGGATACAGCGGCCAGCGCGGCAGCGCGATCGTGGGAGGCTTGCGGCCCACCATGCCGGCGATGTCGGCGAGCATCTGCTGCAGCGACAGGTTCTCGCCGCCGAGGATATAGCGCTCGCCAATACGCCCCCGCTCGAGCGCGAGGAAGTGGCCGTTGGCCACGTCGTCCACGTGCACGAGGTTCAGGCCCGTGTCGACGAAGGCGGGAATCTTGCCGGTGGCGGCCTCGACGATGATGCGACCCGTGGGCGTGGGCTTCACGTCGCGCGGGCCGATCGGCGTGGACGGATTGACGATCACGGCGGGCAGGCCCTCGTGCTCGATCATGCGTTCGACGGCGCGCTCGGAGAGCACCTTGCTGCGCTTGTACACGCCAATAGCCTGTTCGGCCGTGAGCGGCGAGGTTTCGTCGGCGCTCGCGCCCGAGCTCGTGACCTTGAGCGTCGCCACGCTGCTCGTGTAGACGACGCGCTCCACGCCCGCTTCGAGCGCGGCGCGCATGGTCGCCTCGGCGCCTTCGAGATTGGCGCGTTCGATCTCGTGCGGATCGGGCGCCCACAGGCGGTAGTCGGCGGCCACGTGGAACAGGTAGCGCACGCCGTCGAGCGCGCGGCGCATCGAGGCGGCGTCGCGCATGTCGCCGGTGACGATCTCGGCGTCGAGCGCTTCGAGGTTCTTGCGCGGGCTGGTAGCGCGCACCAGCACGCGCACGGCATAGCCCTTTTCCTGCGCGATGCGGGCGACGGCCGAGCCGACGAAGCCAGACGCGCCGGTGATCAGCACGAGATCCCGGTTGGCTCGGGACGTGTTGGCTCGGGAGGTGTCGGTCATTGCGGGTTCGCTTCCATGTTCGGGTGTCGGCGCCGCGTGCGCGGCGTGGCACGGATTGTACGCGGCGCGCAATTGTAAATGCGCGCGTGCCAACGTGCCCGCCGCGCGGCGGCGATGGCGTCTACAATGCCGACCGTGAAGGACGCAAGGCAAGAGGAGATCGAACAATGAGCGAACCGGATCTGGATACGCGTTTCGAAACGTACTACGTGCGCGTGCGCGGGACGGTGCAGGGCGTGGGTTTTCGTCATGCGACGGTGCGTCAGGCGCACGCGCTGCGCATTCGCGGTTACGTCGCGAACATGGAGGACGGTTCGGTGGAAGCCGTGATCCAGGGCACGGCAAACCAGGTGGACCGCATGCTTTCGTGGCTGCGCCATGGGCCGCCCGCGGCGCGCGTGAGTTCGGTGGAGAGCGAGGAGCGTCTCACGGAAAAGCGCTACGAACGTTTCGAGCAACACTGAAAGCAGATCGCTCAATGTAAAAAAAGCGGTGCGCCATACAAAAGGCGCACCGCTTTTTCGTTTCCGCTTCCGTTTCGGTTTTCCTTCGATCGATGCCGCTCACTTCACGGCAAGCAGGCTCTCAGCGAATCCCCATTCTTTCTCGACCCACTGGTGCGTGCACTCGAAGCCCGCATCGGCGGCGATCGCGGGAACTTCGTCGGCGTGGTACTTGTGGCTGCTCTCGGTCCAGATCGTCTCGCCCGCGCCGATGTCGACGGCCAGACGCGCCGCGCGCACCTCGGCATGTACATCGCGCCTCGCGCGCAGATGCATCTCGATGCTGCGCACGTCGGGATTGAAGCGCGCGACGTGCTCGAAGTCGCGCAGGTCGAAGTTGGCGTCGAGCTCGCGATTCACACGCGAGAGCAGGTTCAGGTTGAAGGCGGCCGTGGCGCCGATGGCGTCGTCGTAGGCGGCGATCAGCGTCGGCACGGGCTTCACGAGGTCGGTGCCGAGCAGGAGCGTGTCGCCGGGACGCAGCATCGCGCGGATGTCGCGCAAGAAGCGCGTGGCCGCGAGGCGCGCGAAGTTGCCGATCGTGCTGCCGAGAAAGAGCACGAGCAATTGCTCGCCGGCGTTGCGCTGGCGGCTCACTTCGGCGAGTCCGGCAAGATAGTCGCGCTCGTAGCCGACGATCGAAATGCGCTCGATATCGCCGAGTTCGCGCCGGCACAACTGCAGCGCGGTGCGCGAAATCTCGATCGGATAGTACGAGGTGGGACGCTTGCGGCACAGCGCCTCGAGAATGCGACGCGTCTTGCGGCCACTGCCGCTGCCGAGTTCGGCGACCTTGACGTCGGAGGGCAGCGCCTCGACGATTTCGGCCGCGTAGCGCGTGAGCAGACGCTCCTCGGCGCGCGTGACGCCGTATTCGGGGAGCACGGTGATCACTTCGAACAGGGCCGAACCGACTTCGTCATACAGATACTTCGACGGCAGTTCCTTCTGAGGCGCGCGCGTGAGGCCCGCGCGCACATCGGCGGCGAATTCGACGGCGGCGGGAGAAAGGGCGGATGAGCGGGCTGGGTCGGCAACGGCGGGGCGGGGCGCAGGAAGTGTCATGCGGGCTCCAGGATGCGTTGGACGTTGGGGACGGCGTTGTGGTCGCGGCTGCCGGCAATGGTGCGGCGCGCGCCGGGAAACGCAAGGCGCGGCCGGCGGCTCCGCTGGAATCCAACCGCTTGCGGCGGATTCCAGCCGGTTGAAGCGATAGCCGGCTGGCGCAGCGAGACTTCCGTTCTAGTCCATCGTTGCGCGATCTGCACGGACTAAATTGCGCTGCCCGCCGCGAGCCAAGGAGGTAGCACGGCGCGTGCCCGCCTTGCCCGGCGCGGGTTTGCGGCGCCTCAGGGCGCACAAACGCGACTAGAATGCGGTCTCGCCGCCGCTTTCGCCGGCTCGAGTCTTATTCAATAGCCAATTCAAATGACAATGCCATTACCCGTGTGCGCGAAATTTACGCGCCGCGCCTCGCGCCGCTCCTCCGTTTCCTCATTCCAATTGCGCGCATCGCGATGAATCAGTACGAACCCGGGCGCGGCATCGCGCTTTCCGTGGGCGCTTCGGCGCTGTTCGCGCTGATGTCGGCATACACGCTGCTGCTCGCACCGCTCGATGGCCTCGACATTTTCGCGTGGCGCGTGATCTGGACCGCCCCCGGCGCGCTGGCATTGCTGGTGCTGCGCAAGCGCGCGCCGCAGTTGCGCGTGCTCTTCGCGCGCATGCTGAGCGAGCCCCGCACTGCGCTCGCGCTGGTGGCGAGCGCCGCGCTGCTCGGCTCGCAGCTGTGGGTGTTCCTGTGGGCGCCGCTGCATGGGCGCATGCTGGAGGTTTCGCTCGGCTACTTCCTGCTGCCGCTCATCATGGTGCTGGTTGGGCGCTTCTACTATCACGAGCGCCTCGAGCCGCTGCAATGGCTCGCCGTGGCTTGCGCGGCTGTGGGCGTCGCGCATGAGCTGTGGGCCACGCACGCGTTCTCGTGGCCGACGCTGCTCGTCGCGTTCGGTTACCCGCCGTATTTCGTGCTGCGCCGCAAGATCCACGCGGATTCGCTCGTCATCTTCGCCGTGGAGATGCTACTGCTCGTGCCGGTGGCGGCCATCGAGGTGCGCGCCGGCGGCTCGCTCGCGCTGCTCGACGCACACCGGCTCCTCGCCTTCGTGCTGCTGCCCGGCCTCGGCGTGCTCAGCACGGTGGCGCTCGCGTCGTACCTGAAGGCGAGCCGGCTGCTGCCGATGGCGCTCTTCGGCATCCTCGGCTATGTCGAGCCGGTGCTGCTCGTGATCGTTTCGGTGACGCTGCTCGGCGAGCATCTCGGCATGCGCCAGCTCGCGACTTACGTGCCGATCTGGATTGCCGTCGCGCTCACGGCGGTGCACAGCGCGCGGCTCGTGCGGCTCGGACGCTGAACGCTGCTCGCGCCGCGCTTGCTGTACTCACCGCATTTACGGCCCTTGCAAAACCTGCGGCACCAACGGCACTTGCGGCACCAACGGCACTAACCGCATTCACTGAACCCGCCGCAGCCATCGCACCAACCGCACCAACCGCACTTACCGCGCCGAGTGCCTCGCTTCCTGCCGATGCGGCGGATTGATGCGTGTGGGGCCGACCTTGTCTTCGATCGCCGCGCGCAGTTCGGGGCGCCAGCCCACGCTGAACAGCGCCTCGGCCAGCACGAAGAGCGGGCCGATCACGAGACCGATGAGATCGTCGACGAAAGCCGGCTTGCGATGCTCCCACGCAATGTGCCCGACGAACTGGAAGATCCAGCCGATCACGAACAGCGCCACGCCGCCGCCCAGCCACGCGGCGGTGTTGAGTTGCGCGAGCCATGCGCCGAACGCCACGCACGCGGCGGACACGATTGCCATCATCAGGCCGAGCGGCACGTCGAGCACGAGGTAGTAGAGCGTTGCGGCGCCGAACAGCAGCCACGCGGGCGAGAGGGGAACCGGCAGCGCCAGCGCTGCGGGCACGAAGGACGGACGCGAGAGCAGCACGGCGAGCGCCACCACGATGAGCGGAATGCCGATGAAATGCGTGCCGATGTTGCGCGTGTCGCGGTGATAGGCCGCGTACTGGGTGAGTTGCTCGGTCAGGTTTCTCATGGGTGCCCCTCTGTCTTCAAAATGATTATGATCGTCGGGCACCTGAGCGCAAACCATCGGCTAGCCGACAATTGCGCCGCTTCCTGCCCGCGCGTGTCCCGCGCGGGCCGCCTCGCCGCCGGGCCGCCCGGCACCCAAGCGCCCATGACTGCACGCTCCGCCTTGCCGCTCGCCGCTGTTTCTCGACCGTCCGCCGCTGCCGCGCTCGATCGCAGCGCATGGTTTCGCAGCGCGCCCGAGCCGTTGCGCGAGGCCCTGCGCGCGGCGGGGCGCGAGCGCACGCTCGGGGCCGGCGAACGCCTCTTCATGCGCGGCGATGCCAACGACGGCCTCTACTGCGTGCTCGAAGGCGCGGTGCGCATTGGGGCCGCGAGCGTGGGCGGGCGCGAGGCGCTTCTGGCCGTGGTCGGGCCCGCGCAGTGGTTCGGCGAGATCGCGCTTTTCGACGGCGGCGTGCGCACACACGACGCCTACGCCGAGCGCGATTCCACGCTCTTTCACGTGCCGCGCGCGGCGCTCGTGGCGCTGCTCGACGCGACGCCCGCCTACTGGCACGCGTTCGGGCTGCTGCTGGCGCAAAAGCTGCGTCTTGCGTTCGATGCCATCGAGGAAACCGCGCTCCTGCCCGCCGCCGCACGCGTGGCGCGGCGCCTGCTGCTGCTTTCGCACGAATACGGTGGAGCGACGCCCGCGCAAGGCTCGCCGTGCTCGCGCCGCGTGATCAGCGTGCCGCAGGAGGATCTCGCGCTGATGCTGGCGCTCTCGCGGCAGACTGTGAACCAGATCCTGCGCCAGTTCGAGCGCGAGGGGTTGCTGGCGCTGCGCTATGGCGAGATCGAGATTGTCGATGCCATGCGGCTGGCGGCACAGGCACAGTGAGACGACTCATTCAGCATGAATGTGCATTCGCAACGATCCATATTGATCAATTGCATCAACATAGAAGCCGAGTCCCGCCGCGTTGCAGCCGCTTCCCGTTTGCGCGGACAATGACGCCGGTCCGTCGCGCCAAGCCGCGTCGCTTTCCCTTTCCACGTTTGCCCATACCGCTTCATGAACGACCGCGTCGTCGCCGCATTCGACTTTGATGGCACCATCACCACGTCCGACAGCTTTCGCGCCTTCATGCTCGACGCCGCCGGCCCCGCGCGTTTCGTCGCCGCTGCGCTGCGCTGCCTGCCCTGGCTCATCGGCATCGCGCCGGGCTGGTCGCAGCGCGGGCCGACCAAGGCGCGCTTCCTCTATGCCGCGCTCGGCCCCGTGCGGCGCGAGGCGCTCGAAGGTGCCGCGCAGCGCTTCGTCGAGCGCCGCTTGCCCGCGTTGCTGCGCCCCGAGATGCTCGCGCGCGTGGCCGAGCATCAGGCGCTCGGCCACGAAGTCGTGCTCGTGAGCGCGTCGCCGTCCATTTATCTGCGCAAGTGGGCGCAGACCATCGGCATCGGCACCGTGCTGGCCAGCGAGCTCGAATGGCGCGACGGCGTTTATACCGGCCATCTCGCGGGCCGCAATTGCTGGGGCCCGGAGAAAGTCGCGCGGCTGCGCGCGTGGTGGGGGGAGAACGCGCCCGCCACGCTCTACGCGTATGGCGACAGCCGTGGCGACCGCGAAATGGCGGAGCTTGCGCAGTACGCCTGGATACGCGGTGAGTCGACGCTGCCGCCGCTTGCGGCGGCGGGCGGCTTCGGCGTGGCGTGATGCTTCCGAGGGGCGCGGCGGCGAAGCATCGACGGTAAGCCTCGGTAACCAATCTGGACGAACCCGCAACCATCCCGCATGGGACAAGAACAGGAGACACCCCGATGAACGGACAATGGACTCAGGTGAAGTCGCACGACGGCGGCGAATTCCGTGCCTACACGGCGCTGCCGCCCGAGGGCAGCGGCCCCGGCCTCGTGCTGCTGCAGGAGATCTTCGGCGTCAACGCCTACATGCGTGCGCTGGCCGACCGTTATGCCGAGGAAGGCTATGTCGTCATGGTGCCGGACCTGTTCTGGCGTCTCGAGCCGAACGTCGATCTCGGCTACGAGGGCGACGACGCGCAGAAGGCGTTCTCGCTCTACGAGCGCTTCGACGTCGATCTGGCGATGCAGGACGTGGCGCAGACGCTCGCGGCGCTGCGCGCGCATGCGCAGCATCGCGGCAAGGTGGGGGTGGTGGGCTTCTGCCTCGGCGGCAAGCTCGCTTACCTGAGCGCGACGCGCACTGACGTCGACTGCGCGATCGGCTATTACGCCGTCGGGCTCGAGAACCATCTGGACGAAGCCTCGCGCATCCAGTGCCCGCTCATGCTGCACTTCGGCGCCGACGACGCGTATTGCGATGCGGCCACGCGCGAGCGCATCGCGCAGGCGCTCGCGGGCAAGCCGGGCATCGAGCTCTATACGTACCCGGGCTGCGACCACGCATTCGCTTCGCCGGCGCGGCCTCAGTACGACAAGCCCGCCACGATGATGGCGTATTCGCGCACGCTCGCCATGCTGCGCCGCGTGCTCGGCCCGATCTACGACTTCAACGCGCTGTGGGAGGAGCACTGCTACCACGAGTTCGTGGCACGCAATCCCGACGACGTCATGCCGACGATGGTCGCCGAACCCTACGTCAACCACATTCCGACGATGACGGGCGGCGTGGGGCACGACGAACTCAAGCGCTTCTACACGCACCACTTCGTGCACGCGAACCCCGAAGACACGCGCCTGATTCCGATCTCGCGCACGATCGGTTCGGACCGCGTGGTGGACGAGTTCATCTTCTGCTGCACGCACGACCGCGAGATCGACTGGCTGCTGCCGGGCTTGGCGCCCACGGGCAAATACTTCGAAGTGCCCATGCTCGCCGTGATCTGCTTTCGCGGCAACAAGCTCTACAACGAGCACATCTACTGGGATCAGGCCTCGGTGCTCGCGCAGATCGGCGCCATCGATCCCACGGGCCTGCCGATCGCGGGCGCGCAGAGCGCAAAGAAGCTGCTCGACGAAACGCTGCCATCGAATACGCTCATGCCGCGCGCGTGGAGCGAGAGCGAAGGCAAGCCGTTCTGAGGCTGGCGCTTCGCGCTTCGTTCTCAAGTTCGTTCAATTGAACGGATTGTCGACGACGCCGGGCTTCTGGTCCGGCTCGTCGGCGACTTTGGCGGGCAGGTGCGGGTCGGCCTGCAGTTTCTTCACGACGTCGTCCAGCGCCGCCTTCAGCGCCAATGCGGCGGCGAGCCCGCGCTTGTCGCGCGTCAGTTCGAGCGTGCCTGCGATCGTCACGCGTGTCGTGCCGTTCGTGAGCGTGAGCGCGTCGCCCTGCACGTTCA
The DNA here is from genome assembly GCF_035501035.1 of Paraburkholderia sp. Taxonomy (GTDB): domain Bacteria; phylum Pseudomonadota; class Gammaproteobacteria; order Burkholderiales; family Burkholderiaceae; genus Paraburkholderia. The sequence goes on from NZ_DATJWR010000325.1 coordinate 49,690, forward strand.
GGACATCGTCGTCGTTTGCGTATGCGTCGAACACCTTTTGATCCTCCTTCTGCGTCACGGGGGCCGTGCGGCGAAAGCCTGACGTGCCCGATGGTGCGGCCCGAATTATAGGGAGCCGCGCGTCGCGCGAGGCAATCCGCTTCATCGATTCCTGCCGGTCGATTCCTCTTTTCTGCCTCAATTTGCGATGGTTTTGTCATGCCAATGTCAGAGCCGCGCACTGGCGTGGCGCGCACGCTGACACAGGTCAAATCGCTCGCGCGAAACCGCGGCGCCCGCGGGCAAACCGACGATGATGACGCACCGGCGCCCCGCGGCGCCAATGGTCTCTAAAGGCAAGCAAGGAATCATCGATGGAAATTCTGGATAAGGTAGCCGAAATCGCAGGCGCGGTCGCTGCGGTGGAAGCGGAGAAAAGGACGCGGCGCGGCGCGGCGCTGCTGGCGGAAGGGGTGGCCGCCGTGATGGGCTGCGAGGGTGGCGGCGCGCTCGCGGCGCTTGCGCAAGATGAACTGGGCAGCGCGGGTGCGGCGGACAACGCCGGTCTGCAAGCGTGACAATGCGCGGCCTGTATCAGGGAGACGCGCGCCGCGCCACGGCTGGGCGCTTCGCAATCGGGGCGGCGCTTGCGCTCGCATTGGGCGCCTGCACGATCACGCCGTGGCATACCGCCGAAACCGGCGAAGCGGAGCCGGCAGCGCCTGCGAGCGCCACTGCCGGCGCGGCGCAGGCGCCAGCTGGCGCCGCCTCGACGTTGCCCGCGCCCGGGGCTGCGACCGACGCCCCGCCTGGCTTCTATCGCGTGAAGCCAGGCGACACGCTTTACCGGGTCGCGAAGTCGCATCGCCAACGCGCCGCCGATCTCGTGAGCTGGAACAAGCTGCCCGCCGACGGGAAGATCCAGGCGGGCCAGCTTCTGCGCGTCGCGCCGCCCGTGAAGGGGCCTGCGCCTGCCGCCGCGATCCCGCCCGCCCCGCCACAAGCCACGGCCCCAACTGCCCCAACTGCCCCAACTGCCCCAACTGCCCCAACCGCCCCAACCGTCGCTGCGCCGGGCACAAGCGCGCCATCGGCGACGAGCACCTCGAAATCTGCCGCTCCGAAAGCCGCTGCCCAGCAGCCCGCGGCTGCGCATCACGACGCCCGCTTTGTCTGGCCGATCGAAGGTAGGGTCGGCCAGCCGTTCAAGGCGAAGTCGAAGGGCGTCGTGATCGCGGGTCCGGCGGGGCAACAGGTGAAAGCGACGGCGTCGGGCCGCGTGGTCTATGCGGGAAGCGGTATGAACTCATACGGCAGGCTCGTCATCGTGAGACACGATGCGCATCTGATCACGGTCTATGGGCGCAACGGCAAGTTGCTCGTGAAGGAAGGCGAAACGGTGAAGCAGGGCCAGCCGATCGCGGTGAGCGCCACGGACAGCGCCGGCAACGCCTCGCTCGTGTTCGAAGTGCGCGAGAACGGCAAGCCTGTCGATCCACTCGCGCGATTGCCGAAGGAACAGTAGTTGCCAGCCAGCCGCAATGATCATGGAAACAGAAGCAAGATGAAAAAAAGGGATTTTCTCGCCGGCGGGTCGCTGGCCGTGGCCGGCTGGCTCGCTGCAACGGCCGGTTGCACCACCACGGGTTCCGCCACCGCCGACCCCGCCATCGAACACGCGGCCGCGCGCCGCGAGATCGAAGCGGGCGTGGACGAAGTGCTCGCGCGCCTCTATCGCACGATACCGGGCTCGCGCGAACTGGTCGCCAAGGCGCGCGGCGTGCTCGTGTTTCCGGATGTGACGGGCGTGGGCTTCGTGGTAGGCGCCGAGTATGGGCGCGGCGCGCTGCGCGTGGAGGGCAACACGCTCGGCTACTTCACGACCATGGGCGGCTCGTTCGGGGCTCAGTTCGGCGCGCAGTCGCGGGCCGTCGTCTATGCGTTTATGACGCGCACCTCGCTTGATCGCTTCAAGCGCAGCAGCGGCTGGAACGTGGGCGCGGACGCTACCGTCGCGCTCGTGAAAATGGGCGCCAACGGCAAGATCGACACCACGACGGCGATCAACCCCATCGAAGCCTTCGTGCTGACCAACGCCGGTCTCATGGCAGGTGTTTCGCTGGAGGGCTCGAAGGTTTCGCGGCTCGACATCTAGCGCGCCGGTCGCACGCTCACCAGCCCCACTTGCTCACGGCGAAGCCGTGGCCGTTGAACGACACCTTCTGTTTGGCGGCCACGTTCGCCGGAATGCCCGGAAACGCAATGCCGCTCTGCGCTTCGAGATCGCGCACCGAACGCACGTCGTAGCGATCGACGGCGGTGTTGTCCGCGACGATGGCGAACGCGAGCTGCTGCGAAGGCACATACACGACCTTGAAGATCTGTGTGGGCACGAGCACGCGCGTGGCGCCGATCGTCTGCAACTGCGCGCCGGTAAAGAGCGGGCCGGTCACGACATAGGCGTCGCCATATTTCATTGCGAGCTTGCGCACCGCGCTTTCGATGTGCGACCACAGGCGCTGGTTGTTTTCGCGGTTCTGGGGCACCACGTTCGCGAGTGAAAACGATTCCGCCATGGCCTGCGCGTTCCAGCGGTTGCCGGCGGGGCTCATATGACCGCGATCGAAACCGCTGCGCTTGTAGTCGGCGAGCGTCGCGCCTTCGCCCTCGGGCAGGCGGTCGTCCTCGAAGAAGCGGTTCGTGCGCGTCATGTCTTTTGCGGCTTCGAGGTGATCGCGCGTGAGATGCTCCGCCGACCACAGCGGGCCGTGCGTGATGCCCGAATGCAGGACGACGAAATCCGAATAGCAGAGCATGCGCGTCTTCGGCGCCATGCGCGCATTCGTGAGCGTCGGGAACTGGCCGTCGGGGACGAATTGCGAACAGTCCGGCGCGGCGTAGGCATGACTCGCGGCGGCGAGCAGCAGGGAGGAAATCAGCGAGGCAAACAGCTTCTTCATCGAAAGGACTGACTGGACTGGGGGAGGATCAGGCGGGCTGAAAGTATAGCGGGCACGATGCGGCGCGGCCATCGGCTTTCGGCCATCAGCCATCAGCCATCAGCCATCAGCCATCGGCCATCGGCCATCGGCTCTCGGTGCGGTCGGCGTGGTGGGTGCGGTGGATGGGTGCCCGGCGCGATGACGCTGCCGGAGCGCGACGGCGAAGCGAACGCAAAGAAACGCGCGCCCGTCGAAAGAGCGGGCGAAGCGCGATGTGAAGCAGATGCAATGAGCGCGGCAGCGTTGCGTTGCGGCGCGAGAAGCGAGGCGGCAAATGAGCCGCCTGCAGTCAATCGGTCAACTCAGGGCCAAGTCAGCGTCAACTCAGCCTGCAAAAATTGAATGCTCGGCGCGGACCACCTGGCGGTCCACGGCCTGGAGGCGCCATTGGCCCTCCATATGCGCGTGCGATGATTCGCACGCCCACGTCGCGTCGCCGTGTGCGGAACTGATTTCCTGACGGCGGTTCACATGCAGGCCACGCAGCGTGCACAGCGGCTTGTTCTCGAGCGGCGCGCAAAGCGACGTGACACCATTCACGTCGCGCATTTCACCCCATTCTGGCAGGTCGATCCCTTCGTGAGACTCGCGGGACCAGCGTTGCTGGTCGGTGTCGAGCCAGAGCACTGCATAGTCATGATTGACGGTAGGATCGGAACCGTTGATCAGGATCGTAAGTCGCATGGCATCTCCGCAAAAATTTTTGGGCGCGTCGGCAATTAATCAGTCTAGGACGTGTGCGCACACGCGCAAGCGGATCTGCAGGACAAATCGACGCGCGCCGATGTGTGCGTGCCCTGACCCCGCTTGTGACCTGCTTGTGGCCTCGCAGACATGGCCACTATCGACGGGATTGAAAATCACAATTGGGAACACCAGGGCCGCAGCCTAGATTAATAGTGCGGCGGAGTCGCCCACCCATGCTGCACTGCACGTAGGCGAATTGCGTCGCGTCCCCACCAATCAGGTCGAAACGATGGAGGCACAGATGGCACAGCTAAAGGGCTCGAAGACGGAACAGAACCTCAAGGATGCTTTCGCCGGCGAATCGCAGGCCAACCGCCGTTACCTGTATTTCGCGGCCAAGGCCGATGTAGAAGGACAAAACGACGTGGCAGCGCTGTTTCGCTCGACCGCCGAAGGCGAAACCGGCCATGCGCACGGCCACCTCGAATATCTGGAAGCAGTAGGCGACCCGGCAACCGGCCTGCCGTTCGGCACGTCGCGCCAGAATCTGCAAGCGGCAATCGCAGGCGAAACGCACGAATACACCGATATGTACCCCGGCATGGCCAAGGTCGCGCGCGACGAAGGTTTCGACGAAATCGCGAACTGGTTCGAGACGCTCGCCAAGGCCGAGCGCAGCCACGCCAATCGCTACACGAAGGCGCTGGAAGTGCTGGCGGACTGAAGAGACGCCGCGTGCCGCGTGCGTATGCCGGAAAACCCGGTGCCTGGCACGCATGGCACGCGAACGTGACGCGCGCGTCTTTTTCCGCGTGCCGGGCGCGATCCGGCGCGCGCCCGCGCGCGTATCGACGTATGGACGATAAATAAAAGAAGGAGACGTCATGCCCCACAAGGAAGGCAGTCTCGAAGCGCCTACGCGCCATCCGCTCGACTGGCGCTCCGACGCGTTCTACGACCAGGCCCAGCTCGACACGGAGCTCGCGCGCGTATTCGACATCTGCGCGGGCTGCCGGCGCTGCGTGTCGCTATGCGGCGCGTTTCCCGCGCTGTTCGACCTCGTCGACGAAACCGACACCGGCGAGGCGCACGATGTCGACAAGGCGTCTTACGGCAAGGTCGTCGATCAGTGCTATCTGTGCGACCTCTGCTACATGACGAAGTGTCCCTATGTTCCGCCGCATCCGTGGAACGTGGATTTTCCGCATCTGATGCTGCGCGCGAAGGCTGTCCAGTATCGCAACGGCAACGTGAAGCTGCGCGACCGCGTGCTCTCGAACACCGACGCGCTCGGCCAGCTCGCCGGCATTCCCGTCGTCACGCAAACGGTCAACGCCGTCAATCACACGAAGGCGATGCGCGGCGCGATGGAAGACATGTTGGGCGTCGATCGCAAGGCGTGGCTGCCTGATTTCGCCGCGCACAAGTTCCGCAACGTCGCAAAGCGTGCCGCGGCGAGCGAGGTACGCGACGGCGAACGCACGCCGGGCAAGGTCGCGATCTACGCGACCTGTTACGTGAATTTCAATGAGCCGGGCATCGGGCACGATCTGCTCGCGGTGCTCGACCACAACGAAATTCCCTACGTGCTCGTGAAAGCCGAGTGGTGCTGCGGCATGCCTTTGCTGGAGCAGGGCAATCTGGAAGGCGTCGCGCACAAGCAGGCGCAGAACATGCCAATGCTCGCACGCTATGCGCGCGAAGGCTATGCGCTGATCGGCGCGGTGCCGAGCTGCGTGCTCATGTACAAGCACGAATTGCCGCTGATGTTCCCCGACGACGCCAACACACAAGCCGTGAGCGAGGCGTTCTGGGACCCGTTCGAGTATTTCGTGGCGCGCCATCGCGACGGCCTGCTCAAGACCGATTTTCGTGCGCCGCTCGGCAAGGTGTCGTATCACGTGCCGTGTCATGCGCGCGTGCAGAACATTGGCCGCAAGACCTTCGACCTGCTCTCGCTCGTGCCGGACACGAAGGTCACCGTGGTCGAACGTTGCTCCGGCCACGCGGGCACGTTCGGCGTGAAGAAGGAATTCCACGCCATGTCGATGAAGATCGGCACGCCCGTATTCAAGCAGATGGGCCAGGGCGAGCCGGACGTCATTTCCTCCGACTGCCAGCTTGCCGGCCATCACATTGCCCAGGGCATCGAGGAAAACCAGCTGGGCGAGCCGCCGCTCGCTCACCCCATCACCTTGCTGCGCCGCGCCTACGGCATCTAGGCGAGGCCATCATCAGGATTCCTTTACGAGGCACGACTCATGACGATCGCGAGAAACTCGCTGTTGACGCTGGAAGCCTACTCCAGGGTGCGGGGCGACATGCGCAAGCGCATCATCGAGCACAAAAAGCAGCGCGCCGTTTCGCTCGGCAATCACCTCACGTTCCTGTTCGAGGACGAGGCCACGATCCGCTACCAGATCCAGGAGATGCTGCACATCGAAAAGATCTTCGACGAAGACGGCATTCAGGGCGAACTCGCCGCGTATCTGCCGCTCGTGCCCGACGGCAGCAACCTGAAGGCGACCATGCAGCTCGAATACGAGAGCGAGATCGAGCGGCGCGCGGCGCTCACTCGGCTCATCGGCATCGAGGACAAGGTGTTCGTTCAGGTGGAGGGGGAACCGCCCGTCTACGCGATTGCCGACGAAGACCTCGAGCGCGATAACGCCGAAAAGACTTCGGCCGTGCACTTCGTACGTTTCGAGCTCACGCCGCAAATGAAAGCGCGGCTGCGCGACGGCGCAGCGCTCGCGATAGGTTGCGATCACCCGAACTACCGCGTGCCGACGCAGACCATCGACGGCGAGGTGCGCGCTTCGCTGGTCAAGGATCTGGCCTGACGTTAATTAGATATCCTATACGTCCTTGCGGTACATGACGAACCCCGGCTTGACAGCCACGTCGTCGTAAAGACGCATGGCCGTGTGGTTCGTCTCGTGCGTGTGCCAATACACACGCGACGAATTCGAGGCCTTCGCATGCGCATACACGGCCTCGATCAGCGCGCGGCCCACGCCCTGGCCGCGTGCGTCTTCCACGGTGAAAAGATCCTGCAGATAGCAGATCGGCCCTTCCATGATCGTGTTGCGGTGATAAATGAAGTGCACGAGGCCATGCACGCGTTCGCCGCGCACGGCGATGAACGCGTGCATGGGCTCGTAGCCGTCGAAGAAGCGCGACCACGTCGTGCGCGTGATGGGCTCGGGCAGTGCAGTAGGACCGGAGCGCCCGTAGAAGCGGTTGTAGCCGTCCCAGAGCGGCAGCCATGCATCGAAATCGTCGGGCGCGACGGCGCGCACCTGGATCGTCGTGTCGGTCAAGATCGTTCTCCTCACGGTACCTTTTGAAACACCCAAGCGTACGCGATCTGTGGCACCATTATTAGTCCCACCGTAACTGATAATGTTGGAGCCACCCGTTTGGACTACGCGTTGATGATGGCGGCCTATGCGAAGCGCGCCGTGCGCAAGCTCACGCAGCAGGACCTGCTTTACGAGAGCCTGCGCCGTGCGATTCTCGACGGCGACATCAGCCGCGGCACACGCCTCGCGTCGAGCCGCGCGCTCGCCGAGCAGCTCGGCATCGCGCGCAATTCGGTGCTCTATGCGTACGAGCGGCTGGTGGAGGAGGGCTTCATCAACGCCACGCGCCACGGGTCGGTCGTCAATGCCGTCAATGCGGCCGGCGCGGCAAAGCCCGCGCCAACCTCGCCGTGCAACGAACCCGCGCCGGCGCTTTCGCGCCGCGTGCGCGAATTGCCGCAGCGCCGCTCGAGCAATGATGGCGCGAGGGCGCTGCGCCCAGGCGTCCCCGCGCTTGACGCGTTTCCGTATGCGCAATGGCGCAGCGCGGTGGAGCGCGCATTGCGCGAGCTGCGCGCGCACGACCTCGGCTATGGCGACAGCTCAGGCATGCCCGTGCTTCGCCAGGCCATTGCGCAATACGTCCGCGTTTCGCGCGGCGTGCGCTGCCAGGCGGACCAGGTGTTCGTCACGGACGGCACGCAATCCAGCCTCGACCTGTGCGCGCGCCTCTTCGCGGACGAGGGCGAGCGCGCGTGGATCGAGAACCCCGGCTACCTCGGCGCGCGCGTGGCTTTCGCCGCCGCGGGGCTGCAACTCGTGCCGATGAGCGTGGATGCCGCGGGCATGGCGGCACGCCCCGAGGACTGGCGCGAACGGCCGCCGCGCCTCGTGTATCTCACGCCTTCGCATCAGTATCCGCTCGGCTGCGTGCTGAGCCTCGAACGGCGGCTCGCACTGATCGAGCAGGCGCGAGCATGCGGCGCGTGGATCGTCGAGGACGACTACGACAGCGAGCTGCGCCACGACGGCCCGCCGCTGCCCTCGATCCAGGGCCTCGCCGACGACGCACCCGTGATCTACCTCGGCACCTTCAGCAAGACGCTGTTTCCGGCCTTGCGCATCGCCTTCATGATCGTGCCTTCGCGTGTGGCGCCGCAGTTCGCGAAGGCGCACCACACGCTCATGCGCCAGGGGCGGGTGGCGGAGCAACTGGCGCTGGCGGATTTCATCGAAAGCGGGCGCTATGCGCGCCATTTGCGGCGCATGCGTCGGCTCTACGAAGAGCGCCGCGATGGCCTCGTCGCGGCAATCGAAAAACATCTGGCCGGCGTGATGACGGTTTCGGCGGACGCAGGCGGCATGCATTTGAGCGTGCGCCTCGACGCGCCGATCGCCGATGTGGAAGTGAGCGATGCGGCGCGCGCGCACGGCCTGCATCTCTCGCCATTGAGCGCGTATTGTCTCGACGCGCCCGACGCGGCGCGCTACAGCGGCTTCCTGCTCGGCTACGCGGAAACGCCGCCGCATGTTGCGGACACGCTCATGCAGACGCTCGCGCGTATCGTGCGCGAGCGTCTGCCGGCGGCTTACTGATGCCCGGAGACCGCGTGCGGCAGGTAGGGCGCTTCGAGCGCCTTCACTTCTTCGGCGGTGAGCTTTAGCGAGAGCGCCGCGACGGCGTCTTCGAGATGCTGCGGCTTCGAGGCACCGATGATCGGCGAAGTGATCGCCGGCTTTTGCAGCAGCCAGGCGAGCGCGACCTGCGCGCGCGGCACATTGCGGGCGCGGGCGATGGTTGCGACGGCCTCGATGATGGCGCGATCGGCATCGGCGCCGTAGAGCGTCTTGCCGTACGTATCGCTCGCTTCGCGCTCGCTCGTCTCGTTCCAGTCGCGCGTGAGGCGGCCGCGCGCAAGCGGGCTCCAGGGCATCACGGCAATGCCCTGATCGGCGCACAGCGGCAGCATTTCGCGTTCTTCCTCGCGATACAGCAGGTTGACGTGATCCTGCATGCTCACGAACTCCGTCCAGCCGTTCAGGCGCGCGGTGTAGATCGCCTTGCTGAACTGCCACGCGTGCATGGACGAAGCGCCGATATAGCGTGCCTTGCCGGCCTTCACGACGTCGTGCAGCGCTTCCATCGTTTCTTCGATGGGCGTGTTGTAGTCCCAGCGGTGAATTTGATAGAGATCGACGTAATCCGTGCCGAGGCGTTTCAGGCTATGGTCGATTTCCGTGAGGATGGCCTTGCGCGAGAGGCCCTGACCGTTCGGGCCGGGCCGCATGCGGTTGTAGACCTTGGTCGCGAGCACGATGTCGTCGCGCTTCACGAAGTCGCGCATCGCCCGCCCGACGATCTCTTCCGAGGTGCCGTCCGAATAGATGTTCGCGGTATCGAAGAAGTTGATGCCGGCGTCGAGCGCCTGGCGGAGGAGTGGGCGGCTGGCGTCCTCGCCGAGCGTCCACGGGTGCGCGCCGCGCTCGGGCACCCCATAGGTCATGCAACCGAGGCAAAGACGCGAGACCTGTAGCCCTGTCGAGCCGAACCTGACGTAATCCATTACTGTTGCTCCTGGCGAAAAGGCGAATGAAGCAGAGAACTTGCGTGCGCGCCGCGCACAGGCGGCGGACCTTCGCAAGCGTATAACAGGCTGCGTATTCGTGCAGGAACGCTCAATCGCGCCGGCTATTTCGATGGCGCACCGGATCGCGCGGGGCGTACGACGCTTTCGAGTTGTTCGCGCACGAGCGCGACGAGCGCGGCGCCGCGCCCGCGCGGCATCTTCGAAGCCACCGTGACGATACCGATCGCCGCCGTCGCGAAGGAACCCATCGAAAAGCTGACACCCACCCCGCAGAGTCCTTGCGCGGCGACCTGCGCGTAACCCAGCTCCCGCGTTTGCCGAACCCAGCGGCGCAAGCGGGCGTCGTCGAGATTGCGGTGACCGTACTCGGTCGCGTGGCGCGCGTAATGGGCGCTGATTTCTTCGTCGGGAAGTTCGGCAAGCAGCGCAATGCTGGGTATGCCCATGCCGAGCAGCCGCATGCGGTTCTTGTTTCTCGCGAACTCGCGCGCCGGCGTATCGCCTTCCTCGACGTGAAGGCAATGGCTGTAGTCGCCCGAGCGCACCACCAGAAATACGTGCTCGCCGGTTTGGCGCGCGAGCTGCTTCATCAGCGGGTGGCACAGCTCCACGAGCGGGGGCGCCTGCATCGACGCCGTGCCCAACGCCATGCTCTCCACACCGAGGCAATAGAGCTTCGTCTCCTGATTGCGCGCCGCGAGGCCGGTATCGACCAACGCCGTGGCGATGCGGTAGGTCGTGGTTCGATCAAGCCCGGTCATGTCCGCCATCGTTTGCAGTGACACGCCGCTCACATGATGTCGCGCAAGTATTCGCAGCAATTGTGTCGCGCGCTCGATGCTCTGCGCGCCGCGCACGGCAGGCTCGCTGCGGGGGGCGCGGGGGCCGCGGGGACCATGAGAATTGGGCATGGCGGGTTCAGACTTTGCCAGGACGGCTGCGTTGCGGACGCTGGCGAGTATAGCAGTGGGTGAAAACGCTACGTGCACATTGTGAACATTCGTCGTGTTTGTCGTTGTGCATGCATCGAGTGTCATTTGCAATACGAGCAAGCAACCGGACCCACTGTGCAACGCACTTCCTGAAATATGGCCCCTTTCAAATCACGTATCCATGTCCTTTCAGAGGCATACCAGTCGCAGCGCGCGGGCATGCTGGCGCTGGTCGACCAGTTGCGCACGCTCGAGCAGCGGGCGGCCGACCTCTCCTCGCAGGCCGCGGCCGCTTTTGCGCGGCACGGCGCACTGTTGCCGCGCGAGCGCGTGAGCCGTCTGCTCGATCCGGGCCGTCCGTTCCTGCCGCTGTGCAATCTTGCCGGATACGGCATGGATGATCCGGACACCGAAGCATGTGTTCCGGGTGGCTCGCAGATTGCCGGCATCGGCTTCGTGAGCGGTGTGCGCTGCATGGTCGTGGCAACCGATTCGGGTATCGATGCCGGCGCGCTGACCGAGGCAGGGAACCAGAAGCTCATGCGCTGCCAGGAAATCGCCCTGCAGAACAAGCTGCCTTTCGTTCATCTGGTCGAGTCGGCTGGTTCGAACCTGCGCAAATACCGCGTGGAAAAGTTCATTCGCGGCGGCGGCATGTTCTACAACCTCGCGCGCCTCTCCGCCGCCGGGTTGCCGGTCATCACCGTGGTTCATGGCTCTTCGACGGCGGGCGGGGCCTACATGCCCGGGCTTTCCGACTACGTCGTCATGGTGCGCGGCCGCGCGAAGGCGTTTCTCGCCGGGCCGCCGCTGCTGAAGGCGGCAACGGGCGAGATCGCGAGCGACGAGGCGCTTGGCGGCACGGACATGCACGCCACGGTGAGTGGCCTTGCCGAATACGTGGCCGAAGACGACGCGCACGCGATCGAAATCGCGCGCGATATCGTCGCGACGCTGCCGTGGGATCGCGAAGCGCCCGCTGCCGCCGTGCAGGCGCCCGCGTCCGATCCCGACGAACTGGCCGGGGTCATGGTGCTCGAGCATCGCAAGCCGGTGGAGATGCGGGAAATCATCGCGCGCCTCGTGGACGGTTCGCAATGGATGGACTTCAAGCCGGACTACGGTGCGGCGACCGTGTGCGGTCACGGCAAGATCGAAGGCCACACCGTGGGCTTCGTGACCAACAACGGTCCGATCGATCCGGCGGGCGCCACCAAGGCCGCGCAGTTCATCCAGTTGTGCAATCAGTCGGGCACGCCGATCGTGTTCCTGCAGAACACCACGGGTTTCATCGTCGGCCGCGCATCCGAAGAGGCCGGCATGATCAAGCACGGGTCCAAGCTGATCCAGGCGCTTTCGAATGCAGACGTGCCGCTCTTCACGATCTACTGTGGCGCTTCGTTCGGCGCGGGCAACTATGGCATGTGCGGGCGCGCCTTCGAACCGCGTTTCTGCTTCTCCTGGCCCAACGCGCGCACGGCGGTGATGGGCGGCGAGCAGGCGGCGACGACGCTCGAGATCGTCGCGCGGCAGCAGGCCGAGCGCAAAGGCAAGCCCCTCGACGAAGCGCGGCTCGCCGAGCAGAAGGCGGAGATCGTCGCGAACTTCGAGCGCCAGGCCAGCGCTTTCTACACCAGCGGTCACCTGCTCGACGATGGGGTGATCGATCCGCGCGAGACGCGAGCCGTACTTGCGTTCGTGCTGGCAACCACGCGCGAGGCGAAGCGGCGCGAGCCGAGGCGCGTGCAGTTCGGCGTCGCGCGCTTCTAATTGTCGAGACGGTTGCCAATACAACTAATCAGGAGGCAGACATGCTGTACACCGGTGAACATCGCGAGATGATGAACAGTATCCGGCGCTTCATTGCGACCGAAATCGATCCGTTCGTCGACGAATGGGAAGCGGCCGAAGTCTTTCCCGCTCGCGAGCTGTTTCGCAAGATGGGTGCGCTAGGTTATCTCGGCATCACCAAGCCGGAAGCCTACGGCGGGTTGGGGCTCGACTTCTCGTTTGCGCTCGCCGCTGCGGAGAGCATGGGCTACTGCCGTGCCCAGGGCGTGGCGATGGGCGTTGGCGTGCAGAGCAATATGGCGACGCCGGCGCTGGCCGCGTTCGGCTCCGACGCATTGCGCCGCGAGTTCCTGGCACCGGCCATCGCGGGCGAGATGGTGGCGTCGATTGGCGTGTCCGAGCAGGGGGCGGGCTCGGATGTCGCTTCGCTCAAGACGCGTGCGCGCCGCGACGGCGACGATTACGTGATCAGCGGCTCGAAAATGTGGATCACCAACGGCACGCAGGCCGACTGGATCTGTCTGCTGTGCAATACCTCCGAAGGCCCCGTTCATCGCAACAAGTCGCTCATCGTCGTGCCGTTGAAAGAGGCCGGCAAACGCACGCGCGGCGTGGAAGTCCAGAAGATCCGCAAGTTCGGCATGTGGTCATCCGATACCGCGCAGATCTTTTTCGACGAGGTGCGTGTGCCGGTGCGCAATCGCATCGGCGAGGAGGGCATGGGCTTCATCTACCAGATGAAGCAGTTCCAGGAAGAGCGCCTTGATGGCGCCGCGCGGCGCCTCGCCGCGCTCTCGCTGATCGAAGATACCGCGAACTATCTGCGTCAACGCCAGGCGTTCGGCAAGCCGCTGCTCGACAACCAGTTCATCCAGTACAAGCTCGCCGAACTCAAGACCGAACTCGAAGCGCTTCGCGCGCTCGTCTACATGGCCACGCAGACCTATGTGGCAGGCGGTGACGTCGTGGAGCTGGCGTCGATGGCGAAGCTCAAGGCAGGACGTCTGTCGCGCGAAATCGCCGACTGGTGCATGCAGTTCCAGGGCGGCATGGGCTACACGTGGGACAACCCCGTGTCGCGCGCGTACCGCGACTACCGCCTGGGCTCCATTGGTGGCGGGGCCGACGAAGTGATGCTGATGGTCATCGCGCGTCAGATGGGCCTGATGAACATGCAAGCATGAGACAGCCGATGAATTCCGAAATCAAACACGAAAGCGAACGCAAAAACGATGGGAGCACCGATGCGGTGCTCGTGCGGCGGCTTCGAGACGTCCTGTTCGTCACGTTGGACCGTCCCGACACGCGTAACGCGCTGGCGCCGGAGGTGGTGGCGTGCCTCGATCAAGCCGTGACGCTGGCGGCGCGCGACGAGTCCGTGCGGGCAGTCGTGCTGCGCGGCAATGGCGGGGTGTTCTGTGCCGGCGGCAGCGTGGGCAGCTTTCAGGCGCGGCTCGATGCCGATGTTGCCGGCGACGATCCGCTCGCCGCGCGCAACCGCGAATTCGGCCGCTTCATGCAGCGCGTGAGCGCGTTGCCCGTACCGGTGATCGCCGCAGTCGAAGGGGCGGCGATGGGCGGCGGCATGGGCCTCGCGTGCGCGGCGGACGTTGTGCTCGCAACCGTCGATGCGCGCTTCGCGCTCAGCGAAACGTCGCTCGGGATCATTCCCGCGCAGATCGCTCCCTGGGTCGTCGCGCGCCTCGGCGTTCAGGGAGCGAGCCGACTCGGCCTGAGCGGCGAGCGGATCAGCGGCGAAACGGCGCTGAGGCTGCGCATGGTCGACGAACTGGCCGCTGGCAGCGAAGCGCTCGACGAACTCGTCGCGCAGTGGCTCACACGAATCTGCGCTTGCGCGCCTCACGCAAACCGCATGCTCAAGCCGCTGGTGCAACGCTGCGGCGACAACACGAGCGAAGCGAACGACGCGCTGCTCGACGAGGCCTCGCTACTGTTCGCAGGTTGCATGCGCAACGAAGGTGCGGAGGGCATCGCCGCGTTTCGGGAGAAGCGTCCTTCGGCTTGGAGCCGCCGTTTCACGGCGGATGACGTTCGGCGGGCACGCACACCCGCAACGAGCGAGGAGGAAAACGAGGCATGAGCATCACGAAGCAAGTCAGGCCGTTTCACACGCTGCTCGTGGCGAACCGGGGAGAAATAGCGATTCGTGTGATGCGCACCGCGCGACGCATGGGCTATCGCACCGTCGCGGTGTATTCGGATGCGGATCGCGACAGCCCTCACTCCAGTTTCGCGGACTGTGCGGTGCATATCGGCGGCGCGGCGCCGCGCGAGTCCTACCTGAACATCGACGCGCTGCTCGAAGCGGCTCGCCAGAGCGGTGCCGATGCGATTCACCCAGGCTACGGGTTCCTGGCCGAGAACGAAGATTTTGCCGATGCCGTCGACGAGGCCGGTCTCGTCTTCGTCGGTCCCTCTGGCATGGCGATTCGTGAGATGGGCAACAAGGCGCGCGCGAAGGATCTGATGCGTGCCGCCGATACGCCTTGCATCCCAGGCTACCAGGGTCGCGACCAGAGTCTTGCCGCGCTTGCGCGTGCCGCTGCGCAGATCGGTTATCCGGTGATGGTGAAGGCCGCGGCAGGAGGCGGCGGACGCGGCATGCGGCTCGTAGGCGACGAAGCGTCGCTCGAACAGGCGCTGAACTCGGCGCGGGCGGAGGCCGCGAGCGCGTTCGGCAGCGACGAGCTGATACTCGAGCGCGCCGTGATCGCGCCGCGGCACATCGAAATTCAAGTGCTGGCCGACAGCTACGGCAACGTCATTCATCTCGGCGAACGCGACTGTTCGGTGCAGCGGCGCCATCAGAAGGTAATCGAAGAGGCGCCGTCACCCGCCGTCGATGCGGCGCTGCGCGAACGCATGGGCGACGCGGCCGTGCGCAGCGCGCGCGCGATTGGGTACGTTGGCGTTGGCACACTCGAATTCCTGCTCGATCGCGACGGCCGTTTCTATTTCATGGAAATGAACACGCGTCTGCAAGTGGAGCACGCGGTGACGGAGGCGGTGGCGGGCATCGATCTGGTCGAATGGCAACTGCGCGTGGCCGCGGGAGAGCGTTTGACCCTGCAGCAAGAGGACCTACGGCTGAGCGGGCACGCCATCGAAGTGCGCCTGACCGCCGAGGACGTACCGGCAGGCTTCCTGCCGCAGACCGGCCCGGTGCTGCGCTGGCAGCCGCCGGCGCCGGAGTGCGGCGTGCGTGTCGATCATGGCCTTGCCGAGGGCGGCGCGGTCTCCGCTCACTACGATTCGATGGTCGCGAAGCTGATCGCGCACGGCGCGACGCGCGACGAGGCGCGGCGCAAGCTGCGGCATGCCGTGCAGCAATGCGTGCTGCTCGGGTTGCCCACGAATCAGGGCTTTCTGGCCGACTGTCTTGCCGATCCGGTCTTTGCCGAAGGCAGTGCGGTTCACACGGGCTTCGTGGCGGAGCGATTCGGCGCGCACCCTGCAGCGCGCGCGCTGCCCGACGGGCGCACGCTCGCCTATGCCGCATTCGCGGCGATCGCGTTGCGCACGCCGCAGCCGCACGACACGCTCTCGATTGCGCCGGCGCCGCTCGGGAAGGCGGCGAGTAGCGTGGTACTCGGCAGCGGTGCTGCACGCTGGCAAGCGACGCTGAGCGCGGCTGGACGCGACTGGCGTGTCTCGCTGCGCAGCGAATGCCCAGAAGTAAGCAATGGTTTGGATGACGAATCGAATCAGTTCATCATGCGCGGTGCGCAATGGGCCGAAGCGGACCGTGCACGCCTCACTGTCGAATGCGACGGCATGCGCGAGACGGTCACCGTTGCCACGCAGTCCGACACCTTGTATGTATTCCACGCGGGAGAGGCCTGGACCTTCGAGCAGATCAGCGCGCGCAAGAGCCGGCTCGACGAGGAGGGCGGCGGATCGGTGACGGCGCCGATGACCGGAAGGATCCTTGAACTCGCCGTGCGCGAAGGCGACCGAGTGGAGGCGGGCCAACGCCTGCTCGCGCTCGAAGCGATGAAGATGGAATACACGCTGGTCGCGCCCATTGGCGGCACGGTTGCCGAAGTCTGGGCGCAGGCCGGCGGCCAGGCGGACAAGGGCGCGCTGCTGATCCGCATCGAGGCCGCCGCATGAGCAAGACGATCCGTATTGGCGGCGCGAGCGGCTTCTGGGGCGACTCCGCCATCGCCACGCCTCAATTGCTGGCGGTTCCGGGGCTGCAGTACCTCGTCTACGACTACCTCGCCGAAACCACGATGGCGATTCTCTCGCGCGCGCGTGCGAAGGACCCCTCGCTCGGCTACGCAACCGACTTCGTGCATGCCGCGATGGCGCCCAACCTCGCGCAGATTTGCCGTCAGGGCGTGCGGGTGATCGCAAACGCGGGCGGTCTCAATCCGCATGCATGCCGCGCCGCGTTGCTGGCCGTGGCGCGCGAACAAGGGCTCGACCCGCGCATTGCCGTGGTGACGGGCGACGATATCCTGCCCGCGTTCGACACGCTGCGCGTGCAAGCGCTGCGCGACTTGCAGACCGGCGCGCAACTGCCCGCCGATCCACTCTCGGTCAACGCATACGTCGGCGCACGTGGCATTGCGCAGGCCCTCGCGCTCGGCGCGGACATCGTGATCACGGGCCGCTGTGTCGATAGCGCCGTGGTGGTCGGCGTGCTCGCGCACGAGTTCGGCTGGCGGTGGGACGACTGGGACCGGCTCGCGGCGGGCACGCTTGCCGGGCACTTGATCGAATGCGGTGCGCAGGCGACAGGTGGCCTCTTCACCGACTGGCAGAGCGTGCCGGATTGGGCCAATATCGGCTACCCCGTGATCGACGTCGCGCAGGACGGCAGCCTCACCCTGTCCAAGCCGGCCGGCACCGGCGGGCTGATCCATCCGGGCGCGGTGGCGGAGCAGATCCTCTACGAAGTGGGCGACCCCGCGAACTATCTGATGCCCGATGTCACCTGCGACTTCCGCGGGGTTCGCGTCGCCCGAGCAACGCAGGAGACGGTTCACGTGAGCGGCGCGCGAGGGCGGCCGCCCACCGCGACGTACAAGGCCAACGGCACGCATCGCGATGGCTACCAGTTGCAGGTGATGATGGCGATACGCGGCATCGACGCCGCGGCCAAAGCGACGCGCACTGCGGAAGCCTTGCTGCAGCGTACGCGCGCGCTCATGCAGCAGCGTGGCTACTGCGACTACTCGGAGACATGCGTTGAGCTGCTGGGCTGCGACTCGCTCTATCCGCCGCAACAACGCTCGCGCGCAATCGCCGCCACACGCGAAGTAGTCCTGCGCATTGCCGTGCGGCATCCGGATGCGAAAGCATTGGCCTTCCTGCAACGTGAATGCGCGTCCGCTGGCACCTCGATGGGCCCAGGCACGCGTTCGTCATTCTCGGGGCGCTCGGAGATACAGCCGGTCGTGAAGGTGTTTTCGTTCCTCGTGCCGAAGCACGCGGTGCCCATGCGCGTGGCGCTGAACGACCACGACGAACCCGTGCACGATGCACCGGGATTCGCGCCCGTGCCCGCGGCATCGTTGCATTTGCCCGAAGCACGGGAGGAGACCAGCGAACTCGCCGTCGATACGGTCGACGTGCCGCTCGTGGCCCTCGCCTGGGCGCGCAGCGGCGACAAAGGCGACGACGAGAACATTGCCGTGATCGCGAGACGCGCCGAGTTTCTGCCGGTTCTGCGCAAGCAGCTCACCAGCGAAAGCGTGCGGACGTACTTCGCCCACCTCGTTGATGGCGCGGTCGAACGCTTCGACGTGCCGGGTCTCGGCGCGCTCAACTTCGTGCTGCATGCCGCGTTGGGCGGCGGTGGCGTATGCAGCTTGCGCTCGGATCCACTCGGCAAGTCCTACGCGCAAATGCTGCTGGATTACCCGGTCAAGATTCCCCGCGACTGGGTTGCGTCAGGCCTCGTGTCACACGAAGCCTGAGCAAAACGATCACACCAACAATATTGGAGACGACATGAAACCTTCATTCCCTCAAGCGCCGCCAAGGGGTTCTCCACACCTGGGCGACAACTGACCAGATCACGCGGCGCCTCGAATGCAGCGCTGTTGCGCCGACTTACCGTGAAGTTTCGCCTGCACGCGCGGTGCAGGCCGACAATCGATTGAGGTGACGATGAGTGGCATATTGAATGGCATCAAGGTGCTGGACTTGACCCGGGTGATAGCAGGCCCGTTGTGCACGCAGGCACTCGCGGACATGGGAGCGACCGTCTACAAGATCGAGCGGCCGGGAGAGGGCGACGATACGCGGCGCATGGGGCCTTTCCTCGCGGACCCGAAAACGGGCGCCGATAGCAACGACTCCGCGTTGTACCTCGCGTACAACCGCAACAAGCAATCGATCACGCTCGACATCTCGACACCAGAGGGCGCGCAGCTCGCCCGCGAACTGGCGGCGCGCTGCGACGTGGTCATCGAAAACTACAAGGTCGGCTCGCTCGCGCGCTACCAGCTCGACTACGAGTCGATCCGCGAACTGCGGCCCGACATCGTGTATTGCTCGGTGACCGGGTTCGGGCAAAGCGGTCCCTACGCGCACCGTCCCGCGTATGACTTCATTTTGCAGGGCATGGCCGGCGTGATGAGCACGTGCGGACACGCCGACGGCGAACCCGGCGGCGGCCCGATGCGCACGGCCATTCCTATTACCGACGTCGTGACCGGCCTCTACGCGGCGATCGGCGTTCTCGGTGCGCTGTTTCATCGGCTGCGTACCGGCGAAGGCCAATACCTCGATGCGGCGATGCTCGACGCGTCGCTCGCGCTGAACGGCCATCTCGCGCTGGGCTGGCTGATGAGCGCGAAGCTGCCCGCGCGTGCCGGCAACACCAACCCCATTGCTTCGCCATCCGAAGTGTTCAGTTGCGTCGATGGCAGCCTGATCTTCGCGGCGGGCAACAACGGCCAGTTCGAGGCACTGTGCCGGGTACTGGGCTGCGAAGCGCTGATGGAGGATGCCCGCTTTCGTACCAACGCACTGCGCGTGGCGAACCGCAGCGCACTGCGGACGTTGCTTGCACCGCATATCGCCGGACGCTCGCGCGAAGCGCTCGTTGACGAACTGAATGACGCCGGCGTGCCGAGCGGTCCGATCAACACGATCGCGGAAGTGTTCGACGATCCGCAAGCGCGTCACCGCGAATTGGCGCTGGCGCTCGAGCACAGCCGCGGCGTGGAGGTGCCCGGCCTGCGCAGCCCGCTGCGTTTCTCGCGCACGCCGGTCACGCATCGCGCGCCTCCCATGCTAGGCGAGCATACGGAGCGCGTGCTGCATGAGGAATTCGGCGTTGACGCGCGGCGCCTCGCGCAGCTTCGTGAGCGCGGGGTGATTTGACGCCGTGCTTGCGGTCGCGACGCCGGCTGGGTGCCGCATGCGTCGCACCTTGAATAATAGAAACAGGAGACAAGACATGAACGCATCCACCGAGACGGAAGCCGTGAGGGAGCGGCTGGATCTCGCCAGCGGCGAGGTCGAAGAAGCGTATTCGAGGATCCGATGGCGGCTGTTGCCGCTGCTGTTCGCGGCGTACATCTTCGCGAATATCGACCGGATCAACATCGGCATCGCCCACCTTCAGATGAAATCCGCGCTGGGCTTTAGCGACGTCGTCTACGGCGCGGGTGCGGGAATTTTCTTCATCGCGTACTTCATGTTCGAAGTGCCCAGCAGCCTGCTGATGAACCGCATCGGTGTGCGTCGCACGCTGGCGCGGATCACGATCGGCTGGGGGATCGTTTCGGCGGCGACCATGATCGTCGACTCGGTTCCCGCCTTCTACGCGCTGCGCTTTTTATTGGGCATGTTCGAGGCGGGTTTCTTTCCGGGCGTCGTGTACTACCTGACACTGTGGTATCCGGCGGCTCGGCGCGCGAGAGCATTGGCGGCCATTTCTTCCGCGCTGGTCCTGGCCGGTGTAATAGGCAACCCGGTGTCCGGCTGGATTCTCAAGAATATGGATGCCGTGGGCGGTCTTGCCGGCTGGCAATGGATGTTCCTGCTCGAAGGACTGCCAAGCGTCGCGCTGGGCTTCGTGATCCTGTTCGCCCTGCCTGAAGGGCCGCACTCGGCCCGCTGGCTGACGCCCCGTCAAAAGGCGCTCGTCGCACAGGAGCTGGAGGCACAGGGGCACGCGAGCGTAGCGGGATCGCTGCGCGACGTCATGAAAGACCCCCGGGTGTATGCGTTCGCAGCGGTGTACTTCTCGTTCATCTGCGCGATTGCGGTGATCCCGTTCTGGCTGCCGACCCTCATCAAGGGACTGGGCGTGACCGATCTCGCTCGCGTGGGGCTCTACTCGGCCATTCCGAACGTGGCGGCCGCACTGGCGATGTTCGCCTGCGCGGCAAGTTCCGACCGTGTTGGCGAGCGGCGCTGGCACACCGCCATCCCCGCGCTCGTGGGTGCGGCGGCACTGGCGGTCGTGCCGATGGCGTCGTCGCACGTGGGGCTCTCGTTCGTGCTGCTGTGCTTCGCTGCTGCCGGTATTTTCTCGACCGTACCGCTCTTCTGGTCGATTCCTTCGGCTTATCTTTCAGGCACGCGAGGCGCGGCGAGCGGCATCGCGCTCATCAGCAGTATCGGCCTGCTCGGCGGCTTCGTGAGCCCCTTCGCGATCGGCCAGCTCAAGACGACCACGGGCAGCATGGCCACGGGCCTGTACGTGTTCTCGGCACTTTTTGCGCTGGGCGCGGTGCTGCTGCTGGTGATTACGAAGAAGGCCTACGCCCGCACTGTTGCCGGTCGTTGAGCGTGTAAGCGGACAGCGTGGATGACAGATTTTCGTCCGCGCTTTCATGACAATTACTTTGTCATGCTAATCAGTTTACATTTGGTGGCTGAGACTATGAAGAAGATGAGAATCGCAATTGCACACCAGGCAGCGATCGTGGCGCTGCTCTCCGCATGCAGCGTTGCTCAGGCACAAAGCAGCGTTACGCTTTACGGCGCAGCCGATGCGGCACTCCTGTACACCAACCGGTCGCTCGGCGAGGATGGCGGGAATGCTGGCAAGCAGTTCTCGCTGGTCGACAGCGGCTGGAATTCCTCACGATTCGGCCTGCGCGGCTCGGAAGACCTTGGCGGCGGCGTGCACGCCAATTTCACGCTCGAAAGTGGAATCAGCGTGGCCAATGGCGGGCTGAACGACTCCAACGGCAACTTCTTTGGCCGCCAGGCGTGGATTTCGCTTGCGGGCAATTTCGGTGAGGTCAAAGCAGGTCTGCAGTATTCGCCGTTCCTCTATGCCGTCGAAGAGGCAGACCCGCGCGGATTCTCCGACTTCGGCAGCGGCGCGATCATCTATGTGGACAACGTCCTGGCAACGGGCTTGTTCAATTCGAACGCCGTGTCGTACACGACGCCGGAGTTGGCAGGGTTCACCGGTCAGGCCATGCTGGCGCTCGGCGGAACGCCGGGCGATTTCCAGGCTGGGCGCCAATATTCGATTGGCTTGAAGTACGAGCACGGTGGCCTCGCGATCAACGCGGCGCTGTACGACGGCAATAGCGGGGGCACGGCGTCCACGCCTGTTCCGTCCACTATCGAGTTCATCGGACGCACGCTGGGCGCTTCGTACCACTTCGGGGCCGTCACTGCGAAAGCCTCGTTCACGAACTACAAGGTGGCCGGGAGCTTCAATAGCAACGTGTTCGCAGGCGGCCTCCTCTACGCCGTGACGCCCGCATTCATATTGAACGGCGGCGTGTGGTTTACGAGCGATCGCAACGAGACCAGCAACAATTCGGTATTGGGGGCGATCGGCGCGCAATACTATCTGTCGAAGGCGACGGCGGTCTATGCGCAGGCCGCGGTCGTCCACAACAACGGCCAGATGGACACGGGTCTTGGCATCAACGGCGCACTGTATGGCGCAGAGGGTACGACCGTTGGCGCCGATGTCGGCCTGCGACACTTTTTCTAACGAAGGCGCTGGCGCTCGATACATTACGGCGTGCGGCGTGCAGGGTGCGGCCCCGACACCTGCCTCGGCCTCTATTAGATAGCCCTCGTTCTGCAGGGCTGCTCAGCCGACGCCTCGAAGAGCATCGCCAATCGTGGCAACGGATGGGCGACCAGCTGCGGTCGCCCTATCTTCCATCGCCTCGGTGCCGCGAGACTGGTTCGCGCGGCACGCAGCGTTCAAACTTCCGCCGGCTGCGGTTAGCGACCTGTGGATAGCGCTGTGGCACTCTCGATGTCGAGCTCCTTGGCGTAGACATCCAGATGGTCGCCGACGTGCGTCTTCAATGTTTCGACGAACCGCTTGATTTTCGCGTCGACGAATTGACGCGACGGGTAGACGGCGCAAACGCATGCGGACATGCGTGTGGTACTGCGGCAGCACGCGAACGAGCGCGCCGCTGCGCAGGTCGTCCATCGCTGAGAATGCTGCGAGGAGGCCGATTCCGGCTCCGTCGCGTAACGCCTGTGACATCGAGTCCATGTCGTTGACACTGAAGTGCGGACCCGTTGGGCGAAAGGTAGCGTTGCCGGTGGGACTGTCAAGGTGCCACTCGTCTGGCGCGTAGTCCACCGTCCCAAGCAGGACGCATTGGTGGTCGATGAGGTCTTCCGGGCACTGCGGCGCCGGGCGCCGGGCCAGATACGCAGGGGACGCGGCGAGAATGCAATGGCTCGAACCGATTTTCTGGCTGACGTATGCGGAGTCGGGCAGCGTTCGTGTAATCACGACCGCGATGTCGAGTTGCTCTTCGAGCAGGTTCGGCATGCGCTGGGACAGCAGGAGGTCGACCGAGACGTCCGGATACGATTCGCGGTACGCCATGATGGCGCGCGTCACGAGGTTACGCCCAAGTCCGGGAACTGAGTGCACCCGCAGGGTGCCTCGGGGCTCGAGCAAGGCGTCCCGCGCCTCGGCTTCGGCATGTTCCACGTCGGTCAGGATGGCCACGCAGCGGTCGTAGAACCGCCGTCCCGCATCTGTGATGACGAGGCGACGCGTCGAGCGCTGCATGAGCCGTGTGTCGAGCGACTCCTCAAGCACCGAAACGGCGCGCGAGATGTTGCCAACCGTCGTGTCGAGGTGGTTCGCGACTGCTGTGAAGCTACCCATCTCGACGACTTTCGCAAACACCGACATGTTATATAACTTGTCCATCCCACCAGTTCCTTTCGTCTGAATCCACCGTATCGGACGCTTGCTGAGCAGGCGTCGGGCCATGATAGGCGAGCGCCGGCCGACGTCGGGAAGCTTACCCGTTAAGCGCGCCCGGATTTTCCCTCTCACGGAAAGATTCATTCTTCCCGCCCTGCCTAAAACCTGCTGGGCTTCCCGCATAAACTGGGTTCCGCAGGCAGGCACTCACCGCCAACCGAGTCAGGCTCCCCCACAGAAACGCCGAGCCGGACTCCAACCGCAAGCCAAAGTCGCCCCCTTCGCCTTCGTGGTACCTGAGGACGTTGAGAGAAGCGCAATCGGATGGCTTGACATGACCGCATATTAATTCGAATCGCTAAATATATTGAGGAACAGAAACATGAACGCTCACTACGACTCACTCTACCTTTTCATCGACGGCGAATGGATTGCAGCCAGCCAGCGCGATACCGCACCGGTCGTCAATCCAGCTACGCTGCAGGAACTGGGACGCGTTCCTCTTGCAACGGCAGCGGACCTCGAACAGGCGTTGCAGGCGACCAGGCGCGCATTCGACGTGTGGCGCAATACGGTGCCGGCGGAGCGCGCACGCATTCTCAAGGGCGGCGCGAACCTGATTCGTGAGCGCGCCGAGCACATCGCGGAACTGCTGACGCTCGAAGAGGGCAAACCACTGGCCGAAAGCCGTGATGAGGTGCTGCGTGCCGCAGAATACTTCGAGTGGTTCGCTGAGGAAGCGCGTCGTATCGACGGTCGCGTTGTACCATCCAATCGCCCCGGCGTGCAGCAGTTGGTGAAGAAGCAGGCCATCGGACCGGTCGCCGCTTTTACCCCCTGGAATTTCCCGGCCATCACGCCGGCGCGCAAGCTCTCTGCGGCGCTTGCCGCAGGCTGTAGCGTCATCATCAAGCCGGGTGAGGAAAGCCCCGCGACTGCGCTCGCGCTTGCCCGTGCACTGGACGATGCAGGTCTGCCCAAAGGCGTGCTGCAGGTGGTCTTCGGCGTGCCCGATGAGGTTTCGAAGAAGCTGATTGCCTCGCCGGTCATTCGCAAGGTGACGTTCACCGGCTCCGTTCCCATCGGTCGCCTGCTCGCCGCGCGTGCTGCCGAGGGCGTCAAGCCGATTACGCTTGAGCTGGGCGGCCACGGACCCGTGCTTGTGTTCAAGGACGCTGACGTCGAAAAGGCCGCCATCGAAGGCGCCGCGAATCGTTTCCGAGGCACCGGCCAGGTTTGCATCTCATCGACCCGCTTCCTGATTCAGCGCGAGGTCTATGACGAATTCGTCGAGCATTTCGTGTCCGCCACCAGGGCGCTCAAGATTGGCGACGGCATGCAACCGGGCACGCAGGTCGGCCCGCTCGCGAATCCACGTCAGATTGCCAAGATGGAAGAACTCGTCGCGGATGCGGTGGCGCACGGCGCGAAGGTGCTCGCCGGCGGAAAGCGCATCGCGCGCGATGGCTACTTCTTCGAACCGACCGTGCTCGCCAACGTTCCGATGAACGCCCGTGTGATGCACGAGGAGCCGTTCGGGCCCATCGCTGTGCTGATGCGTTTCGACCATCTCGATGACGGACTCGCAGAGGCGAACCGCTTGCCGTATGGACTCTCGGCCTACGCGTTCACGAACAACGCGCGCACCGCCATCGACGTTGCCGACGGCCTGGAAGCCGGGATGATTGGCATTAACCAGTACCGCATCGTCGCCACCGAATTGCCTTTTGGTGGCATCAAGGAAAGCGGAATCGGTTCTGAAGGCGGCGCGGAAGGCATCGAGTTTTATCTCACCAACAAGTTCATCAGCCAGGTCTGAAGGGAGCCCAACCATGTCAAACGCTAATTTCGACAGCCCGCGCGAAGCGGCACGCGCGTTCACGCCGAAGCTCGCCGCGCTTGTCGACGACGTGCTTTTTCCCCAGGTCTGGGCCGACCCGGCGTTGTCGCCGCGTGACAGAAGTCTCGTGACCGTCGCCGCATTGATTGTGGGTGGCCATCACGACGAGCTTCCTGCGCATCTGCGACGTGCGGTCAACAACGGTGTCACGCGGGAAGAACTGGCAGCTACGATTACTCACCTCGCGTTCTACGCGGGATTTCCGGCCGCTATTTCAGCTTCCGCCGCCGCGCAATCGACGCTCGGCGAAGCGCACGACCAACAGGACACGCCATCATGAAAGCAATCACATTCAACGAATTCGGCGACGCGGACGTGCTCAAAATCGCAGATGTCCCCGACCCGGAAGTCCGCCCCGACGACCTGCTGGTCCGCGTGTACGCTGCAGGCGTGAACCGCGCTGACCTGACGCATCGCCGCGGCGGCTACGGCCGGCCGAATTTCGGCGACTCGACCATCATGGGCCTGGAAATCGCGGGCGAGGTGCTAGAAGTGGGCGCGTCGGTCGAACGCTACAAGGTCGGTGACCGCGTGATGGGCGTTGTTGGCGGCGGCGCGTACGCCGAGATCGCACGCATCGACTGGCGTATTGCGATGCCGATTCCGCAACAGCTCGATTACGTGCACGCGGCAGCCATCCCCGAGGTGTTCGTCACGGCGCATGAAGCGATGATGCATCTCGGACGCCTCAAGCAAGGCGACTCGGTGCTCATTCACGCTGCGGCCGGAGGCGTCGGTTCTGCTGCGGTCCAGTTGGCGTATGCGACCGGCGCGACCGTGTTCGCGACGGCCGAGGCATCGAAGCTCGAACGTGTTGTTCAACTGGGTGCCGACCATGCCATCGACTATCGCATGCAGGACTTTGCCGATGTCGTTGCCCAGAAGACTGGCGGTCGAGGTGTCGATGTGGTGATCGATTTCGTGGGCGCGCCTTATTTCGCTCGCAATATCGCGTCGCTTGCGAATGGCGGCCGGCTTGTGCAGGTCGGAATTCTTGGCGGGGGCGGGCAGGTGAGTGTCGAACTGGAGACCATTCTTTATCGCCACATCCAGATTATCGGCACTGTCATGAAGTCGCGCGCCCAGGCGGAAAAACACGCAATGGTACGACGTTTCCGCGAGCACTGGCTCGACCGCTTCTCAGGTGGCCGAAGCCTCGAGCCGGTCGTGGACAGCACGTTCCCGCTGGAGCGCGCGGGAGATGCCCATCGACGCATGGAATCATCGGCGAACGTCGGAAAAATCATCCTGACGACGAATGCGGAGTCTGCCGCGACCGTAGGGTGAATGTTGCGGGCGAGTGCGGTGCGGCACGGGTTTTCTTTGACAGTGTCGTCTCGTTCATTCAGGACGCGCCGAGCGGCCGAGCGAATCGAATTGAGCCTCTCGTTTGCGTCGGAAATCTCCGTTTCTCGGACGCCAAGGTGGTCGGGTCGTCCCAATGGCTTGATGATGCACTCGTCGCGCGAGCGTTCACTTCATCATCCAGCAGGACCCCTAAAACGTCTCGAACTAAATCAAGGCGTCAACCGAGCGCGATGACTTCGATGAAGTACGCGTTTCCCCATCGGCGGGTATCATCGTGCCTATGCGTCGCCCGTCGCGGCATTCTCCGTTTTTCACCAGTCTGCAAAGCTCCCCGAGGTTCTCACTCTTTTAAATCGCAGAAATTCGTACTCCTTCAGAAATCCGCTACAGTCGAGCGAACGCATCGGCTCGACTGTAGCGCGGAAGCATACCCGCTTTGCAGCGGCAGTGCTCCTGATAGTCGATGGGGTTAGCCGACTTTAATCTCGATGCGCCGTGGCTTCGCCTCGTCGCGTCGCGGTATTGTCAGCTTCAGAACACCGTCTTTCAGCGCTGCTTCAATCCGCGATGTGTCGAAGTCTTCGCTGACGTTGAACTGGCGCGAAAAATAAGGCACGCGAACTTCGGCGTGCGACAACTGAAGGGTTGACGGGACTGGCACCACAGATTCAGCCTCGATGGTCAGGCTGCCATCGTGGACTCTCACGTCCAGTTTCTCCTTCGAGACACCCGGGAGGTCAGCCCAGAGCGTGACGGCATGGCTATCTTCGACGATGTCGACAGCAGGTGACAGCGTGACGCGACGGCGGGCGTCGTCCGGTTCCGCGCGCGTGCTGGCACCTTGGTGGCTCTGTGCGATCTGCGTATTCTCACTCATCATGTCACCTCGTTACTGAACCGTGATGGCACGGGGTTTGGACGCTTCACGCTTACCCACCGAAATTAGCAGGCAACCGTCGACATAGCGTGCCTGCACCTTGTCGGGGTCGGCTTGCTGAGGCAGTTCGATGACCCGCCGGAAAGAGCCGCTGAAACGCTCCTGGGCATACTGCCGCGTGCCCTCAGGCAACTTTGCTGGCCGGGTCACTCGTTCGCCAGCGATTGTCAGCAATCCTTTATCGACGGAAATATCGAGTTTGGACGGTTCGACGCCGGGCGCAAACGCGACGATTTCTATCGTGTCGTCGGTCGCGCCGATATTGATAGGTGGGAAGGTCCCGAAACGGCTTGAACGAAGGCTGGACGGCAAGCCGCCGAACAGGCTGGACATCTGACGTTGCAATCGGTCCAGTTCAGTGAAAAGGTCGGTACCAGAGTAAAGGTCGCCCATGTTCGCTCTCTCCTTTGGAGGCAAGGGAGCGAACCGACTCACGCGCTTCAGTCCGGTTGTCCCATGCCGCGGATAATCAAGATTGAAACACGCAGCGCCCGCACACACATTTGCGGGACTACCTGCGCCGTGACCAATCTAGGATGCTTTTGGCCGCTTTCAAGAGGTGGTGAACGAATTTTTGGGCCTTGAAAATTCGCGCGGAGGCCATAGAGTTCGCGCACTGGTGTTCATCGGGAGACGACTATGGAGTTCGATTCAGAATGGAGAACGCTTGGCAGGCATCGCATCAAGCTGCGCTCCACAAAAGGCTTTCCGACCGAGGTAATGCAGCAGGTTGCAGAACTGACGAGACTTGCTGTCGACAACAACATGAGCGCCAGAGCGCGCATTGTCGAAATCGTCTTTCGACATGAAAAGGCGTATGACATCACCATCGGAACGACTTTGGCGGAAGACCGGCTTTGCGGACCGCAACTCGAGAGCGCCATTGCCACGGTGATGGGATTGTTGCCGGAACAGGTCAACATCTTTGTCCACGCCGTCACGCAGGAGGAGGTCGACCTGCACTTCGGAGTGTACGAACGGATGCTGGCGGAGAAGTTGGGGGGCGGTACCACCGATACAGTGAGTGCCGCGTATTTGACTTCAGCTTTTATTCCGGATTGAAATACCGGCTAGCGTCGATATAAGATTTTTCATATTGACTTATGGAGTCATTTTGCTAGATTCCATTCCGAGTTTGGCAGGCGCGGGGCTTCAGACCCATTCCATTACACACAAGTCTGATGCTCAACCTCGCGCATGTACCTGATGCCAGCAACGAAGTCCACTATTCGCTGCATGCCTAGCCAGATGGTTTTGACACCAGGTTCGCCGTCGCCTTTGCGCGCGAGGAAGCCGC